>JBQCFF010000069.1:0-12856 GCA_051959485.1 Devosia sp. | reverse complement strand
CATCCGCCTCACCATGGCGCAGGCGCTGGCGAGGTTCATGACGCGGCAGCTGACGGTGATCGACGGGGAGACCGTGCCGATCTTCGGCGGGGTGTTCGCGATCTTCGGGCATGGCAACGTCGCCGGGTTCGGCGAGGCGCTGTACGGAGTGCGCGACGCGCTGCCGACTTATCGGGCGCAGAACGAGCAGGGCATGGCGCACGCGGCGATCGCCTTCGCCAAGGCCAGCTTCCGCCGCCGCTTCATGGCCGCGACCAGCTCGATCGGGCCCGGCGCCACCAACATGGTGACGGCGGCGGCGCTGGCGCATGTGAACCGGCTGCCGCTGCTGCTGCTGCCCGGCGACGTGTTCGCCAACCGCGCCCCGGACCCGGTGCTGCAGCAGGTGGAGAGTTTCCAGGACGGCACGATCAGCGCCAACGACGTGTTCCGCCCCGTCTCGCGCTATTTCGACCGCATCACCCGGCCGGAGCAGATCATTCCGGCGCTCAACCGCGCCATGCAGGTGCTGACTGACCCGGCGGAGTGCGGGCCGGTGACGCTGAGCCTCTGCCAGGACGTGCAGGCCGAGGCCTACGACTACCCCGAGGCGTTCTTCGCCGAGCGGGTGTGGCTGCCGCGGCGGCCGATGCCGGACCAGGGCGAGCTGGAGCGCGCCGTGGCGGTGCTGGCGGCCGCCCGCAAGCCGGTGATCATCGCCGGCGGCGGCGTGCTCTACTCGGAGGCGGCGGACACGCTCAGGGCGTTTGCGGAGCGGCACGGCATTCCGGTGATGGAGACCAATGCCGGCAAGTCGAGCCTGCCGCACGACCACCCGCTCAACATGGGCTCGGTGGGGGTGACCGGCTCGTCGGCCTCCAACCACCTCGCCGAGCAGGCCGACGTGGTGCTGGCGGTCGGCTCGCGGCTGCAGGATTTCACCACCGGCTCGTGGGCGCTGTTCAAGGCCGAGGGGGTGAAGATCATCGGGCTCAACACCCAGACCTTCGACGCCGGCAAACACCGGGCGCTGCCGCTGGTGGCGGACGCGAAGGCTGGGTTGGAGGCGCTCGACGCCCGGCTGGCGGAGCGGCACAGCGCCCACCCCTGGGTCGAGATCGCCACAGCCGCCAAGGCGGACTGGCTGAAGGCGGCGAAGGCGGTGACCGACCCGACCAACGAGCTGCCCTCGGACGCGCAGGTGATCGGCGCCGTGGCGCGCGCCAAGGGCTCGGACGTGACGCTGGTCTGCGCCTCGGGCGGGCTGCCGGGCGAGCTGCACAAGCTGTGGCCGGCCGGCGCGCCGGGCTCGTACCACATGGAGTACGGCTACTCGACCATGGGCTACGAGATCGCCGGCGGACTGGGGGTGAAGCTCGCCAAGCCCGACCACGAGGTGGTGGTGATGCTGGGCGACGGCAGCTACATGATGATGAATTCCGAGATCGCCACCTCGGTGATGCTGGGGCTGAAGCTGACCATCGTGGTGCTCGACAACCGCGGCTTCGGCTGCATCAACCGGCTGCAGATGGCGACCGGCGGCGCCAACTTCAACAACCTCTTGAAGGACACGCGGCACGAGGTGCTGCCGGAGATCGACTTCGCCGCGCATGCTGCCGCGATGGGGGCCTGGGCGCGCAAGGTGTTCTCGGTGTCCGAGCTCGAAAGCGCCCTGCGCGAGGCCGACAAGGTGGAGCGCACCACCGTGCTGGTGATCGACACCGACCCGCTGCTCTCGACCGAAGCGGGCGGCCACTGGTGGGCCGTCGCGGTGCCGGAGGTGTCGGAGCGGGAGTCGGTACGCGCGGCGCGGCAGGAGTACGAGCAGGCGCTGAAGGGTCAGCGGGTGTAGGAGGGCAATCGGCAGTCGGCAGTCGGCAGTCGGAAGGTGCCTCGGACCGCCCCCTCCACCACCCTTCGGGTGGTCCCCCTCCCCCGTGGCTGCGCCACGGTGGAGGATCACGTGCAGTCGCCGTCGATGCCACGCCCGGATCCTCCACCGCGAAGCGGGGGAGGGGGACCAGCGAAGCTGGTGGAGGGGGCGTTCACAGCCGCCGACCTGCCATCCATATGTTGATTGCCATCCCCGCTACGGGGCGGCGAAGAAGGAACGGGGACCAAGGGAATGAAAGCCAGACTGGGCATGTCGCCCATTGCGTGGTGGAACGACGACCTGCCGGAACTGAGCGATGACGTGTCGCTGGAGGAGTGCCTCAGGCAGTCGCGCTCGGCCGGGTTCACCGGAATGGAGAAGGGGCGGCGGTTTCCCGAGGATCCGGCGACCATGCTGCCCATCCTCAGGGCGGCCGACGTGACGCTCTGCGGCGGCTGGTTCTCCGGCACGCTGGTAGACGAGGACCTGGCAGCGAACCAGGACCGCATCGCCCCGATGATCGAGCTGTTCAAGGCGGTGGATGCGCCCTGCATCGTCTATGGCGAGGTCGGCCGCTCGATCCAGGGCGATCGGTCGAAGCCGCTGGCGACGAAGCCGAAGCTCGGCGACGACGAGATGAAGGCCTATGCGCGCAAGGTGACCGAGTTCGGCGAGTGGTGCGCGGAACAGGGCATGCCGCTGAGCTACCACCACCACATGGCGGCCGTGGTGGAGACCGAGCCGGAGCTCGACGCCTTCATGCGGCATTCGGGCGAGGGGATCCCGCTGCTGCTCGACGCCGGGCACCTGGCCTTCGCCGGCGGTGACGTGCTGCGAGCGATCGACAACCACCACGCGCGGATCAACCACGTGCACGTCAAGGACATCCGCCGCGCCGTGGTGGACGGGCTCGACCGGACGAAGCAGAGTTTTCTCGACGCGGTGGCGCTCGGGGCGTTCACGGTGCCGGGCGACGGCTCGCTCGATTTCGGCGCCATCGTGCAGCGCCTCGCCGACCACGGCTACGAGGGCTGGTTCGTGGTGGAAGCGGAGCAGGATCCGCGCAAGAATCCGCCTTTGCGGATGGCGCAGGTGGGCTACAAGGAGCTGATGCGGGTGATGCAGGCGGCTGGCTACACGGTGGAGACGCAGGGCTTTCCGGCGTGAACGGGCAATCGGCAGTCGGCAATCGCGGTTTCTCGCCCGAGCCTTGTCAGCGGGGAAGGACACGATGACAGAAAAGCCCGAGGAAAAGCCGCGCATCCTGACCATGCCGTGGTTCAAGCCGCTGTACCGGCGGGTGATCCTGATCGCCATCATCGCGGTGTGGTGCGGCTGGGAATGGCTCTACAACCACGACCAGTTCTGGGGGCTGCTGACGCTGGCGGCGCTGGCCTATGCGGTGTGGGTGTTCGTGATCAACTTCGAGAACGAGCTGGCGAAGGACGACCATGGCAAACCTAAGAATTAGGCCGCGGGCGGCGCAGGGCCACGTGCACCAGGTGACCCCGGCCTCGGCCGGCTGGACCCATGTCGGCTTCGACCTGCACAAGCTGCCGGAGCCGGGCGACGTCGCCAAGGGCGGCGGCGACGACCGCGAGGTCTGCATCGTGCTGATCGCCGGCCGGGCCAAGGTGACGGTGGACGGGCAGGATTTCCTTGCCGGCGAGCGGATGAGCCCGTTCGAGGGGCCGCCGCATTCGGTCTATGCCCCGGCCGGGGCGGAGTGGCGCATCGAGGCGCTGACGCCGCTCGAGGTCGCGGTCTGCTCGGCCCCGGGGGTGCGCGGGGCGCGCCCGCCGCGGGCAATCGGGCCCGACCAGGTGGAGCGGCTGACGCGTGGGGTGGGGACGAACACCCGCTACCCCACCAACATCCTGCCCGAGACGGAGCCGGCGGATTCGCTGCTGGTGGTGGAGGTGATCACGCCGGGCGGGCACACTTCGAGCTATCCGCCACACCGGCACGACGAGGACGACCTGCCGCGGCAAAGCCGGCTCGAGGAGACCTATTACCACCGCTTCTCGAAGCCGCAGGGGTTCGGCTTCCAGCGCGTCTACACCGACGACCGTTCGCTCGACGAGACGATGCTGATCGAGGACGGCGACGTGGTGCTGGTGCCGAGGGGCTACCACCCGGTGGCGGCGGTGGCCGGCTACGACGTGTATTACCTCAACGTCATGGCCGGGCCGAAGCGGACGTGGAAGTTCTACAACGCACCGGAACATGAGTGGATGCTGGAGGGGTAGGCAGGCGCGCGTTGCCGACCCCTCATCCGCCCTTCGGGCACCTTCTCCCACAAGGGGAGAAGGCGAACACTTGACGGTCTCCCCTCAAGGCCGTCATCGCCGCGGTTCCATCGCCTTCTCCCCTTGTGGGAGAAGGTGGCGGCAGCCGGATGAGGGGTGGCTTCAGGTACAGCCGCCCAAGCCCGTAACCCTATCGCCCCTCTGCCCCTTGACCCTGCGCTGCCCGGCGTGAATACCTCCCGGCACTTGCCACGGGAGCCTTCCATGTCTGCGAAGTTCATCTTCACCCTTTCCTGCGCCGACCGGCCGGGGATCGTTGCGGCGGTGACGACGGAGCTGGCGGGCCTCGGTTGCAACATCGCGGAGTCCAACCAGTTCTGGGACCAGGAGACCGGGCAGTTCTTCATGCGCCTCGCCTTCACGGCGCCCGAGGGGGTGGACCGCGATGCGCTCGAGCGCGGGCTGAAGCCGCCCGTCGAGCGCTTCGGCATGCGCACCACGCTGGTCGACGAGGCGAAGAAGAAGAAGGTGCTGGTGATGGTGTCGCGGTTCGACCACGCGCTGCTGCACCTGCTCTACCAGATCCGCGTCGGCTGGCTCGATGCCGAGGTGGTGGCGATCGTTTCGAACCACGAGGACAGCCGCAAGACCGCCGACTACGAGGGCATTCCCTACCACCTGCTGCCGGTCGACAAGGCTAACAAGGCGGCGCAGGAGGAGCAGGTGATCGACCTGTTCCACAAGACCGGTGCCGACCTCGTGGTGCTGGCGCGCTACATGCAGATCCTCTCGGACCGGTTCGCGACCCGGCTCTACGGACAGATCATCAACATCCACCACTCGTTCCTGCCCTCGTTCAAGGGCGCCAAGCCCTACCACCAGGCGCACGAGCGCGGCGTGAAGATCATCGGCGCCACCGCGCACTACGTGACGCCGGAGCTCGACGAGGGCCCGATCATCGAGCAGGAGACGGCGCGCGTCACCCACGCGATGAGCCCCGACGACCTGATCGCCGCGGGCCGCGACATCGAGAGCCGGGTGCTGGCCCGGGCGGTGAAGCTGCACCTCGAGAACCGCGTCATGCTGAACGGGCGGAAGACGGTGGTGTTCGGGTAAGGCGCGCGTTGCCCACCCCACCCCAGCTCCGCTAAGCCGCTGACGCGGCAAGCTGCGCTACCCTCCCCATCAAGGGGAGGGAGACGCCGTGGGTTGAGCAGAGACTCCGGTCTCCCTCCCCCTTGTGGGGAGGGTAGCGGAGCTGCGAGCGAAGCGAGGTAGCGCAGCTGGGTGGGGGTCGCTCCGCGGATAGACGATCGCCACTGGAACCCGGTATGCTCTCTTCCATGAGCGATATCGCCATTCCGGCTGACCCGAACGATCGGGAGGACTTCGACGTCACGCACGAAGGTCTCGAGCGCGGTTACCGGGGTCGGTTGATCCGCAGGACAAGGACCGCGCTGGGCCTGACGCAGGCGGAATTCGCCGAACGCTTCCATGTGCCGGTCGGTACGCTGCGCGACTGGGAACAGTCTCGCGTCATGCCGCCGGATTTCGCCGTGGCCTATGTGCGGGTGATCGCCCAGCATCCCGATCTGGTGGCCAAAGCGGTCGCCTGACCGCCGCCGGAACCCGTGAAGCCCTGCTCCGTTAACCCGGCTTCGCGGCGGCTTGTGTGTGGCTTGGCGCAAAGCCATACTCGTTGCCGGCCCGGGAGAGGAGGGTTGGGCAATGCTCCTGCTGCAAATCCCGCTCACGCAAGAAAGCTTTTCCTCCGGCGCGTGAGGGCGCGCATGGCCGCTTTCTTGTTAATGACTACCAAGCCGCTAGAGTAATCGTCGTTTCTTCACCTGGAGGACATGATGAAGAGCGCAGTCAGAATTCTCGCCGTCACGGGCCTCGTCGCCGCCCTCGGGATGGCCGGCGCCGTCACCGCCCGGGCGGCCGACCAGACCCTGCTCAACGTGTCGTACGACCCGACGCGCGAGCTCTACCAGCAGTTCAACGAGGCGTTCGCCAGGCACTGGCAGGAGACCACCGGCAACAACGTCACCATCGAGCAGAGCCATGGCGGCTCGGGCAAGCAGGCCCAGTCGGTGATCGACGGGCTGAGCGCCGACGTGGTGACGCTGGCGCTCGAGGGCGACATCAACGCCATCGCCGAGAAATCCGGGCTGATCGACGCCAACTGGCGCTCGGAGTTCCCGCACAACTCGACCCCCTACACCTCGACCATCGTGTTCCTGGTGCGCAAGGGCAACCCCAAGGGCATCGCCGACTGGGGCGACCTGATCAAGGACGGCGTCGAGGTGATCACGCCGAACCCGAAGACCTCGGGCGGCGCGCGCTGGAACTACCTCGCGGCCTGGGCCTGGGCCAACAAGGCGTTCGGCGGCGACGAGCAGCAGGACATCGCGTTCATCAAGGCGCTGTACCAGCACGTGCCGGTGCTCGACACCGGCGCCCGCGGCTCGACCGTGACCTTCGCGCAGAAGGAGCTGGGCGACGTGCTGCTGGCCTGGGAGAACGAGGCGTTCCTGGTGCTCGACGAGTTCGGCGCCGACAATTTCGACATCGTCTATCCGCCCACCTCGATCCTCGCCGAGCCGCCGGTGGCGATCGTCGACAAGAACGCCGAGGCGCATGGCACGACGGAACTGGCCAAGGCTTATCTCGAGTATCTCTACTCGCCCGAGGGGCAGACCATCGCCGCGAAGAACCATTATCGCCCGAGCGAGCCGGAGAAGGTGACCGACCCGGCGCTGGTCGCCGCGTTCCCCAAGATCGAGCTGGTCTCGATCGACGACCCGCTGTTCGGCGGCTGGAAAGCCGCGCAGCCCAAGCATTTCGGCGATGGCGGCATCTTTGACCAGGTCTACAGCCCTGCGCAGTAACCTGCAGAGCGCGGTCCGTCCGGCGACCGCCACCGCCCCCATCGTTCCCCCCGCCCGCCACCGGGCGGGGTGGAGCCTGGTGAAGCCCAGCGTGATCCCCGGGTTCGGGCTGACGCTGGGCTACACGCTGACCTATCTCAGCCTCATCGTGCTGATCCCGGTGCTCGCGCTGTTCCTCAAGGCCGCGACCACCCCGATCGAGAAGATCGTGCAGATCGCCACCGCGCCGCGCACCCTGAGCGCGCTGCAGGTGAGCTTCGGCTCGTCGCTGATCGCTGCCGCGGTGAACGTGGTGTTCGGGCTGATCGTCGCCTGGGTGCTGGTGCGCTACAAGTTTCCCGGCCGGCGGCTGCTCGACGCGATCGTCGACCTGCCCTTCGCCCTGCCGACGGCGGTGGCGGGCATCGCCCTCTCGACGCTCTATGCCCCCAAGGGCTGGATCGGCTCGCTGTTCTCGCCCTCGGGCCCGCTCAACAAGTGGATCGCGGCGCAGACCTGGCTGCCGTTCGGGCTCAGCGAGTTCCAGCTCAGCTGGAAGATCGCCTACACGCCGTCAGGCATCGTCATTGCGCTGATCTTCATCGGCCTGCCCTTCATGGTGCGGACGGTGCAGCCGGTGCTGGAGGAGTTCGAGCAGGAGCTCGAGGAGGCGGCGGCGACGCTCGGCGCCAACCGCTGGCAGACCATCACCCGGGTGATCCTGCCGCGGCTGTCGCCGGCGATCCTGACCGGCTTCGCGCTCGCCTTCGCCCGCGCCGTGGGCGAGTACGGCTCGGTGATCTTCATCGCCGGCAACCTGCCCAACGTGTCGGAGATCGCGCCCTTGCTGATCGTGATCAAGCTCGAGGAGTTCGACCAGGCGGGGGCCGCGGTGATTGCCGGCATCATGCTGGTGATCGCCTTCGCCATGCTGCTGGTGATCAACCTGATCCAGGCCTGGAGCCGCAGGAGGTTCGGCGATGTTTGAGCGCGACATGGCGGTCTATGACAGCCGGCGGCCGCCCGAACCGGCCTACCGGCACGCCCGGCCGACCACCGAGCGGCCGTGGATCAAGTGGACGCTGATCGGCACTGCCGTGGCGTTCATGCTGCTGATCGTGCTGCTGCCGCTGGTGATCGTGTTCGTCGAGGCGCTGAAGAAGGGGCTCGACACCTACCTCGCCTCGTTCAACGACCGGCAGTCGCTGGCCGCCATCCAGCTGACGCTGACCGTGGCGGCGATCGCGGTGCCGCTCAACCTGGTGTTCGGCGTCATGGCGGCCTGGGCGGTGGCGAAATACGAGTTCTGGGGCAAGAGCTTCCTGATCACCCTGATCGACCTGCCCTTCTCGGTGTCGCCGGTGGTGTCGGGCATGGTCTACGTGCTGCTGTTCGGCGCGCAGGGCTGGTTCGGCCCGTTCCTCAAGGCCAACAACATCGAGATCATCTTCGCGGTGCCCGGCATCGTGCTGGCGACCATCTTCGTCACCTTCCCGTTCATCGCCCGCGAGCTGATCCCGCTGATGCAGGACCAGGGCAATGGCGACGAGGAGGCGGCGATCTCGCTCGGCGCCACCGGCTGGCAGACCTTCTGGCGGGTGACGCTGCCCAACATCAAGTGGGGGCTGCTCTACGGCGTGCTGCTCTGCAATGCCCGGGCGATGGGCGAGTTCGGCGCGGTGAGCGTGGTGTCGGGGCATATCCGCGGCAAGACCACGACGATGCCGCTCGATATCGAGATCCTGTACAACGAGTACAACTTCACCGCCGCCTTCGCGGTGGCGTCGCTGCTCGCCGCGCTGGCGCTGCTGACGCTGATCTTCAAGACGGCCCTCGAGTTCCGCTTCGGCGACGAGCTCGCGGGAAATCGCAGGCACTAAGGGGCGCCAAGTGGACATCCGGGTCGATTCCATCCGCAAGGAATTCTCGCGCTATCCGGCGCTCAACGACGTGTCGCTCGAGATCCGCTCGGGCGAGCTGATCGCGCTGCTCGGGCCATCGGGCTCCGGCAAGACGACGCTGCTGCGGCTGATCGCGGGGCTCGAGACGCCGACGGCGGGGCGCATCTTCTTCGGCGACGAAGACGCCTCGTCCAAGTCGGTGCAGGAGCGCAATGTCGGCTTCGTATTCCAGGCCTACGCGCTGTTCCGCAACATGACGGTGCTCGACAACATCTCGTTCGGGCTGAAGGTGCGGCCGCGCGCCACCCGCCCGCCGGCGGCCGAAATCCGGCGGCGGGCCATGGAACTGCTCGACCTGGTGCAGCTCTCGGGGCTGCACAAGCGCTTTCCGCAGCAGCTCTCGGGCGGGCAGCGGCAGCGCGTGGCGCTGGCGCGGGCGCTCGCCATCGAGCCGCGCGTGCTGCTGCTCGACGAGCCGTTCGGGGCGCTCGACGCACAGGTGCGCAAGGAGCTGCGGCGCTGGCTGCGCGAGATCCACGACCAGACCGGCCACACCACGGTGTTCGTCACGCACGACCAGGAGGAGGCGCTGGAGCTCGCCGACCGGCTGGTGGTGATGAGCCAGGGCCGGATCGAGCAGGTCGGCACGCCCGACGAGGTGTACGACAGGCCGAGCAACCCGTTCGTCTTCGGCTTCATCGGCGAATCGAGCTCGCTGCCGGTGACGGTGGAGAACCATGAGCTGTGGGTGGGCGGCCGCGCCATCGGCCTGCCGGCGCCGCACGATGCGGTGGGCGAGGCGAGCCTGTTCTTCCGCCCGCACGACGTGGAACTGGTGAGCGATGGCGCCGCGCTGGCCGGCGTGGTGGCGGCGAGCCGGCGCGTCGGCGGCACGCGGCGGGTGGAGCTCGAGGTGGGCGGCTATCCGGACCGGATCGAGATCGACCTGCCCTTCGACCACCCGGCGGGCGAGCGCACCCGGATCGCCTTCCGGCCGAAGCGCTGGCGGGTGTTCGCGGGGACGAGGGGTTGAAGACCCCTCACCCGTCTCGGCCTGCGGCCGATCCACCCTCTCCCCGACGGGGAGAGGAATAGGGCGCTGCGGCGCGAGGATTCTTCTCCCCGTCGGGGAGAAGGTGGCGCGTAGCGCCGGATGAGGGGTCTTTCACGCCCCCCGTCACCAGCCAGATGCCGAGGCTGACCAGTAGCAGGGCGGCGAGGTTTTTCCACTCGAAGACGGATTCGCCGAGGAACAGGCCGGCGAGCAGCACGCCGAAGATCGGGATGGCGGTGTTGAAGATGGCGATGGAGCCGACCGGGTTGTGCTTCATCAGCACGCTCCAGAGCGCGAAGGCGGCCGCCGACAGGGCAGCGAGATACGCGAGGAGCAGCGCCGCCTCGAGCCCGAAGGCGCCGAAGCCGCCGCCGGTGACGAGCCCCGCGAGGCCAAGCACGGCGCCGCCGATCAGCAGCTGCCAGCCGGTCATCACGCCGGCGTCCATACTGGCGCTCAGGCCCTTGCCGTAGATGCCGGCGATCGAAAACAGCAGTGCCGCGACGACGATGAAGCCTTCGCCGAACAGGCTGACATTGAGGTCGAGCCCGGTGGCGGCGAGGTTGACGACGACGACGCCGACGAAGCCGAGCAGGCAGCCGAGCAGCCGGCGGGCCGTCAGCCGGTCGTTGGCGTAGAGGAAATGCGCCAGCAGCACCGAGAAGAAGGTGCTGGTGGAGGTGGTGATCGACACCTTCACGCCGGTCGAGTGGGCGAGGCCGATGTAGTAGAACAGGTACTGCCCGGCGGTGCTGACCAGCCCCAGCAGCGCGAGCTCGCCGAAGCGGAGCGGCGGCTGGACGATCGGTTTCCGCGTGGCGGCGGACCAGCCGAGCAGCAGCAGCCCGGCAAGGCAGAAGCGCACGCCGGCGAACAGCATCAGCGACGGGGTGTCGCTGGCGGCGATGGCGAACAGGTCGTAGCCGATCTTCACCGCCGGCACGGCGCTGCCCCACAGGAAGCAGCAGACGAGCGCGATGGCGACGACGACGCGGCGGTCGGTAAGGGGATTCGGCACGGGCGGGCTTCCGATGGCCGCTCGTCATGGGGCAAATTGCGGGGGACGGCAAGCGGGGGGCGCGCGTGGCCGCCCCCTTCACCATCCTTCGGATGGTCCCCTTCTCCCGTTACACGGGGGAAGATCACGTGCAGTCCGCCGACGGTGAAGGTGCGGAATCCACGCTACACGGGCAGGGCAGCGCGCTGGCTCCACCCCACCCTGGCTTCGCCAGGCGGCGGAGCCGCCAAGCTGCGCTACCCTCCCCATCAAGGGGAGGGAACCGCTGTGGCTTGGGCAGAGGCTCGGGTCTCCCTCCCCCTTGTGGGGAGGGTAGCGGAGCTGGGGTGGGGGTTGTTCCAACGCGGTCGCCGGAGAAATCCCCCTCACACCAGCAGGTGGTCGATCTGTTCGGCCAGCTTGATGTCCTTTTCGGTGAGGCCGCCGGCATCGTGGGTGCTCAGCGTGATCCGGACCTTGTTGTAGGTGTTGCTCCATTCCGGATGGTGGTCGGCCGCCTGCGCCAGCAGCGCCACGCGGGTCATGAAGGCGAAGGCCTCGGAAAAATCCTTGAACCGGTAGTCGTGGCTGATGGCGTCGGCCCCCGGATCGTAGATCCAGCCGTTGAGGCGGGAGAGCGCGGTTTCGCGGGCGATCGGAGTCAGCTTGTGGGCCATGAAAGGAGTTCCTGGGGCGGTCGGCAAGAGGCTGGCCACAAACAACGTCCGTTTGGTGGCGGGCGGTTCCCGCTGCGGCCCTGCCCCGGTGCGGAACCCTGCCTCAGGTGCGTCCGTGCAACCGCCGGGCGGCATCGCGCACCGCATCGCGCAGTGTGATCAGGCGGTCGCGCACGCCGGCGACCTGCCCTGCGACATCGCCGGCGAGGTCGGCGCTGAGGTCGCCGAGGCCGGCAAGCTCGGTCTCGATGGCGTCGGCGATCTCGCCGGCGCGGACCAGGTTCTGGGCATCGACATAGCCGCCGCTGGTTTCGGCCCGGTCAGCCGCGATGACGATGCGGCGGACCTCCGCGTCCCAGTCGGCATAGGTGGTGCCGACCAGTTCGAGCTGCTGGCGCAAGGCGCTTTTCGGGGCGTCCGGAGCATGAGCCATGCGCGCAGTGTGCAAGTGTTCAGCGCCGCGCGCAATCTCCTTTGTTGTATTCGCGCCAACCGGACTGGCGCGCGCGGCCACTTCACCCGAGAAGAGCGGTCAGCCGAGTGCCGGCTGCTGGTCCCAGGCCGGCCCCCAGGCCGGATTGATCTGCCGCTCGGCCTTGTCGCGGCCGGCGATGGCCTCGAGGTCTTCGGGGCTCAGCACGATGTCCTTGGCGGCAAGGTTCTCGCGGATGCGGTCGTGCTTGCCCGAGGTCGGGATGACGATCAGCCCCTGGTTGAGCGAGAAGGCGAGCGCGATCTGGTGCGGCGTGGCCTCGTGGCGCTCGGCGATGCGCTCGATCACCGGGTCGCCGGCGCAGCGGCCGCGGGCCAGCGGCAGGTAGCAGGTCACCGAAATCCCGTGGTGGTGACAGTAGTCGACCAGCGCCTGGTTCTGCAGGAACGGGTGGCGCTCGAACTGATGGTTGTCGATCCGGCCGGGGCCGAGGATGGCCTTGGCCTCCTCGAGGTCGGCGATGGTGAAGTTGGAGACGCCGATCAGCCGGGTGAGGCCGCGCGCCTGCGCCTCGGCGAGTTCGGTGAGGTAGGTGCGCATGTCGAGCCGGCCGCCCGGCGTCACCGGCCAGTGGATGAGGGTGAGGTCGATGGCGTCAACGCCGAGGGTCTCGGCGCTCCGTTCGAGCGACGGGATGAGCTGGCCGGCGGCGCAGTTCGCCCCGGTGACCTTGGTGGTGAGGAAGACGTCGGAGCGCTTGAGGCCGGAGCGGCGCAGCGCCTCGCCGCATTCGCGCTCGGTGTCGTAGCTCTGCGCCGTGTCG
>JBQCFF010000068.1:0-25938 GCA_051959485.1 Devosia sp. | reverse complement strand
CATCCCCGCCGCGGATATTGAGGAACGTCTCCTGCTGCCCGGCGAAGCTGGCGTCCGGCAGGTCCTCGGCCGTGGCGCTGGAGCGCACCGCGACTTCGACGTCCTCCCGGCCGCTGCGCCGGGCCAGCTCCGCATAGGAGGCGTGGATGGCCTGCGCCAGTTCGGCCGGAAAGTTCCCGGCAAGGAACAGGCCGCGAATGGCTTCGCCGGTCTGGGCGAGCGTCGCACGGCCGTCCTCCCAGGCCGCGAGGCGCGCGGCGATCTGCTCGCGAAGCCCGTTGGCGTCGACGAACGCCCAATAGGCGTCGGCCGTGGTGGCGAAACCCGGCGGCACGGCTGATGCCCTGCGGCGCCAGCGCCTGCACCATTTCGCCCAGCGACGCGTTCTTGCCGCCGACACGAGCCACGTCACCGCGGCGGAGTTCCTCGAACCAGGCGATCCAACTGCTTGCGGGTGTCATCTCGGTACCTCCCGACGCCGGCCTGCGGCGGCATCGGGATGCTGCACCCGGGAGGGGCAGCCGCCCTTGATCGGGATCAAGCAGGCGCGAACCGGCTGCCGGTAGGCTGACAGGCAAAGGAGGAGGTCATGACACAGCACGGTAAGGACGTGACGCGATGAGCACGCTCGTCGCCTACTACTCGAACTCCGGCAACACCCGCCTGATGGCGGAGCTGCTGGCCAAGGCGTTGAATGCGGACCTCGCCGAGGTGACCTGCGAGCGCTACCTGCGCTGGTATGGCCCGCTGGCGATGGCCTGGGACATCTTCACGCGACACCTGCCGACCGTCACGGTGGTCGTGCCGCCGAACGCCGACTACGACTGCGTCGTGATCGGCGGTCCGGTCTGGGCGGCCAGGGCGGCGCCACCCATCCTGGCGCTCGCTTCCCATTGGCGCGGAACGCCCAAGGCACTGTTCGTGACCTGCACGGGGACCAGCAGGAACTCGCCACCGGAGCCGGCCATCGCCGAGATGCAGCGTGTGCTCGCCGAGGGGCAGGAGGTGCCAACGCGCATCTTCCGGGAGTCGGATGTGCGCTCCGAACGCGCAGGCGAGCTTGCTCAGGCATTCGCCGCCCAGATAGAGGCGAATGCCGCCGCCAGGTCCGGCAACACCCCGAACTGACCCGGCAGGTTTGCGCCAGGGCCGGCGTGAGATCAGCCGGCCCTCAACGCCCCGCAATCACACCGATTCGTCCTTGCCGGCATCGGGAGGGTTGCGCGTGATCTCCAGCTTCAGCTTCGAGGCGATGCCCGCAATGGCCGCGATGACCGCCAGCCAGGGCGCCGCGATCACGACCACGCCACCTGCCACGGCGCCGGCGGTCAGCGGCACCGACAGGTAGACATCGTCCTCCTGCGACCGGATCTGCAGCCGGCGCAGGTTGCCTTCGGCCAGCAGCCGGTTGACCTCATCCATGAGTTGGGTGCCCGCCACCTCGATCTCCTCGGTGAAGGTATCCCAGCCGCTCTTCCTGTTCTCGCTCATGGCCATCTCCTTTGCCCAGCCAACAAATCCCGCACCCGGGCGGCCTCCGCCTTGATCGGGGTCAAACTCCGGCTCCGTCCGCGCGAGGAAGCTCTCGATCGCCTCGTCGACCAGCGCCGGTCGCTCCATCGGCAGCAGGTGCGAGGTTCCCGGCACCAGCCTCCCCTCGGCGCGCGGCAGCAGCCTGAGGCCGCGGGCCAGTGCGGCGCTCGGATCGAACAGCACCTCGTCCTCGCCGATCAGGATCATCACCGGGTGCCGGATCGTCGCGAGGTCCTCGTCCGATATCGGCTCGGGGAACAGGACATTGGTCCGGACATTCCTGCTCACGGCCTCCATCAGCGCGACGAAGTCCGGTTCCAGCTCGAAGCCGGGGTGCGCCTGCATCCTGAGCGTGTCCTCGGCGCTCGGCTTCAGCGGCAGCCGCTCGGCCAGCCGCAGGAACAGCCCCATGTGCCAGTGGAAGGCCGACAGTCCGGCCGCGGGGGCCAGCAGCACCAGCGGCCCGACCGCATCCGGACGGTAGCGCGCGAGCAGCAGCGCCAGCCAGCCGCCATACGAATGGCCGACCACCGCCGGCTGCCTGAGGCCAAGGCCGGCGATCACTTCGGCCAGCCAGTTGGCGTATTCCACCGGCGATTTCGGGCAACGCTCCAGTTCACTCAGGCCGGCGTCGCCGACGATGTCGACGGCATGGATGCGGTGGTGGCGGAAGAGCATGCTGGCGACCGGGAACCACGATACCGCACCCACCGCGACAGGGGGCAGGAGAACGAGCGGCGGCCACCCCGCGTCCCCGCTCGCGATGACACTGGTGCTGCCCAGCAGGGTCGGCACCTGTCGCAACTCCGGCTTCGGCCAGTGCCCGAGCACGCGCATATAGGCCTGCCGGTACTCCTCGCGCGCGGCGGGCGATCGGAAGATTCCATCCATGGCTGCCTCCCCACCTCAGCTCATCGGCAGCGGCGGCGCGCTACCGAACTCCGTCCCAGATCGTTCGCTGCCAGGCCATCGGCGCGTCGACGACGCCAGACTGCTCGTTGAACCGCATGGTTGCCTGCTGCTGCGCGTCGTAGCCCGGCCAGCCGGGATTGCCGCTCCGGGCAAACGTCACCCATGCCGCGTGCATGCGGTCGGCGAGCGGCTGTGGCGGGCTCGCGCCGAGCAGCGGCGAGGCGGCCTCGGCGAGCGTGTCGAAGGCAAACGGGATCTCGATGGCGTGGCAGGCGCCGAGCCGGCCCGCAAACGCCGGCGAGCGCCACCCGAACTCGTACATGAAGGTGTTCGCCGCCGCAGCCGCTGCATGGGCGTCGGCGAGCCGCAGCGCGGGAACGCGCCAGTACCAGTCGGTCATGACCGCCGCGAAGATGTCGCCCACCGATCCGTCCGCCTGCCGCGCGCGATAGGCCGCCACGGTCTGGTCCGCCGGCAGGCCGAAGGCGCCGATCGTTGCCGCGAGCATCTGGGGCTGGATGGTGTCGATCACCCCGCCCGGCACGAGGAAGAGGCGCCACTCCTCGGTATTGCTGCCGACCATGAGATCGACCCCCGCCCCGGCGCCGGAACGGATGCGCTCGATCGGCAAGGCGGGAAGCACATCGCCATCGACGACCGGCTGCCACGGCAGATTGGTCAGCATGACTTCGCCCCAGAGCGCCGGATCCGGCCTCGTCGCGAGCTCGACCCGCAGTGCGTTCTGCGCCGCGATGATCGCCTGCGGCGTCAGAACCGCGATCGCCTCGCGCGTCGGGGGTACGCCCAGCTTGCCCGCGAGCAGCTGTCCGATCCTGAGGCCGGTCGCGGCCGAGCTGACATGCTGCGCACCACCGCTCTCGACGATCGCCCGCGCGAACAGCCCCTCGGCCCTCGGCATCGACAGCAGCGTCGCGATGCTGAGGGCGCCGGCGGACTCGCCGAACACCGTGACCTTGTCGGGGTCGCCGCCGAATGCCGCAATGTTCTCCCTCACCCATTCGAGCGCCGCGAGCTGGTCGAGCAGGCCGAGGTTGGCGGTGCCGTCACCGAGGTACAGGAAGCCCTCGGCGCCGACGCGGTAGTTGATCGAGACCAGCACCACGCCGTCCTTGGCGAAGCGGGTGCCGTCATACAAGGGCGATGCGCCGGTTGCGTGGTACTCGAACATCCCGCCCGCGATCCACACCAGCACCGGCAGGCGCGCCGCGCCCAGGTCGGTGGTCCAGATGTTGAGCGTCAGGCAATCTTCGCCGGCGCTACTCAGCTCGGGCGGAATGAGCGGCGCCACCTGCGGCGGGTACTCGGCCTGTGGCGGCTTGGGGCCGAACGCCGTGGCGTCGCGCACCCCGTCCCACGACCGCGGCTGCGGCGGCTGCATGTGGCGGGCGCCGAACGGCGCTTCGGCGAACGGCACGCCGCGAAATACGTAGACGACGCCCTGCTCCAGCCCCCGCAGCCGGCCACCGCTGGTCTGGACCTCCGGCGCGGCGCCCAGCGCCATCCCGGGCAACAGGGCGGGCATCGACATCCCCCCGATCGCACCCGCGAGAAACCGACGTCGCTGCATGAGAGCCTCCCCGGAACGAGAGATCACCGAAGTATGCGGCGGCGTGCCGGGAACAGCTTGCGCTAGATCAAGCGCGCCCCTCTCGAGCCGCCTGCGGTGCCGGCGGTTCCTGCCCGGCGTGGACCGGCGCGCCCGTTAGCTTGAACAGCTCCTCCGTCCCTGCAGGATTGCAGAGTTCGGTGGCCTCGCCGGTTACGGCGGACGCCGCGGCCGCGACGCCGTAGCGGTTGGCGTCCTCCAGCGACCAGCCGCGCGACAGCGCCAGGGTGAGGGCGGCGACATAGCTGTCCCCTGCCCCGACCATGCTGCGCACCACCACCGCGGGGGGTGCGATCGAGAACTGCCCCCCGGTCGTCGTCACCAGCGAACCCCGCTCCCCCCGCCCGATCACCACCACCTCGGCCGCCTGGCGAGCGATGAGCGCCAGCGCCAGTTGCTCGACGGAACTGTCGCGTTCCTGCTCGTGCGCCAGTTCCCGGGCCTCGATTTCGTTCAGCCGGATCAGGTAGGGGACGCCGCGGAGGCCTTCCGCCAGGGCCGTGCCATGGGTGTCGAGGATCAGCTTCGCCCCCTGCCGGCGGACGATGCTGCCGAGCCGGGCGTAGAAATCGGCGCGGATGCCGGGCAGCAGGCTGCCGCTCGCCACCACGTAGCGAACGTTCCCGTCGACGATCCGGTCGAGCGCCGCCAGCATCTCCTCGCCGGTTTCGACCGCTTGCTCCGGCCCCGGCAGCACGAACCGGTAATGCAGGCCGGTAGCTTCCTCCATCACCGTCATCGACGATCGGGTTTCTCCGGGCAGCGGGAACTCCAGGTAGTCGACGCCCGCCTCCCGCAGCAGCTGCGCAAACTGCCGGCCCGTATTGCCACCGAGCGCCACGAAGGCGCGACTGTCGCCGCCCAGCGCGCGTATCGCACGCGAGACGTTGGCCCCGCCTCCACCCGCGTCCATGACCGGTGGGCCGCAGCGCAGCTTCCGCTGCGGCTCCAGCCTGGGGGTGGAGGTCGTCACGTCGAGCGAGGGATTGACCGTGACGGTAAGGATCTGGCTGGTCATCCCCGCGGCTCCGCTTCGGCGTCGGCGAGGTAGGCGTCGGCGATGCGGCCCAGCATCGCGAGGGCTTCGCGTCGCGGCCGCTGGAAGCTGTTGCGGCCGATGATGCTGCCGTGCCCGCCCCCCGCGACGATGCTCCCGATCTCGGCGTGGACCTCGTCGAGCGTCCGCGCCCGCCCGCCGGAGAACACGACGAGGCGCCGCCCGGCCAGCGCCGATTCCACCACATGCGCGACGCGCGTCGCCAGCCGCGAGAAGTCCCGGTCCAGCGTCGCATAGGCAGCCCTGGCCTCGGCGAACTCGATCCGATCGGAGGGCGGCTTCACCTTGATGATGTGCGCTCCGAGCAGTGCCGCGATATGGGCGGCGTAGCTGACCACGTCGAGGGCCGTCTCGCCCTCCTTGCTGATGCCTCCTCCCCGCGGGTAGGCCCAGAGCATCACCGGCAGCCCTGCGGCGCGCGCTTCCGCCATCCCGGCGCGCACCTCTTCGAACATCTCGTACTGGAAGTCGGAGCCGGGATAGATGGTGTAGCCGATCGCCGTGCAGCCCAGCTCGAGCGCATCCCGCACCGTAGCCGTGACGGCCTGGTTCCTGGTGGTCGCGAGGCTGTCGGCGTGGTTGGCCTTCAGGATCAGCGGCACTTCGCCGGCGTAGCGATCGGCGCATGCCGCGAGGAAGCCCAGCGGCGCGGCGAGCGCGCTGACCCCCGCCTCGATCGCCAGCTCGAAATGGTACGCCGGATCGAAGCCGGCAGGGTTGGCGGCAAAACTGCGCCCCGGCCCATGCTCGAAACCCTGGTCGACGGGCAGGATCAGCAGCCGGCCCGATCCGCCGGTGCGTCCATGCATCAGCAGGCGGGCGAGACCGGCTTTGACGGCAGGACGCTCGCCGTCATACCAGGCGAGCACGCGCTCCACCGGGGGCGGGAGATGCATCGACGCACCTTCACGAGACGGACATCGACCGGTGGGGTGCCGCGTGCGTGGCCCGCGCCGCCGCCAGCGCCGCCCCACGCATGGAGGCGTCGGCAGACATCTTCACGACCCTGACTGGAATGTCGGCCAGGTACCGGGCCCGGCGCCCGCTGCCGAGGAAGGCCTGCTCGAAGTGCCCGGTCTGCAGCGCCGGAACGATGTTCGCGGCA
Organism: Devosia sp.; assembly: GCA_051959485.1. Classification (GTDB taxonomy): domain Bacteria; phylum Pseudomonadota; class Alphaproteobacteria; order Rhizobiales; family Devosiaceae; genus Devosia_A. The sequence continues at coordinate 19,704 of JBQCFF010000068.1, read as the reverse complement.
AGCCCGCCACCCAGGTACATGCCGTCGCGTGCCCCATAGAGCAGCGCCAGGTCGCCCGCCATGCGGCCGAGCCAGCCCGCCATCACCTGCAGGGCGCGGACGGCGACGGCATCCTCGCCCGACAAGCCTGCCGCAGCGATCCTGCGAGCGCCGGGCAGGCTCTCGCGTGCGCCGCCCGCCAGGGCGCCGTAGAGCTTCACCAGCCCCCTGCCGGAGAACACTTCATCGTTGGTGCCCTCGCCCGCCGCGAACGCTTCGCGGACCTCCGCCGGGTCGTCGGGCCCCAGCATGAAGTTCGCGAGGCTGCCCTTGCCGGTCACCGGCACCCACTCCCCGGCGGAGTGGACCAGGGCGGCGGCATTCATGCCGGCGCCGCAGATCGCCAGCGCCTTGTTGGCGTAGGGCGCCGGAGGGCCATCGCGCAGCTGCACCATGTCGAAGCGTGACAGATGCGGGATCATCAGCGCCGCCGCCTCGACATCGTTGATCATCAGGACCTGCGTGGCGCCCGTCGCCGCCCGGATATCGTTGCGCGTCAGGTGCCAGTCGCGATGCTCGAAAGCCACGCTGTCGCCTGCCACTTCCCCTGCCAGCGCGAAGGCGACCTTGTCGGGGCAGCGTGGAATGGACTGCAGGTACCGTTCCACCGCCTGCATCGGCTGCTCGAAGTCGGCCGTGTTCAGCAACGCGAAGTTGTTGACGGTCAGCTCGTCGATGTCCGAGATCGCGAGGGTGATGTAGGTGCCCCCGAAAACGCCTACCAGCGCCTGCCGAAAGTGCTCCGTCATGATCGGTCCTCCCTGCGTTGCCGACGATCATGGGCCGTTGCACGCCCCGCAGTCTTGATCTGGATCAGTCGCCCGACCGCCGGGGATCACTTCAGGCTGCGGGGCGTCGGTGTCGTCCAGCCTCGGGCTTCGAGCTCGCGACGGATCGTATCGGGCATCTCCCGGCACTGGCAGTTCTCGGCGTGCAGCATGTGCCAGTTCAGCCGCTCCTCCAGCGACGCATTGCGGGGCAGCTTGTGCGCGAGGTGCCATTCCCGGTTGAGCTTCATGGCGAGACTCAGCGGGCCGCGAAGACCGGCACCGCTGCCTGGCTCAGGGCGTCGCGCGTCACCCCTCCCAGGGCCCACTCCCGCAGCCTTGTATGGCCATAGGCGCCCAGCACGATCAGGTCGGCGGCGAAGCGGGTGGCCTCGTTGAGGACCGCCGCCGATACGTTGTTCCAGCCATCGATCATGCGGACCTCGGCGCGGACATCGTGCCGGCTGAGGTAGCGGCCGATATCCTCGTCGGGAGCCTCCCCGTGCCGCTCGCCCGGTCGCTCCTCGACGATCGCGACCCGCACCTCGTCGGCCAGCCGCAGGATCGGCAGTGCGGCGGCAACGGCAACGGCCGCTTCCCGCGTGTTCTTCCAGGCGATCAGCACGGACGAGTAGCTGGGGGGAGCGCGGTGCCCGGGCGGCACGAAGAGGCATGGCCGGCCGGACTCGAAGAGCACGGCTTCCTCGACGTGGTGCTGCTTGCCCGGGTCGCCATAAGGGCGGGTACCCACGAACAGGTCCGAGTACCGCACCTCGCCGGCCAGCGCCGTCGCCAGCTGGCCCGGAAACAGGTCGAGCCGCCGCAGCTCGTGATTGAGCCCGGTCGCGGCAAACTGCGGCCGGAGCTTCTCGGTCACGGCCGCCGCCCGATTGACCGAGTCGGCGATCAGCTCCTGCAGGAACGCCGAGCCGCTCGGATCGGTGATGGCGAGGACTTCCGGCATCTCGAGCACCTGCAGGCCGGTCAGGTGAGCGTCCAGCATGCGGGCAAGCGCCGCAGCGTGCTCGAGCCGGATCACATCCTCGTTCGAACCGGTGAGGTGAACGGCAATATCCTTGATCATGTCCGCCCCCTCAGGCCGGTACGGGCACGAAATGCGAACCCATGAAATAGGGCCACACGACAAGGCCGAGCAGGCCCATCCAGAAATCGAGCTTGAGGTAGCCGATGGTGAAGAGCCAGCCGGCGAACCACAAGGCGCCGAGTGAGGTATGCTGAGTGACCTGAACGCGCTCCACGGCGCCCCTCCTGAAAACGTTGGACAGCTAGAGAACCAGAATCTTGTTGGTGACCTTCGAAACCCCCGGGACACACCAGGCTGCGCTCTCGGCCACGCCCTTCTCGTGCCACGAGGTCACTTCCCCGCCGAGCACAACCTCGCTTCCGGCTGCATCGACGGTGATGCGCTCGGCGTCGAGCGGGGAGAGCTGGGTCAGCACCTGCCGAATCCTCTCCTGCACCCGCTCGGGCTTCACAGGCGGCCGGATCTCCACATCGCTGCGGACCTCCCGGACGCCGCTCAACTGCTCGAGGTCCCGTACCGCGGCCTGCAGCTGGAAGGGCCAGTCGACGGTGCCGTGCACCGAGATGGCGCCGTCCTTCACAGCCAGGTGCAGGCGATCGTCCGGGATGGAGCCGTTCGCGCGCAGGCGAAGATAGGCAGCCTCGGCGAGTTTCTCGTCGGCGGTATGAGCGGCCCCAGCCAGTTCGACCACGACCTGGTTGATGATGGCTTTCACGCCCCGTACCTGGCCTGCCACCAGTTCGGCCTGGCCGCGCTCCAGCAGGCTCGGCACATGCCCGGTCAGCGTGACGACACCGTCGCGGGCAGCGACTCCGATATGGCTGGAATTGATGGCGGGGTTCATGTCCAGCTGGGTGGACACCGCGGCCTGCAGCTTGTGATCCTCACGCATCGGAAGCCTCCTGCTGGCTGGAGAATATACCCTCTCCGACGGGCATTCCTTTGATCTGTCGCAATCAATGCGACATCAGGATCGGGAGCCTCCGGTCCGAAAGCACCTCCCTGGTCGCGCCGCCGAGGACGAATTCGCGGAAGCGATTGTGGCCATAGGCCCCCATGACCAGCAGCCCCGCCCCGCTCTCGAGCGCCGCTTCCTGCAGCGCGGCGCCGATCGGCCGGTCGGCGCGGGCGAACAGCTTCGTGCTCGCGTTCAGCCCGTGCTGCCCGAGGAGCCGCTGCAGCTCCGGCAGCATCAGTTCATCCATCGGCTTGTCGTCGGTCGCCGACAGGATCGTCACATGCTTCGTTCTTCCCAGCACCGGCAGCGCGTCGCGCAGCGCCCGGGCGGACGCCCGGCCTCCGTCCCAGGCGATGGCGACGTGCTCGAGGTGCCCCGTCGCCTCCCCTGCCGGGAAGATCCAGACCGGGCCACCACTGCCGAACAGCACGCCCTCGGCAATGTCGCGTTGTTCCCAGCTGCCGGCGGCGGGCACCAGGAAGGTATGGTCGAAGCTGCGAGCCAGCCTCGCCAGATGATACGGCGCACGACCCATGGTGCCGCGCCAGCGGCGGGTTTCCACGGTCATGGCGAACCGCCTGGCCGCCACGCTGGCCGCCTCGGTGAGCTCGTCGGCATGCTGGCGGCTGCGCTGCTCGGCGAAGGCGATCATCTCCGGCACGTCGATGATCGTATAGCCGAGCAGGCTGCGGACGTCGGGGATGTCCACCTCGTGCACCACCGGCGTGACGGTGGCGCCCAGGGTGCTGGCCAGGTCGAAGGCACGCAGCAACCCCGCCGTCGGCGTGACGTCAGGATAGGTCGCCAGCGGCAACAGCACCTGAATGGACATCGGCTGTCTCCAGGCAATCGCGAGGCGGACCTGGAGTTGCCGAGCGGCATGCCTGCACCCCGATCTGCCTACGATCATCAGACACGAGCCCTCCGCCGCGGCCGTTGATCTATGTCAAACAGCCTGCGCAGCCGGCCCTGATCCGTGCACGATGCCGACTTTTCTCCACGCAACACCCCAGAACAACCCGACAGCCAGCAATTAGCACATTTGATCAGGGTCAATCTTTTACCTGGACGGGATAGTCTATCCTCGTCGAGGAGGCATAATGTCATGCAGAACGCACCGCTGGGGCAGACGAGCGAGTCCGCGCGATACTATTTCAACATCCGGTTCGGCGGCTTGCGGGTCTTCGATTGCGTCGGACATGTCTGCGTGAGCCCGCAACATGCTGTAGAAGAGGCTTTCCTGATTGCCCTGTCCGTCGGCCGGACCGCCACGCGACGGGACCTTTCGGATGCGGTCGTGGAGATGTGCGGCAGCCATGGCGACCTGATCCTGGAGCTGCCGGTTACGGCCGCCGTTCCGCCCCGGCGCCCCCCATAGGCTCACCCGAGCGGGGCAATCTCGACCGGGTGCTCAGTTGAGGGCAACCAGCGTGGCCCCGGCTGCGATCAGGCCAACCCCCGCCCAGGCCGGGGCCGACAGTTTCTCGCCGAGAAAGAGCGTGGCAAAGACCGCGACCAGCACGACGCTGAGCTTGTCGATCGGCGCCACCCGCGCCGCATTCCCAAGCTTCAATGCCCGGAAATAGCAGATCCACGACAGCCCCGTCGCCAGACCCGAAAGGACGAGGAACGTCCAGGTCTTGGCGGAGACGGTGGCCGGGTCCTGCCAGGCGCCATTCGCAGCGACGATCCCTCCCGCCGCCAGCAGGATGACGATCGTCCGCACGAACGTGGCGTAGTCCGAGTTGACGTTCGCAATGCCGACCTTGGCGAAGATCGCCGTCAGCGCGGCAAATCCCGCCGACAGCAGCGCCCAGAAAATCCAGGAGTCCAACGGAGAAGCCATGCCTCGCGCCTCAATGGTGCAGCCGAACCGGGTGTCCGCGCACCAGCCATTGTTACTCCCTGCGGCGACCGGACGGAACTTGCGATGAGGCGACTCGGCGAGGCGCCGTCGGCCGCATCATCCGGTCAGGCGACGAGGCGCAGCGCCTCAGGCAGGCAATGGCTGGTTGCGGCAACCATCGAGCGGAACAGTCGGGTACCCCGCTCGGGACTGATCGACGCCACCAGCGGATCGGTGAGGAACAGCGTCTCCAGCGCCTCGAGGTCACCGGCGAGTACGGCCCGGACGAGGGCAGTCTGCCGCTCGGCGTGCGGCTTCACCAGCGCTTCTGCGGCTGCCGGCAGGCGACCGGCATAGACCGGCCGGATGCCGGTGCCGGAAAACACCACGTTCGTTTCGACGATGGTGCCGGGAGCAAACCCCTCGAGCTGGCCACGATTGGGCAGGTTGGCGTTGATCACCAGCGTCTCGCCGCGGGTCAGGGCCCGGATCTGCGCGACCAGCGCCTCCTCCGAGGCATCGGGCAGGCGCGGCAGCTCGTGGGCTGCTTCGGCGGCCCGGGCCGCCGCCTGCTTGGCCGCCCGGTCCCGTCGACGGAATTCCACCGGGGTCAGGCCGAACTTCCAGTCGCCGGCATTGTTCAGGTACCAGTTGGGCGGCACGAACTCCGCCAGGTGGCGATCGCCGGCGGCGGCCGCGATGCCGAGCCTCGAGGTCAGGTCGAACTTCACCCGGTTCATGTCCTCGAAATAGCGGTCATGCTCGTCGGCGGGATCCAGCGGCGTCGGGCGCCACCCGGCGGCGTGCTGCCTCGCGAACCGCAGATAATCGGGCAGCCAGTCGCGGCCCCCGACAAACGCGCTGTCGGCGAAGGTGAAGTGATTGATGCCGAGCACGTTGATCTGCACGTCGTCATGGGCGTACCGGGGCGACGCCTCGCCCTGGTTGGCGAGCCAGGCCACCAGGTGCCGAAGCTTCGTCACCTCGTGGCACTCGCCCCACGCCCGGATCCTTGGAAACGCGGCATAGAGCGCGCCGGTCAGCACCGACATCGGGTTGGTCAGGTTGCAGACATAGGCCTCGGGGCAGAATTCCCCGATCGCCGCGCCGATCTCGGCCATCGCCGGAATGGCCCGCATGGCGCGGACAAATCCACCCGGCCCCACCGTGTCGCCAACCGATTGCGGAATGCCCGCGGCCGCCGGCAGGTCAACGTCGTTGGCCATGTCGTCGAAGGTGCCGGGAAGGATGGAGATGACGACGAAGTCGGTACCGGTGAGGGCCGACTGCAGACTGTCGGCGACGGTGTAGCGCACCGGCACTCCATGCGCCTCGGACAGGCGGTTGCCGATGTTTGCATTGCTGCGAGCCGCCGCGGTATCGAGGTCGTAGAGTCTCACCTCGGCGGCGATGGTGCCGTCGTGGATCAGGTCGGCCATGAGCACCCGGGCCCAGTTCAGCGAACCGCCCCCGATATAGGCGAGGGTGATTTCCGAGAGGGGAGCAGTTCTCATGTGCGGACTCTTCGTTTGATGACTCTGGTTGTGCCCGTGGAGGGTCAGGCGGGCCGGACAACCCGGTCGGACTGATCGGCGGACGGAAGGGACGGCAGGTGCGGGCCGCTCTCGTGGACTTCGCCTCGACTGCAGCCCGAACGGGCGGCCGGAAGGGTAACATTGACCTGATAGATACACTAATATATCAGTAGTGTAAACGCTCCTCGGCGGCCCTTCGCTGCCGAATCTAGTTGAGGATCGCGCTGGATGAAATCGCTGAACCAGGAACTGCGCGCGGCGGAGATGGGCGGGGCGGGCATCGCCCGGCCGTTGCAGGTCGGACGGCGCACCAACGCGACGGTCATCTACGACGTGCTCTACAAATCCATCGCGCGCATGGAGTTGCGCCCCGGCGAACCGCTGCAGGAAAAGGCGCTGACGGAGCAGTTCGGCGTCAGCCGGACGCCGCTGCGCGAGGCGTTGCTTCGGCTCCAGAACGATGGGCTGGTGGAGTTGCTGCCGCAGGCCGGGACCTTCGTTTCCCGCATCCCGGTGGCCGCGATCCGCGAAGCAATCATCATCCGTCGCGGCCTCGAGGACATGGCGATCACGCGGCTCGCCGCGGAGGCGGGACCGCGTGACATCGCGCGGCTCGACATGACCATCGCGCAGCAACGCCTCGCCGTCTCGATCGACGACCAGTCGAGCTTCCACGATGCCGACGAGGCGTTTCACGAGGCGATCGCGCTGAGCGCTGGCTTCTCGCTGCTGTGGCCGATGGTGCGGCAGATGAAGGTGCACCTCGACCGGCTCCGGGTGCTGTCCCTGCCGATCGAGGGGCGGATGAGCGTGACCGTCGAGGAACACCAGAGAATCCGGGATGCCCTGGCCCGCAACGATGTCGAGGGCGCGCGGGCGGCGCTGCACGAGCACCTGGGGGTGATGGTGCCCTATATCGACCAGCTGAGCGCCAGCTATCCCGACTACTTCATCAAGTCCACCGAAGCGCACCGCGTGCCGGCGATCTGACTTGGGCATCCGATAGGGGGCGGTCGCACGGGTGCGCCGGCCAGTTGTACGAGGACTGACATGATCGACATCCACTACTACGCGGCAAAGACGGCGGGCGGAGCCGCTGCCGCAGCCCTTGGCGCAGCCGCCATCCGGCGCGCCATCGAGGAGCGTGGCCATGCCAACGTGGTCGTGGCGACCGGCGCCAGCCAGTTCGAGATGCTGGCGGCATTGGTGCAGCACGCCGAAGTCGACTGGTCCCGGGTCACCGGCTTTCATCTCGACGAGTATGTGGGGATTTCCGAAACCGCTCCGGCCAGCTTCCGCGGCTACCTGCGCGAGCGGTTCACCAGCCGGCTGCCGACACTCGGCGCCTTTCATTTCATCGATGGCGACGCCCCCGATATCGATGTCGAGATCGACCGGCTGAACGCCCTGCTCGACCGCCACCCGATCGACGTGGCGTTCGTCGGCATCGGCGAGAACGGGCACCTGGCGTTCAACGACCCGCCAGCCGATTTCGACGTGACCGTCGCCTATCAGCGCGTGGCGCTGGATGAGCCGTGCCGGCGCCAGCAGCTGGGCGAGGGCTGGTTCGCGAGCCTCGAGGATGTTCCCACCCACGCGATCTCGATGACCGTGCAGCGGATCATGTCGGCGCGCACCATCGTCGTCACGGTGCCCGACGCGCGCAAGGCCGATGCCGTGCAGAAGGTGCTCGAGGGCGAGGTCACCAACCTCTGCCCCGCCTCCATCCTGCAGCGGCACCCCGCCTGCCACCTGTTCCTCGACCAGGGGGCGGCGTCGAAGCTGGCCGAGAAGCCGCGCGAACGGGCGGCTTAGGACGTCCGCCCGCCGCGCGCTGGCGGACGTCAGACCGCCAGAGCCACGCCATCCTTGCGCGGATCGGACCCGGCGTGGAGCACGCCGCCGACGGGCATGATCGCCTGGGCCCCGCCATAGGCGAGATCGGCAACTGCGATCGGGTGGCCCAGTTCGGCGAGGCCGCGGAGGGTCGCGGCGGGGATGGAGCGCTCCGCTTCGAACGCCTTCGCGGTGCGGAGGCCGCGCGGGGCATCGATCGCCTCCTGCACGTCCATGCCGAAATCGACGATGTTCTGCAGCACCTGCACCTGCCCCACCGGCTGGTAATGCCCGTGCATCACCCCATAGGACAGGAACGGCGCGCCGTCGCGCGTGACGAAGCCGGGGATGATGGTGTGGAGCGAGCGCTTGCGCGGCGCCAGCGCGTTGGGATGGCCGGGGAGCATGGAGAAGCCGGCGCCCCGGTTCTGGAACAGCACGCCGGTCCGCAAACAGGCGATGGCCGAGCCGAAAGCCCCCGAGATCGAGCTGATGAAGGAGCAGAAATTCCCCTCCGCGTCGGCGGTGGTCAGGTAGATGGTGTCGTTGGGGCCGATGGGCTCCGGCACCGGGTCAGTGCTGGCGCGCTTGCAGTCGATGCGGTCGCGCATGCGGTCGGCGTAGCGGGCCGAGAGCATCTCCTCGGTGGCGATGGGGCCGTGCTCGGGGTCGCCGATATAGGCGTCGCGCGCTGCCGCCGCGAGGCGGTAGGCCTCGATCTGCAGATGGAAGCGCTCGGCCCCCTGCGGGTCCAGCCCGCCGTGATCGAAGCCCGCGAGGATGTTCAGCATCATCGCCGCGGTGAGACCCTGCCCGTTCGGCGGAATCTGGTGCACGTCGAGGCCGCGGTAATTGACCCGCACCGGCTCGACGAAACGCGGCCGCCATTCGGCGAAGTCGGACAGCGTGTGCCTGCCACCGGCCTCGGCCAGGCTCTGCACCATGCCGGCCGCGAGGGGACCGGTGTAGAAAGCGTCGGCACCGCCCTCGGCGATCGCCTCGAGCGTCCGGGCGAGGAGCGGCAGGCTGAGGAGGTCACCGGTCCGTGGCGCCCTGCCTTCGAGCAGGAACTGCTCGCACGCCGCCGGCGTCGCCGCCAGCCGCGACACATGGGCGGGCCAGTCCGAGGCGATGCACTCCGCGATCGGAAAACCGTCCCGCGCCGCCGCAATGGCGGGCTGCAGCAGCTCGCCCAGGGAACGTGAGCCGAACCTGTCGAGCAGCACCTGCCAGGAGCGCACGGCGCCGGGGATGGTGACCGAATGCACGCTGTTGCCGCCGATGGCCGCGATGCCCTCCCCCCGCAGCCAGTCGATGGAGAGGCCCTCCGGCGCCCAGCCCGAGCCGTTCAGGCCGTGCAGCTTGCGGTCCCTGGCCGACCAGTGGAGCACGAAGGTATCGCCGCCGATCCCGACGCAGTGCGGCTCGATCACACCGAGCAACGCCGAGGCGGCGACCGCGGCATCGGCCGCGTTGCCGCCGGCGCGCAGCACCTCCATCGCCACCAGCGTCGCCTGCTGGTGGGAAGTCGCGGCGGCATAGCGAGTGCCGATCGCGACCGACCGGCCCGGAAAGTGGAAGTCTCTCATCAATCGCCCATGTGCTGAATCGGTCGTGGTGCCCCAACCCTAGCCGCCCGCGGCGGACGGTCCAGCTAGCCGTTGGCCTGATGCGAGACCCGGCCCTGCTCCGCCAGCGCCTGCGCCTCGAGCGCCAGCTCCATCGCCCGGAAGCAATGGGCCTGCGTCATGGCGGTTTCGGTGCGATCGAGGATGTCGGCGACGAGCTGGTGGCCGTATTGCGGCTCGGCGTCGGCGAAATCGACGGCCCGGACACCACGGCGGTCGCAGAGCAACAGCGCCGACTGCACCTCGGCCTGCCCCAGGTCGATGTACTTGCGGACCTCGATCGTGCCTTCCGCGCCGACGATCAGCAGCCGACAGTCGCCGAACACCGGCAGTCCGGCGGGCGTGAACCAGTCGACGCGGAAGTAGCCGGTCGCTCTCGAGGAGCGCAGCATCGCTTCGCCGACATCCTGCAGCTCCGGCGTTTCAGGATTGGCGCGGTTGGCGACGTTCGCGGCCACCACCTGCACGTCGTCTCCCGAGCCGGCAAGGTAGAGGAACTGGTCGCACTGGTGCGAGGCGAGGTCGGTGATGATGCCGCCGTAGCGGGCACGCTCGAAGAACCAGCCCGGCCGGGTGGGCTTGCGGAGGAGGTGCGGCCCGAGCCCGATCAGGTGGACGAAATCGCCGATGGCGCCGGCCCGCACCAGTTCGTTGGCGCGGAGGGTCGCCGGACTCTCGAACCGCTCCTCATAGTAGATCGAGAAGATGCGCCCGGTCTCCGCCTGCACCTGCCGCAGCGCCGCCAGCTGCTCGAATGAGGTGATGCCCGGCTTGTCCGTCATCACGTCCTTGCCGTGCCGCATCGCCTCGATCGCCACGCCGGCCCGTTCGGACGGAACCGCGGCGGTGAGGACCAGGGCGATGCCGTTGTCCTCGTAGATGGCAGCCGGCGTCGACACCCGGCGGGCATGGGGGTAGCGCTGGGCGAACTCGGCGGCGAGCTCGTCCTCGGCGGCATGGAAGGCGACGAGCTCGCCGCCCGACGCGGCGATCCGGTCGACCTGCATGTAGATATGGCCGTGGTTCAGCCCGATGGCGGCGAAACGAAGCTTTGGCAGCATGGGCACTCCTCAGCGCTTCAGGCCGCTGGTGGCGATGCCCTCGATCAGGAACCGCTGGAAGAAGACGAAGAGCAGGAATACCGGCACGAGCGCCAGGCAGGACATTGCGAACACGGCATTCCAGTTCGACAGCCCGGTGCCGTCGACGAAGGTCCGGAGCCCCAGCGACACCGTGTATTTGCGTACGTCGCTCAGGTAGACGAGCGGTCCGAAGAAATCGTCCCAGGTGAAGATGAAGGTGAAGATCGCCGCGGTCGCCATCACCGGCAGCGACAACGGCATGATCACGTTCCGGTAGATCTGGAACGGGCTGCAGCCGTCGATCATCGCCGCCTCCTGGATCTCGAACGGGATGCCGCGGAAGAACTGCACCATCAGGAAGATAAAGAACGCATCGGCTGCGAGGAACTTCGGCACCACCAGCGGCAGGATGGTGTTGATCCAGCCCAGGTTGAAGAACAGCACGTACTGCGGGATCAGCGTCACGTGATAGGGCAGCATCATGGTGAGCAGCACGGCGCCGAACAGGATGCGCCGGCCGACGAACTTCAGCCGGGCAAAGGCGAATGCCGCCAGCGAGCAGGCAATGAGGTTGCCGGTGATCGACAGCGACGAGATCAGCAGCGAATTGAGGAAGAACGTGTCGAAGCCGACGGTCAGTCCGTGCCAGCCGGTGATGTAGCCGTCGAGCGACCATTCCGACGGGATCAGCGAACTGTCCGAGAAGATCTGGCTCTGCGGCTTGAACGAGGCCGAGAACATCCAGAGCAGCGGGTAGAGGGTAATGAGCGAGCCGACGATCAGGACTGCGTGCGTCAGCAGCCCCCGCATCGGCCGTGCCTTCCTGCGCCCGACGTTCTCGAGCTCGAGCTCCCGGGTTGAGCGAGCAGCGGTTTCAAGCATCGTAATAGACCCAGAAGCGGGAGGTCAGGAACGCGAAGGCGGTGAAGATCGCGATCAGCACCAGGAGAATCCACGCGAGCGCCGCCGCGTAGCCCATGTGGAAGAAGCTGAACGCCTCCTGGTAGATGTAGAGCGCGTAGAACAGCGTCGAGTTCAGCGGACCGCCGGTGCCGCGCGACACGATGAAGGCCGGCGTGAACGACTGGAAGGCGTCGATCATCTGCACGATGAAGTTGAAGAAGACGACCGGCGTCAGCAGCGGCAGGGTGATGGACCAGAACTTGCGCATGCTGGAGGCGCCATCGATGCTCGCCGCCTCGTAGAGGTCGCTCGGGATCTGCCGGAGTCCGGCGAGGAAGATCACCATCGGCGAGCCGAACTGCCAGACGCTGAGCAGGATCAGCGTCCACAAGGAGTAGCGCGGGTCCGAGATCCAGCTCGGGCCCTGGATGCCGATATTGGCGAGCACGCCGTTGAGCAGCCCGTCGCCGGCGAACAGCTGCCGCCAGAGGATGGCCACGGCCACGCTCGAGCCGAGCAGCGACGGCAGGTAGAAGATCGCCCGATAGACCGGCAGGCCCCGGATGCCGCGGTTCAGCAGCATGGCGAGGGTGAGCGCGAAGCAGAGCTTCAGCGGCACCGAGAACAGCACGTACATGAACGTCACGCGCATCGACGCCATGAAGTCCGGGTCGCTGGTGGCGATGCGCACATAGTTGGCCGCCCCGACCCACTTGGGGGCCTGGAACAGGTCGAACTCGGTGAACGACAGGTACAGCGAGGCGAGCGTCGGCCCGATGGTGAGCCCGATGAACCCGATGAACCAGGGGATCAGGAACGCATAGCCGGGACCGCTCTGGCGGAGGCGATGGCCGAATGTGCCTGCAGGCGATTGCATTGAGCTCGTCTCGCGCCGTTGGAGCAGTTTGTTTGGCTGGTCCCGGGTCGGTCCACGGGGTGGGCCGGCCCGGTGGACTCGGTCAGGCGTGCGACAGGACGTCCCGCGCTGCGGTCATGTAGGACTTCGCAGCGTCGGCGGGACTGCTGACGCCGAAGGCCACTTCCTGGCTGGCTTTCATCAGCTCGTTGGTGACCTCGCCGCCGCCGGGCGGGTTGGGCGGCGGCAACGGGCCGGCCAGTTCGCCGAGGTTCGAGATGTAGTCGATCATCAGCTCGCCGGCATGGTCGAGCTTGGGGCGCAGCTGCTCGCGGATGGCGGCGGAGGACGGGATACCGCGCTCGCCCCCGAGGATCGCAGTGGCGTCGGGATCGGTCAGCAGGAAGTTGATGAGTTCGGCCGACTGGTCCGCCAGCTTCGACTGCGACGAGACCGAGAAGAACTGCGACGGCTTGATGTAGAGGCCGCCCTTTCCTTCCGCGCCCACCTTCGGATACGGCGCCATGCCCAGCTCGTCCTTGGTCAGGCTGCTGTAGGCGACGTACTGGTTGGAGTTGGCGAACGCGAGCGCCGCCCGCGACTGGGCCAGCAGCGAGGTGTCGACATCGCCGTGGTCGAGCCCCTGCACGTCGGCTGGCGGCACGGCGCTGGAGGCGCGCATGTCGGCCCACATCTGGAACCACTCCGTGATGTCGCTCTCGTCGTAGGCGAACGTGCGGTCGGTGTTGTAGAGGTTCTTGCCGCGCTGGCGCAGCCAGGTCTCCAGCACCGGCTCGCTGCCGCTGTCGTCGGTCGACCCGTACATGCCCTGCCGCTTCGTCTTCTTGGTGAAGTCGGCGGCGAGCGCGGCGAACTGCTCCCAGGTGGTGTCGTGGTTCGGCGGCTCCACGCCCGCCTCTTCGTAGGCGACCTTGTTGTAGAGGATGGAGACCGCGTTCACGCCGGCGCTGACGGCATACAGCTTGCCGTCCACCTTGCCGTTCTCGAGCACCGGCTGGTCGAAATCGCTGACCGACAGCACCGACGAGGTGTAGGGCGTCAGGTCGAGCAGCACGCCGCGCGAGGCGTAGTCGGCAAGGTACTCGATGTCCATCTGCAGCACGTCGGGCGAGTTCCCGCCGGCGGTCTGCGTCGATAGCCGCGCCCAGTAATCCCCCCACCCCAGGTACTCGGTGTCAACCGTGGTGCCGGGGTGCTTCTGCATGTAGACGGCCAGCGCCTTGATGGTCAGATCTGCACGCTTCTGGCCGCCCCACCAGGCCATGCGCAGCTTGATGTCTTCGGCCTGGGCCAGGCCGGCCGTTCCGAAATAGGCGGCAGCCGCGGCGCTCGTGGCCAGGAACCGCCTCCGATCCAGCTTCATCGTCATTTCCCTCTCCCTCCTTGTGACGTCGCCGGCGAGTACTCGCCTTCACGTGATTGATATACTAGTATGTTTAAAAGTTGCGCGTCAACTTGCGACGGCCTATGACGAGGCCGAACGGTTCGCTTGCACCCGGCAGAGAGGCTTCGCCGATGACGCTCACCCCACGCAGGTCCCGGCTCGGTATCGGCATCGTCGGGCTTGGGATGGTGGCGGCGACCCATGCGCGGGCGCTCCTCGAACTCACTGATCTGGTTGAAGTCGTCGGCGTCTTCAGTCCATCCGAAGCGCGCCGCACCGAGTTCGCCGCCCGGTTCGGCTTTCCGGTCGCCAGTTCCCTCGAAGCGCTGGTGGCTGACCAGCGCGTCGACATCGTCCTCTGCCTGACCCCGCCAAACGCCCGCGCGGAGGTCGCGCGGCTCTGCGTCGCGGCCGGCAAGCACGCACTGATGGAAAAGCCGCTCGAGCGCACCTTGGCAGCCGCCAGCGGCATCGTCGCACTGTTCGAGGCGGCGGACCTCAGGCTCGGCACGGTGCTGCAATACCGGTTCCGGGAATCGTCGCAGCGGCTGCGCCAGATCCTGCAGTCCGGGAGCTACGGGGCGCTGGCCTCGGCGCATGCCACGGTGCCGTGGTGGCGGCCGCAGAGCTATTACGACGTGGCCGGTCGCGGCAGCTACGCCCGCGACGGCGGCGGCGTGATGATCACCCAGGCCCTGCACCTGCTCGATCTGCTGCTGTGGCTCTGCGGGGACGCGTCTCGCGTCCAGGCAAGCTTCCGCCGCACTGCGGTCCATCGCATGGAAAGCGAGGATTTCGTGGTTGCCGGGATCGACTTCGCCTCGGGCGCCGTCGGCTCGGTGGTGGCGACGACGGCCGACTACCCCGGCTTCCCGGAGAGCATCACGCTCAACTTCGAACGCGGTTCGGCCCGGCTGGAGGGCGGCAACCTCCAGGTCTGGCCGCACGATGGCCCCGCCGAGACCTGGGGCGAAAGTTCCGGCACCGGCGGCGGCGCCGACCCCATGGCGTTCCCCCATGGCTGGCACCGGTCGACGATCGAGGACTTCATCCTCGCCGTGCGCGAGGGGCGCGAGCCGGTCACCACCGGGCGCGACAGCCTCAAGGTCCTTGGCGTGATCGAGGCGATGAAACGCTCCTCGGACGAGGGCCGCACCATCGAGCTGTGAGGCGTCCGCCGCGCCGCCGCTGTCGGCCGCGAAGCCGGCCGGCCTGGGAGGGTGTTGCCGCACTGGGAGGTGAGGGTTCCGCATCCGGTCAGTCCGCACCCAGCCAGCAGTCGAGGTTGGCGGCGACGAAACCGTCGTCATTGAGCCCGGGATAGCGGCGATAGACCCGGTCGATCATCTCGAGCTGCCCCGGGCTCAGGTCTTCGTCCGGATCCAGGCACCAGCGGCCGGCGAGCAGCCCCTGCCGGCGCAGCACCTCATGACAGCCGGCTATGACGCCGTGAAAACCGTTCGCTGCATCGAAGAACGCGGCGTTGGCGGCGGTGACGGCGCCGTCGAGCGCCAGCAGTTCTGTCGGAATTTGCGTCGCGCCGCGCACCGCCTTGCAGCGCTCGAGCAGGCCGACGGCGCTCCGGGTCCACACCGACCAGTGGCCGAGCAGGCCGCCGGCGAAGCGAAGGGTGCCCGCCTCGGTCTCGAACGGCAGCAGCAGGTCGAGCACGATGTGGTCGTCGTTGCCGGTGTAGAGCGTGACGCGGTCGGCGGCACCGGCCGCGGCGACGCCGTGCATGACGTCAAGCGTCGCATAGCGGTTGAACGGCGCCACCTTGATGCCGATGACATTGTCGATGCCGGCGAACGCGCGCCAGAACGACTCGCCGAGGGCAATGCCGCCGACAGCCGGCTGCAGGTAGAAGCCGATCACCGGCATCTCGGCGGCGACGGCGCGGCAATGCGCGATCAGTTCGTCCTCGCCGGCGCCCCGGAGCGCCGCGAGGCTGACCAGCACGGCGTGGTAGCCGAGATCGCGGGCCAACCGCGCTTCGGCCACCGCCTGCGCCGTGCGACCGACCACCCCCGCCACCAGCAGCAGCGGCCGCCCGGTCCAGTTCGCAGCCGTCTCGGCGGCGGTTTCCAGCACGGGCCGCAGCAGGCCCACCTCACGGATGGCGAATTGCGTGGTGTGGACCCCGACGGCCAGTCCACCGGCGCCGGCATCGATGTAGTAGCGGCTGAGGGCGCGCTGGCGCCGAACGTCGAACCGCCGCTCCGCATCGAGCGCCAGCGGATGCGCCGGGATCACCATGCCATCCCGGAAAGCGGCGAGAATGTCGGCGGGGATGTCGGTCCAGTGCATCGAGCTATCCGAGTTCAGGGCCGGCAATGGCGCGCATGGCAGAGCCCAGCGTGGCGGGCGCAGCGCCGCCCAGCGCCATGCGCGTCAGCTGGCGTTCGAGCGAGAAGCCCCGCCCGCGCAGGAACGCCGTGAGCTCCGCCTCGCGCTCGGGGACATCGATGAGGATGGGACCGGCGAGTTGGTCCAGCGCCGCGGCGCAAAGCGTGATCGCCCCCGCGGCAGAGCTGGCGAGGATCGGGCCGACCTGCGTCGCCGTCCGCCCGGCGCGCGACCACAGCCAGCCGCCGCCGTCGGGCAGCGCCAGCGTGAAGCCGCCGGCGCGACCGCGCAGCTCGGACAGGAGGCGGCGGCGATCCGCCCCGAAGGCCACGGCGTCCGCTGCGATCCCGGCCCGGGCCTGCGCCGGGCTCATCCGGAGCGCTGCCGCAGCTTGCCCCCGGCCGATGCCGCGCCACCTGCCGATGCCTTCCAGGTCGCGGAACCCCAGCGCGTCGTAGACCTCGCGTCCGGCCGGCGTCGCGTCGAGCATGGGCACGAGGCCGGCACCCTGCGTTGCGGCAACGGCATTGTGCATCAGCCGGGTCGCCAGACCCTGCCGGCGCGCCTCGGGCGCCACCAGCACCATGCCGATCCAGCCGACGTCAGGCGGATAGGAGAGCACCACCGAGCTGGCCAGCAGGCGGCCGCTGTCGCCGGCTATGCCGAACCCCTGTCCCGCCGCCAGCATGAACCGCCAGTCGGCCTCGGTCTGGTTCCACCCTGCGGCGCGAACCAGGCCCATCGCCGCCGGGACGTCGCCCGGCAGCATCGGCCTGATGTCGAGGGTGGTTCCGGCCGGCCTAGTATGCACCGCTTCGCACCTCGAAGCCGGTGGGTTTGTTGAGGCTGGGCATGTCGCGCACCACCCAGTCCGCGACCCACTCCATCATGGTTTCGAGCGCCACCTTCGGATACCCCATCAGCGCGTGCGCCTTGGAGGCATTGCTGAGCCATGCGCTCGGGGCCTCCTCTCCCACGAACTGTGGCTGGCGGCCGTAGCGGCGGCCGAACCATTCGGCGAGCTGGCGCACCGCGAGCGTTTCCGGGCCGGTGACGTTGAGCGCCGATGCGGGGGCGGTGCAGTGCAGCAGGCTGCGCAGCGCCATGGCGTTGGCGTCGCCCTGCCAGATGACGTTGACGTGTCCGGTGGCAAGCTCGATCGGCCGCCCGCCAAGCACCTTGCTGGCGATGTCGTGCAGCACGCCGTAGCGGCAGTCGATGGCATAGTTCAGCCGGAAAAACAGCGCCGGGGTGCCGGTGCGGGCGGTCTCCCAGTCGACCAGCCGCTCGCGCCCGACGCAGCTGTTGGCATACTCCCCGGGCGGGGTGAGCGGGGTGTGCTCGGTGGCGCCCCCCGATTCCACCGGCACGAAGGGATAGACGCAGCCGGTGGAGAAGACCACCAGCCGGCGGCCGGCGAGATGGCGCGCCAGCCGGGCCGGCAGCAGGCTGTTCACCGCCCAGGTATGGGCGGGGTTGCCGGAGGCGCCGAACTTGTACCCGGTCATGACGATGACGTTCCGCGCCTGGGGCAGCTGCTCGAGGCCGTCGTCCTCGAGCAGGTCCACCCGCACCGGGCGAATCCCCTGCGCCGTGAACTGCCCTTCCAGTGCGCGGTTGGAAAACCTTGCGGCGGCGAAGACGTCGCGGTCCGGCGCGGCGCGCTTCGCCATGCGGGCGAGCGTCGGCCCCATCTTGCCCGTCGCGCCGAGGATCAGGATATCGCCATCAAGCCGCTGCAGGTCGGCGACCAGGTCGGCGTCGGGCCGGGACAGCCGCTCCTCCAGCCCCTCGACGCCGTCGAAGCCGCCACCTGAAGCTGGGTTGCCTGCATCCATGTCCCGCCTGCCCGCCTATCATCCAACTAGTTGGTTGATACTGTGGGCCGGTGGAGGAGTTGTCAATGTCCAGCTATGGACGCAGCGCCGCCAGCACGAACTCGATGATCTCGCCCCGCCGCTCCGCAATCCCCTCAGGCGAGGCCAGCCTGGGGTCGAAGGCGCGGCTCAGGGTGTGCAGGTTGGCGAAGTAGAAGAACGACATCCCGGCGATAGACAGGTACACGTGGAGCGGATCGAGCCCCGGGCGGAACACCCCCGCCGCGACGCCTCGCCCCAGCGTCTTGCGCAACAGGTCGATGATCGGGCGGTTCACTTCCTTCACGATGCCCGAGCCCTGCAGGTGCTTGCCGCCATTGGCGTTCTCGTCGGCGAGGATGCGCACGAACTCCGGCGAGCGGGCGAGATAGTCGAACGAAAACTCCACCAGGGCGCGCATGGCCGCCTCGGCCGGCAGGGCCTCGAGTTCGAGCGCGCTCTCATGGTCGCGGATTTCCCGGTAGATGCCCTCGAGGACGGCGGTGTAGAGGCCATCCTTGCTGCCGAAATAATGGTAGACCAGTTGCTTGTTGACCCCCGCCCTCCGGGCGATGTCGTCGACCCGGGCCCCTTCGAGCCCCCGCTCGCTGAACGCGGCCCTGGCTGCCGCCAGCAGCGCCGGGCGGCTGTTTTCATCCTCTCGACGGCGCGGGTGTGGCGGCATCTGCTCAACCAAACAGTTGGTGGAGTTCGCCCTTTAGCAAGCCCCCGGCAGGCGAGGCAAGTGAGCCGGCGGACGACCTTCGATTTCCCGCTGCCGCTGAGGGCGACCGGAGGGCATGCGGCCGGTCCGGCGTTCTCACGCCCTGCCCACAACCGGCGGCAATTTCCGGAAGCAAAATGGACTTGGGGGCCGGTTCGATGTATCGGAGAGGGCATGAATCCCCGCCCGGCCCCGGAATTCCTCATCCCGGGGTCGCGCCTTTGAATCGCGCCGGGATCACCGGCGCAATGCTTTCGCCCCGGGCCCGGCTGCACCCGAAGGAACGTCTCCGATGATCGCACGAAACCTCTTCCGCCTCGCCCTCGCCACAGGTCTCGCCGTCGCGCTTGCCGCCTGTTCGATGGGCGGCGGACAGCCGCTGTCGGAGGGGCTGACCACGCCGATGAACCGGCCGGGCGCGCAGCTCAACCGGGTCGAGGCGCTGTTCCTGCTCAACGACTTCCGCCGCCAGCAGGGTGCGCCCGACGTGCGCGGCGACACCGTGCTCGATTCGACCGCGCAGACCTTGGCGCAGAACTACGCCAAGAGCGGCGGGCAGCCGATGCTGCCGCCCGGCGCGACGGTGATGCGGCTCTCGGCCGGCTACCCCACCTTCGCCGAGGTGTTCTCCGGCTGGCGCAACATGCCGGCCGACGCGGGCGCCCTGGCGTCCCCGGGCGTAAGCCGCGCCGGCCTCGGCGTCGTGTACGAGCCGGCCTCGGCCAACGGCGTCTACTGGGTGCTGCTGCTTGCCCCCTGAGGTCATCGACTGCCGGGGGCTGAAATGCCCCCTGCCCGTGCTGAAGCTCGAAAAGCGGATCGAAGCCGCCCCGCCCGGCACGGCCCTGCTGGTGCTCGCCACCGATCCGATGGCCAAG
>JBQCFF010000067.1:0-4293 GCA_051959485.1 Devosia sp. | reverse complement strand
CCGATCACCGACAACGAGGCGCTGGAAGCGTTCCAGCTCTGCACCAGGCTCGAGGGCATCATTCCGGCGCTCGAATCCTCGCACGGCCTCGCGCAGGTGATGAAGCTCGCCCCGACCATGGGCAAGGACGAGACGGTCGTGCTCTGCCTGTCCGGCCGCGGCGACAAGGACGTGGAATCCGTCGGCCGCTACCTGGGGATGATTGAATGACCACCCGTATCCCCGCCCGCTTCGCCAGGTGTGCGGCCGAGGGGCGCCCGGCGCTCGTCACCTACACCATGGCCGGCGATCCCGATCTCGCCACGGCGCAGGAAATTCTCGAGGCGCTGCCGGCCGCCGGTGCCGACATCATCGAACTCGGCATGCCGTTCTCCGACCCGATGGCCGATGGCCCGGGCGTGCAGGCTGCCGGCCAGCGGGCGCTGGCTGCCGGGCAGACCATGCGCAAGACGCTCGCCATGGTCGAGGCCTTCCGCCGCAAGGACGGCGAAACCCCGATCGTGCTGATGGGCTACTACAACCCCATCTACATCTTCGGCGTCGAGGCGTTCCTCAGCGCGGCCAAGGCCGCCGGCGTCGACGGCCTGATCGTCGTCGACCTGCCGCCGGAAGAGGACGACGAGCTCTGCCTGCCGGCGCTCGCGGCCGGCCTCAACTTCATCCGGCTCGCGACCCCGACCACCGACGACGCGCGCCTCCCGGCCGTGCTCGCCAACACCTCGGGCTTCGTCTACTACGTGTCGATGACCGGCATCACCGGCGGCGCCATCAAGTCGCACGCGGCGGTGGGCTCGGCAGTGCAGCGGATCAAGTCCCACACCGAGCTGCCGGTGGTCGTCGGCTTCGGCATCAAGACCGCCGACGATGCCGCCCGCGTCGGCCGCGACGCCGATGGCATCGCGGTGGGCACCGCGATCTGCAACACGGTCCTCGCCTCGCTTGCGGACGGCAAGGCCACGCCAGGCACGGTCGGCGCCGTGACGGCGCTAGTAGCCGATCTCGCCGCCGGCTGCCGCCGGGCGAAGGTACCGGCCTGATCCGCCACCGTCACCGTTGAAGGGCACAACCCGTCCCCGAACCCTCATCCTGAGCTTGTCGAAGGACGAGGGTTCGCGCGCTGACGTCGCTTGCGCCGTTCTCACGCGGTGCCGCCAGCCCTCGTCCTTCGACAAGCTCATGATGAGGGCTTCGGAGGGCGCGAACGACTATTGCCGGCCCACGGCTCAAGGCGTTCAATAGCGCCATGAGCCAGCTCAGCTACCCGGTGATCGTCTCTCCGCTGCCCGAGGCTGATGGCGGCGGTTTTGTCGCGACGGTGCCCGACCTGCCCGGTTGCATGAGCGATGGTGAGACCCCCGAGGAGGCGCTCACCAACGTGCAAGACGCCATCGAGGCGTGGCTGGAGGCGGCACGGGACCTCGGAAGACCGATCCCGATACCGTCGCGCGTTGCCGCTATCGCCTAGAGCCGACTAACAGCTCAGAAGCTGAAGCTCGGCTTGGACGGCAGGGCCTGCTTCAGGAAGGTCGGCACCACCGCCTTCCTGATCTCGACGTTCGCCGGATTGAAGAAGACGTTGATGTGGCTGGTCCCGGGCAGCACCAGCAGCTGCGTCTTCGGCAGGCCGTTGGTGTCGCCGTCGGTGAGGCCGCCGAGCAGCTGGTGCATCTTCGCGATGTGCTCGACCTTGACCACGTCGGCGTCGCCGAAGATCAGCAGCGACGGCACGTCGATCTTCGCGAACTCCGCCTCGCTCCAGCTGAACGGGGTGAGGTCGAGCTGCTTTAGCTTCTCGACCAGGATGGGGAAGTTCTCCGGCGTCTTGCTCAGCCGCTTGTATTCGGCCGCGAACGGCGTGTTCTCGAACAGCTCCGGCGTGATCGTCCTGACCATGTCGGCGAAGCCTTCGGGCAGCGCGTCGTAGCTGATCGAGCCCGAGGCGGCGACGATGCGGGTCACCTTGTCCGGGTGCTGCATGGCGACCCGGATGGCGACGCCGGCGCCCATCGAGTAGCCGAACACCGCCGCCTTCTCGATCTTCAGGTAATCGAGCAGCGCCGCCACGTCGTCGGCCATTCCCTCGTAGGTGATCGGCGTGTCGCGGTCCGAGGTGCGGCCGTGGTTCTGCAACTCCACCGCGATCACCTTGTGGTCCTGCGCCAGGGTCGGCATCAGCCCGTCCCAGTTCGACGGGATCGACATGTAGGCGCCGTGCAGCAGCACCAGCGGGTCGCCCTCGCCATGCACCTCGTAATACATCTCGAGGCCGTTGATCGGCGCGTAGCCGGACGTGTCTTCAGCGTGTGCGGTCATCGTACTCCCCAGCATCAGTGCGGTTGCGGCAAGAAACACGGCTTTCATCGGTCATTCCTCTCGTTGCGACGCGACGTCTTCCGCGCCCTCTCAACTGACGACGCGCGGCGCTCGACCGAATCGACCCGCCGTTGAAAAAAATGCGAGGCATCCCGCGGGGCCGTTCATGCGTTGATCTCCTGTCCCCCAACAGGAGCAGTCACATGTCTGATCTTTCCGGCATTCGCGAGCACATGGAAGTCATCGGTGCCGATGGCGTCCATATCGGCACCGTCGACCGCGTCGAGGGCGGCCGCATCAAGCTCACCAAGGACGACAGCGGCGAAGGCCATCACCAGGGCCACCACCACTTCATCCCCGGCAACCTGGTCGCCGACATCGAGGGCGGTCGGGTGCGGCTCTCGGCCAGTGGCGCCAATGCGGTGCTCGAGGAAGAGGAAGAGGATCGCGGGCCGCTGCACTGAGCGGCGGCCGCGCATCGGGGGGCGCGCACTCCGAGGCGCGTCCACCCCGAGCAGCGCGCAGGGTGAACGCGGAGTTAGCGCTTCACAACCCGGGAATGCCGCCTTAACCACGGCAGGGAAGGCTGATAATATTCGCCACAATCCCCATTTAGGGCCGTGAACCAACACGGCACCCCCGCTGACAGGCAGGCCAATGAACTGGATCAACAACGTCGTCCGTCCCCGCATCCGCTCCTTCCTGAAGCCGAAGGATACCGGATCGGAGAACCTGTGGGTCAAGGACCCCGAGTCGGGCGAAATGGTGTTCTACCGCGACCTCGAGGCGAACATGTGGGTGGTGCCGAATTCCGGCTACCACATGAAGATCAAGGCCTCCGACCGGCTCTCCACCTTCCTCGACGAGGGCCAGTACCAGACGGTGCCGGTGCCGCCGGTGGCGCACGATCCGCTGAAGTTCCGCGACTCCAAGCGCTATTCCGACCGCCTCAAGGAGAGCCGGCTGAAGACCGGTGCCGATGACGCGGTGACCGTGGCGACGGGCGAGCTGTTCGGGCAGGCCGTCACCGTCGGGGTGCAGGATTTCGATTTCATGGGCGGCTCGCTCGGCCTCGCGGCCGGCTCGGCGATCGTTACCGGTCTTGAGACCGCCGCGGCCCGCAAGACGCCGTTCGTGCTGTTCGTCTCCTCGGGCGGCGCGCGCATGCAGGAAGGCATCCTGTCGCTGATGCAGATGCCGCGCACCACCGTGGCGGTGCTGCGGCTGCGCGAAGCCGGGCTGCCGTTCATCGTGGTGCTCACCAACCCGACGACCGGCGGCGTCACCGCGTCCTATGCCATGCTGGGCGATGTGCACATCGCCGAGCCCGGCGCCCTGATCGGCTTTGCCGGGCCCCGCGTCATCGAGCAGACCATTCGCGAGAAGCTGCCCAAGGGCTTCCAGCGCTCCGAATACCTCTACGAGCACGGCATGATCGACATGGTGGTGCACCGGCACAACCTGCGCGAGACCATCGGCTCGCTGGTCGGCATCCTGACCAAGGCGCCGGTTCGCGAGGAATTGAGCGAGACTGCGCCGGCCCGCCTGGCCGCCCCGATCGAGGTCAGCTCGGGCGAGGATCTGGTCGGCGAACCGGAAGCCGCGCACGCCGAGTAACGTCGCCCTTCATCGGGTGCCGCAGGGCTGCTAGAAGCGGGGCGCCATGCTCCTGTTCGAGAATCTCGTCCCCGTGTCCCGTACCGACGCCATCCTGAAGCGCCTGCTGGCGCTTCACCCCAAGCTTATCGACCTCAGCCTCGAGCGCGTCGACCGCCTGCTCGGCCGGATCGGCAACCCGCAGGACCGGCTGCCGCCGGTGATCCACGTCGCCGGCACCAACGGCAAGGGCTCGACCATCGCCTACCTGCGGGCGTTCCTCGAGGCCTCGGGCAAGAAGGTGCACGTGATGACCTCGCCGCACCTGGTGCGCTTCAACGAGCGCATCCGGCTCGCCGGCAAGCTGGTCTCGTCGCGCAAGCT
>JBQCFF010000066.1:0-2322 GCA_051959485.1 Devosia sp. | reverse complement strand
GAGGCAGTAGCCGAAGGTGAACTCGTCGTATTGCCGGCGCTCGGGCCAGCTCAGCGCGTCTTCCTCGCCGGAGAAGAAGGCGGCATGGGTGACGACCTTGGCCTGCGTCGCCTTGCCGGTGGTCGGCTCGTCGGGGTCGAGGGTCATCGAGTAGCGGGCGTTGGAGCGCTTCTTCACTTCGGCGGCGGTCCAGATCTGGCCGTTGAGCAGCTTCTTGATCGGGTTGTTGCGGAGGCAGACGAGGCGGTCGCCGGCCACCGGCTCGTGGTGCGGCAGGTCCCTGAGCTCGCGAATCCGGTCGTTGTAGGCGACGCGCGTCTTGTTGCGGCCGGCGAGCACCTGGTCGGCCTGCAGCACCTCGTCGCGATCGACCTCGGAACGGGGAATGACCACCGACTCGCCGTAGCGGCCGTGCTCCAGGTAGCCGCCCTCGCGGATGTCCATCGACATGCGGATGATCGGGTTGTCCGCCGCCTGCCGGTGGATCTCGGTCAGCATCACGTCGGGCTCGTCGGCGGTGAAGAAGCCGGCGCCCTGCACCGGCGGCAGCTGGAACGGATCGCCCAGCACCAGCACCTTGGTGCCGAACGACAGCAGGTCGCGGCCCAGCGCCTCGTCGACCATCGACACCTCGTCGATGACGATGAGGTCGGCGGTCAGCGCCTCGCTCTCGGGGTCGAGGGCGAATTTCGGCTCGCCCTCCTTGTCCGAGACGAGAGTGTAGATGAGGCTGTGGATGGTGGAGGCGCCGCGCGCCCCGTACTTGCGCATCACCATCGCCGCCTTGCCTGTGAAGGCGGCGTACTTCACCGACTTCACCCCCTGCGCCAGGTGGCGGGCGAGCGTCGACTTGCCGGTGCCGGCCCAGCCGAACAGCCGGAACACCTGCTTGCCGGACGTGTCCTTGAGCCAGCTCGAGACCGCCTGCAGCGCCTCATCCTGTTGCGGTGACCACTCCATCAGGCGATGGAGGTCTCGACGCGGCCGACCCCGGCAATGCTGCCGGTGAGGCGGTCGCCCTTGACCACGGCGCCGACGCCGGCGGGCGTGCCGGTGAAGATGAGGTCGCCGGGGCCGAGCTCGAAATAGCGGCTGAGTTCGGCGATGACGTGCGGCAGGTCCCAGATCATGTCGGCGAGATCGGCGGACTGCCGCGTCTCGCCATTGACCTCGAGCGTGATGGCGCCGCGGAGCGGCAGGGTCAGCGCGCTGGCCGGGACGATGCCGGAGATCGGGGCGGAGTGGTCGAACCCTTTCGCCACTTCCCACGGCTTCGCCGCCTGCTTGGCCCAGGCCTGCAGGTCGCGACGGGTGAAGTCGATGCCGACGGCGTAGCCCCAGACGTGGCGCAGGGCATCCGCCACGTCGATATTGCTGCCGCCGGTGCCAATCGCCGCGACGAGCTCGACCTCGTAGTGGAGGTTGCCGGTCTCGGTGGGGTAGGGGACCGGGTCGCCACCGGTGACAATGGCGTCGGCGGGCTTCGAGAAGAAGAAGGGCGGCTCGGCGTCGGGATCATGGCCCATCTCGCGGGCGTGCTCGGCATAGTTGCGGCCGACGCAGTAGACCCGCCGCACCGGAAAGGCGCCGCCTCCCGCGACCGGCACGCTGACCTGCGGCGGCGGGGCAATCACGAACTCGACCATCTCACCTTCCATCTCGTTTGGCCGCACCATAGCGAAAAGAACCGTGGGACAAAATGAGAACTTTGCCGGGTTCACAAGGCTGGCCGGGGCACGGTCGGGATGTCTCCCATCAGTATTCGCCGGGCGGCAAGGCGGCCCCCCGCGGTGTTAGCTGGTAGCGGAGCACTGATCCAGGGAGGGGACAAATGGATCGCAGGTTTCTGGTGATGACGATTGCCACCGTGGGCGCAATCGTGGCCTTCGTCTGGGCCGGTATCCTGCCGGCGGCGGCGATGGGGGGCGTCAAGGTCAGCACGGTCGGGACCATCCTGACTTCGCTGATCTTCGTGGCGCTGCTGATCGAGCGGGCGGTGGAGGTGTTCATCGCCCCGACGAGCGGCATCGCCAAGGAGGCGCTGAAGTCGGAGCAGGCGAAGCTGGCCGACCGGATCAAGCTCGAGCAGGCGGCGCTCGACGCGGCGCGCAACCCCGGCGTCGGGCTCGTCCCGGACGAAGCGGCCGTGCAGGCGGCGGCGGACGCGCTGGGGCGCAGCGTGGCGCGGGACAAGGAGATCGTCGACGCCATCGCCGCCGCGGACCGCCAGACGCAGAAGCTGGCGCTGTCCTTCTCCATCCCGATGAGCTTCCTCGCCGCGCTGGCGGGCCTCAGGACCATCGGCAACCTGATGCCGCCCGG
>JBQCFF010000065.1:0-31162 GCA_051959485.1 Devosia sp. | reverse complement strand
CGCGAAGGCTGCCGACGAGGTCGGCACGTCGACGATCAGGTCGACGCCGTCGGTGTCGTACCACTGGCGGGCGATGTTGGAGGCGATGTCCGGCTTGTTCTGGTGGTCGGCCGAGACGATCTCGACATTGATGCCCTTGGCCGCGGCGCCGAAATCCTCGACCGCCATCTTGGCGGCGATCACCGAGCCCTCGCCCGAGAGGTCGGCATAGATGCCCGAGCGGTCGTTGAGCACGCCGATCTTCACCGAGGTCTCGGCGAGGGCGGGTGCGGCGGCGAAGATCAGCGCTGCGGAAAGCAGCAGTCCCCTGGTCAGTATCATAACGTTCTCCTCCGATTGTTATGGGTTGGCGTCACACGCCCAGGTAGGCGTGCAGTTTGGTCAGGTTGGCGCCGAGCTCGGCATTGGGGATTTCATCGACCACCCTCCCCTGCTCGACGACGTAGTGGCGGTCGGCGACGGACTTGGCGAAATGGAAGCTCTGCTCGACGAGGACGACGGTGAAGCCGCGCTGCTTCAGCGTCCTGAGCGTCGCCCCGATCTGCTGGACGATCACCGGCGCGAGACCCTCGGTGGGCTCGTCGAGCAGCAGCAGCTTGGCGCCGGTCCTGAGGATCCGGCCGATGGCCAGCATCTGCTGCTCGCCGCCCGAGAGCTTGGTGCCCTGGCTGCCCAGCCTCTCCCTGAGATTGGGGAACAGCCCGAGCACTTCGTCGCGGCTGAGCCCGCCTTCGCGGATGGCCGGGGGCAGCATCAGGTTCTCCTCGACCGAGAGGCTGGCGAAGATGCCGCGTTCCTCGGGACAGAAGGCGATGCCCTGCCGGGCGATGGCGCGGGCGGGCAGCCCGATCAGTTCGCGCCCGCCGAACTGCACCGAACCCTTGCGCTTGCCGAGAATCCCCATGATCGCCTTGAGCGTCGTGGTCTTGCCGGCGCCATTGCGTCCGAGCAGCGTCACCACCTCGCCGGAGCGTACGTCGAAGTTCATGCCGTGCAGCACGTGGCTTTCGTCGTACCAGCCGTGGAGGTCGCGCACTGCGAGCTCGGCGGTCAGGGCGTCGGGGCGGACGAGGGTCTCACTCATGGCCGCCCCCGATATAAGCCTCGATGACGCGCGCATCCTTGCTCACCGCCTCGTAGGGCCCCTCTGCCAGCACCTGGCCGCGGGCGAGCACGGTGATGCGGTCGCAGAGGTCGGCGACGACCGACAGGTTGTGCTCCACCATCAGGATGGTGCGGCTTTTGGCGACGCGGGTGATGAGGGCCGAGATGCGCGACACGTCCTCCTCCGCCATGCCGGCCATCGGCTCGTCGAGCAGCAGCATCTCGGGATCGAGGGCCAGCGTCGTGGCGATCTCGAGCGCGCGCTTGCGGCCATAGGAGAGCTCGCCGGCCGGCGTCATGGCGAATTCGGTGAGCCCGACTTCCTCGAGCCCCTGCATCGCCGCCTCGTCGAAGCGGCGCAGCGTCTTGTCGGAGCGCCAGAAGTCAAAGCTGTCGCCACGGCGGCGCTGCAGCGCGATGCGCACGTTCTCGAGCGCGCTCAACCGCGGGAACACCGCCGAGATCTGGAACGAGCGCACCAGCCCGCTGCGCGCGATCTCGGCGGCGGAGGTCCGGGTGATGTCGCGGCCCTTGAACAGGATGGTGCCGCCGCTCGGCTGCAGGAACCTGGTCAGGAGGTTGAAGCAGGTGGTCTTTCCCGCTCCGTTGGGCCCGATCAGCGCGTGGATGGTGCCGCGCTCCACCGCGAGGTCGACGCCGTTCACCGCCACGAAGCCGCCGAAGCGCTTGGTGAGCCCTTGAGCCCTGAGGATGATGTCGGCGCCTGCGTTCATTTCGCCGTCCAGCCTCCGTCGATCGAAATGGCGGAGCCGGTGATCGAGCGGGCCATGTCGCCGCAGAGATAGGCGGCGAGCTCGGCGATCTCCTCGGGCTGCACGAAGCGCCGGGTCGGCTGCGGCGCCAGCATGACGTTCCGGATCACCTCCTCCTCGCTCATCTTGTGGACGCGCGCCTGATCGGCGACCTGCTTCGCCACCAGCGGCGTCCAGACATAGCCGGGGCAGATGGCGTTGACGGTGATCCCCTTCTCCGCCGCCTCCAGCGCCACGGTCCTCGTGAGCCCGACCACGCCGTGCTTGGTCGCCACATAGGCGGACTTGAACGGCGAGGCGCGCAGCCCATGCGCCGAGGCGACGTTGATGATCCGCCCCCAGCCGCGCTCGGCCATGCTGGGCAGCGCGGCGCGGATGGTGTGGAAGGCCGAGTCGAGGCTGACGGCGCGGATATGGTCCCAGTCGGCCGGCGGGAAGTCCTCGATGGGGGCGACCTTCTGCACCCCGGCATTGTTGACGAGGATGTCGAGCCGGCCGAAGGCCTCGATCACCTCACCCACCAGGCGGAACGCGGCGCGCGGATCGGCCAGGTCGGCCTGGAAGTAGCGCACCTCGGCATTGCCGAAGCTGACCAGCGCGTCGGCCACTTCGGCCTCGGGCTCGAAGCTGTTGAGCGCCACGGCATAGCCCATGCGCGCGAACCGCTGCGCGATGGAAAGCCCGATGCCGCTGGTCGAACCGGTGACCAGCGCTACCCGCCTGCCGTTCTGCACGTCTGTTTCCCCTCGGTCCCGGCCCTTCAGGCCTGTGTCCGGGCGGCCATGGCGAGCGCCCCACGGCAGGGAATTCAATTTCCATGCCAAACAGCAAAGGGCCGTTTTGCAGGCGGTTACGAAGCGCGCGCCGGGGAAGAGTCTGTTGTTCCGGACACAAATCCCGGATTCAGGACACGATATTGTGCCGCCGCAGCTTCTCGTAGAACTGCGAGCGTGAGACGCCCAGGCGTCGCGCGGCGGCAAGCTTCTCGCCACTGCTGGCGGCGAGGGCGGCGAGGATGGCATCGCGCTCCGCCGCGGCGAGTTGCGCGGCGAGGTCGCCACCGACGGGCGGCGCGGGCGAGGCGGCCGGCCGCAGCGCCGTCTCCGGCATCGCGCGCCGGATGGCGGCGGCATCCAGCACCTCGGAGGGCGCGAGCGCGGCGGCGCGCTCCAGCACGTTGCGCAGCTCGCGGACGTTGCCGGGCCAGTGATGGGCCTCCAGCAGGCGGATGGCCTCGGGCAGCAGCACCCAGCCGCGCTGGCCGGGGGCCCGCATGATCCGCTCCAGCAGGGTCTCGCACAGCACGGCGATGTCGCCGCGGCGCTCGCGCAGGGGCGGAATGCGGACGGTCAGCACGGCGATGCGATAATAGAGGTCGGCGCGGAAACTCTTGTGCGCCAGCTTGGCCTCGAGGTCCTGCGAGGTCGCGGCGATGATGCGGACATCCACCTTGCGGACGGTGTTGGAGCCGAGCGCCTCCACCTCGCCTTCCTGCAGCACGCGCAGGAACTTGGCCTGGATCGCCGGCGGCATGTCGCCGACTTCGTCGAGAAACAGCGTGCCGCCGTGCGCCAGCTCGAACTTGCCCGGGCGCCGCTTGCGGTCGGCCCCGGTAAAGGCGCCGGGCTCCACGCCGAAGAACTCCGCCTCGAGCAGCTGTTCGGGAACGGCCGCGACATTGATGGCGATGAAGGGCCCGTCGGCCCGGTCGGACTGCCGATGAATGGCGTGGGCGAGGAGCTCCTTGCCGGTGCCGGTTTCTCCCAGGATCAGCGCCGCCCCTTCCCGCAGCGCGAAGCGGCGGACCTGCGACTTGAGCTCCTTGACCGCATCGGACACCCCGATGAAGCTCGACAGCGAATACTTGGCCTGCCGTTCGCGGGTGAGCGCGGCCTGGGCCCGGGTCAGCTGCTTCTGCAACGCCTCGAACTTTTCGAGGATGGGTTGGAGGTAGTCGACATTGTCGTAGAAGACGAAGCCGATCGCCCCCTCGACCCTGCCGTCGCCATCCGTCAGCGGGATACGGCAGACGACGAACTGGCGGTCATCGAAGCCCATGATGTCGAGCAGCGTGGGCTTGCCGGTCTCGACCACGCGGCGCATCAGCGAATGCGGAATGACATCCTCGATGGCGAGGCCGATCGGATCGAAGTCGGCGGCGAGCTTCAGCAGTTCGCGATAGCGCTGGTCGATCCAGGTGATGCGGGAGTCGGCATCGACGATGACCGCACCCTCGAAATAGTCGCGCAGCAGGCTGAAGGCGCCGACGGCCTGCTCGACGCCGGCATGGCCTTCGCCGGGATTTTGGCGCGAGCGATGGGAGGAGACTGCGGTCATGCTGGCTCACCTACTGCAGGCCGGAGCCTAGCAGATGGAGGTGCCAGAGCAACTCATGCCACCCAGGGCGCCGTCAGCCGGGCGTGATGGCGCTATGCTGCAGCTTCCCGCCCGCCACCGGCGAGGTGGCCGATGAACTGCCGCCCTGCCTCAGGCGGGCACGGCCGCTTCGCCTGGTGTCGGCGCGAAATGGCAGGCGGCGCGCTGGCCGCCGGCCCGCGTTTCGAGTCGCGGCTCGGTGGTGGCGCAGATGTCGGCGGCCTTCCAGCAGCGGGTGCGAAACCGGCAGCCGGATGGCGGGTTGGCCGGGTTGGGCAGGTCGCCCGACAGCACGATCCGCTGCTTCTGTCCGCGCTTGTCCGGATCGTCGATCGGCACCGCCGACAGCAGCGCCTGCGTGTAGGGGTGGGCGGGCTGCTCGAAGATCTCGTCCCGCGTGCCGATCTCGACGATCCGGCCCAGGTACATCACCGCCACCCGGTCGCAGATGTGGCTCACCACCGAGAGGTCGTGGGCGACGAACAGGTAGGCTAGCCCCAGCCGTTCCTGCAGGTCGTCCAGCAGGTTGATTACCTGCGCCTGGATCGACACGTCGAGGGCGGAGACCGGCTCGTCGAGGATGAGCAGCCGCGGGTTCAGGGCCAGGGCGCGGGCGATGCCGATGCGCTGGCGCTGGCCGCCGGAGAACTCGTGCGGGAAGCGGTTGGCATGCTCGGGGGCGAGCCCGACCAGCTGCATCAGCTCGGCCACCCGTTCGCGCCGCTCGGCCCGGCGCATGCCGGCGAGCAGCAACGGCTCCTCGAGCGTCGCGTGGATGGTCATCAGCGGATTTAGCGAGGAGTAAGGGTCCTGGAAGACGTATTGCAGGTCGCGGCGGATGGCTTTCAGCGACGCCGCATTGGCGCTGCCGACGTCCTGCCCGTCGAACGTCACCGTCCCGGCGGTCAGGCGCTCGAGCCCGATGATGCAGCGCCCGGTGGTGGACTTGCCGCAGCCCGATTCACCGACGAGCCCCAGCGTTTCACCCGGGCGGAGCGAGAAACTGACGCCGTCGACGGCGCGGACGCCGCCGCCATAGTGCTTGACGAGGCCGTCGACCTCGAGGAGCGGCGCAGCGGACGAGCTCATGCCAGCACCTCCAGTGCCAGTTCCTCGGCGAAATGGCAGGCCGAGGCGTGCTGCGGGCCGAGCGCTCGCAGCGCCGGCCGCTCGGTATGGCATAGGCTGCGCCCGCGATAGAGGGCGCAGCGCGGATGGAACGGGCAGCCGGGCGGCGGCTGCAGCAGGCTCGGCGGCGCGCCCGGGATCGGCAGCAGCCGGCCGCTGCGGCCGTCGAGCCGGGGCAGGCTCTTCATCAGCCCGATTGTGTAGGGGTGGCGCGGCGCGTGGAACAGCTCGCGCACCCCCGTCGTCTCCACCACCCGGCCGGCGTACATCACCGCCACCCGGTCGGCGAGTTCGGCCACGAGGCCGAGATCGTGGGTGATCAGGATCATCGCCGCCGCGGTTTCCCGCTGCGCCAGCCGCAGCGCCTCGAACACCTGCGCCTGGATGGTGACGTCGAGCGCCGTGGTCGGCTCGTCGGCGATCAGCAGGCGGGGGCGGTTGGCGATCGCCATGGCGATGAGCGCCCGCTGCCGCATGCCGCCGGAGAACTGGTGCGGGTACTGCCGGAAGCGCACGCCGGCGTTCGGCACGCCGACCGTCGCCAGCAGCTCCACGGCCCGCTCCTCGGCCTCCCGGCGCTGCATGTCGCCATGCGCCAGCATGGCCTCGGTGATCTGGAAGCCGATGGTCATCACCGGGTTCAGCGAGGTCATCGGGTCCTGGAAGATCATGGCGATCGACTTGCCGCGCACCGCCCGCATGTCGCGCCGCGACAGCTGCAGCAGGTCGCGGCCCTCGAACATCACCCGGCCGCCGGCGATCCGGCCGGGCGGCTGCTGCACCAGCCCGAGGATCGACATCGCGGTGACGCTCTTGCCCGAACCGGATTCGCCGACCACCGCCAGCGTCTCGCCCGGCCACAGCTGGTAGGACACCCGGTCGACCGCGTGCACGACGCCGTCGGCGGTGCGGAATTCGGTGACCAGGTCCTCGACCGAGAGCAGCGGGGGAGTGGTGCGGTCCATGCTCGTCAGTTCCGTTGCGCCTGGCGGGCGTCGAGCGCGTCGCGCAGCCCGTCGCCGATGAAGTTGATGGTCAGGCAGATCGTCACGATCATCAGCCCGGGGAAGGTCACCAGCCACCATTGCGTCTGCATCGAGCCGCGGCCCTGGCTGATCAGCTGGCCGAGCGCCGGGGTTGGCGGCTTGACGCCGAAGCCGATGAACGACAGCGCGGACTCGATCAGGATGGCGGTCGAGATGGTCAGCGTCGCATTGACGATGATCGGGCCGAGCGTGTTGGGCAGGATGTGCCGCCAGATGATCCGCCACGGCGAGGCGCCGGCGAGGATGGCGGCCTCGACGAACTCGCGCCGCTTCAGCGACAGGAACTGGGCCCGGACGATCCGCGCGACCAGCGTCCAGAGCAGCGAGGAGAGCAGGATCGCCACCTGCATCGGCGTGCCTTCGCCGAGGAAGGTGGTGAGGATCATCAGCAGCGCCAGGCCCGGCAGGATGATCACCAGGTCGGTGATGCGCATCAGCAGGTTGTCGATGCGGCCGCCGAAATAGCCGGCGAAGGCGCCGATCAGCGTGCCGGCGGCGGTCGACAGCAGGGCCACCGTCATCGCCACGAAGATGGTGGTGCGGGTGCCGTAGAGCACGCGGGTGAAGTAGTCGCGCCCCAGCTTGTCGGTGCCGAAGAAGTGCCCGCCCTCGGCGGTCGGTTCGAGGTTGGCCGCCTTCAGGTTCATCCCGTCGTAGCTGTAGGGGCTGATCCGCTCGGCATTGAGCGCGGCGAGCACGATGGCCAGCAGGATGACGAGGCTGACCATGGCCACGCGGTGCCGCACGAAGCGGGTGACGAACAGTTTCAGCTGCGAGCGGGGCTTGACGGCGAGGCCTTCGCGCAGGGCTGCCGAGGACGCCGAAGGAGCGATGGTCATGCGCGGATCCTCGGGTCGAGCAGGCCGTAGACGATGTCGGTGACGAGGTTGAACAGCAGCGCCAGCGTCGCGGTGACCATCAGCCAGGCCATGATCGAATAGACGTCGCGGGTGGAGAGCGCGTTGAAGAAGAACAGCCCCATGCCCGGCATCGAGAAGATGGTCTCGATGATGATGGTGCCGCTGAACACGGTGCCCAGGTTGACCCCGACCACGGTGGCGAGCGGCAGGGCGGCGTTGCGCAGCGCATGGCGGAGCACCACGGTCGGCTCGTTCAGGCCCTTGGCGCGCGCCGTGCGAACGTAGTCGGAGTTGACCACCTCGAGCATCGAGGCGCGCAGGTAGCGCGAGTAGGTGGCGATGGAGGTGACCGACAGCGCCAGGATCGGCAGGATCAGGTGCTGGATGCGATCGACGAAGAACATGAAGCCGGTCGGGGCGTCGACCGACGACAGGCCGGAGATGTAGACCGCCCGGATGCCGGTCGCCTGGTAGAAGTTCACCGCGACGATCTGCAGGATCAGCGCGAACCAGAAGATCGGGATCGAATAGCCGACGAAACTGAGGATGGTGCTGCCGTAGTCGAAGACCGAGTACTGGAAGCGGCCCGCCAGCACGCCGATGATCACCGCCACGAAGATCGCGAACAGCTCCGCGAACACCACCAGCTGCACCGTGTTGACCAGCGAGCGGCTGAGTTCGGGCCAGATCGCCCGGTCGAACTTCAGGTCGCTGCCGAACTGCTCGGTCACCATGTCCTTGACCCAGTAGCCGTACTGCACGACCAGCGGTTCATCGAGGTGCTTGCGGTCGATCAGGCGCTGCAGCGATTCCGGGCTGATGTTGGGTTCGCTGCGCAGCTCGCCCAGCGGGTCGCTGATCGACGAGATGCCGAAGAAGATCACCACCGTGGCGGCGAGCAGCACGAACAGGCTGAAGAACACGCGATTGGCGATGAAGCGCAGCACCCGAAGACTCTCCTGTCAGGCGAGGAAGCGCCGGGGCCGGCGGCGCAAGGTGCCGCCGCCCCCGGACAGGAGGATCACTGGACGCGATAGAAGTCCTGGGAGTTCCAGTTCCAGTACCAGCCGCCGGTCGACACGGTGCCGTCGGTGAAGGGGCTCACGTCGAAGCCGCCGACCCGGTTGGCGTTGTAGACGACCATGCGGGAGAGGCCGAAGACCGGGAAGAACGGCAGGTCATCGGCGAGGATCGAGTCCATCTTGTTGAGCAGCTCGGCCTGCTTGGCCGGATCGGCCGTGACGGTGATCTCGTTCATCACCGCGTCGAGCTCGGGGTTGCAGTAGCCCGAGGCGTTGATGGTGCCCTCGCACGCCATGTACGGCATCAGCGGGATCGGGTCGTCGTAGAGGCCGCCCTGCACGAACAGGTCGTACTGGCCCTGCGGACCGCGGGTGCCGAACTGCACCGCCGCTTCGGAGAAGTCGGCGTTGATCTGGATGCCGATCATCTGCAGGTAGGCCTGCACGATCTCGAAGGTCAGCTCGCGCCGCTCGCTGCCGGCCGTGGTGACGTAGCCGAACTCGAGCCGGGCACCGTCGCAGACGAAGATCTGGTCGGCGCCACGGGCGCAGCCATTGTCCTCGAGCAGCTTGATCGCGCCATCGGGGTTGTAGCCGAGGGCCTCGAACTTCGGCTGGAAGTTGGGGCTCGATACGGCGAACACCCAGCTCTGCGGCGGGACGGCGTTCGGATCGACGGGCTTCATCAGCTGGTCGACGATGGCCTGCCGGTCGATGCCCATCATGATGGCATGGCGGACATACTTCTTGTCGAGGCCTGGGGTCTTGAAGTTGAAGCGGATGAACTCGTTGAGCAGGCCGGTCTTGGCGTCGACCTTGATGCCGTCCATGCCGGCCACGGTCGAGATGATCTCGGGCTGCGGCTGCGGGTCGGACGCGTCGATCTCACCGGAGCGGAACAGCTCCAGCAGCGTGTTGGTCTCGGGCACGAAGCGCATCACGATGCGGTCGAGGTTCGGGCCCTCGCCGAAGAAGTGCTCGTTCTTGACGAAGGTGATCTGCTGGCCGCGCTCCCAGCTTTCCATCTTGAACGGACCGTTGGAGACCGGCACGCTTTCCTGCCAGGCGGTGTCCCAGTTCTTGCCTTCGAGGTCGTGCTTGGGCAGCACGACGTGGAACAGCTTCTTGTAGGTCGGGACCGGGGCCGAGAAGCTGAACTTGATGGTCCGCTCGTCGATCACCTCGTAGCCGGTGATCAGGTCGTAGGGCTTGCGGTTGGCGATCGTCCAGTCGGGGTTCACGATCGTCTCGTAGGTGAAGGCGTAGTCCTCCGCGCGGATCGGATGACCGTCGTTGAAGGCCGCGTCCTCGCGGATCGTGTAGGTCACCGTGAACGGGTCGCTGGTGACTTCGGCTTCCTTCTCGATGATGAACGGCACCGGCACGCCGTCAGGCGGGAACCGGTAGGTGCCGATCTGCATCAGGCCGTTGGTCGCCGCCACCGCACCGCTCTGGCCGCTGGGATGGAACAGGTTGAAGGTGCCCGGCTCCTGCTCGTGGGCGAACACCAGCGTACCGCCCTGCGGCTTGTCCTGGGCAGTGACCGGCGCCACCGCCAGCGCTGTCGCAAGCAGGGCGCCGGCAATAACTGTCCGCCATGGCCTTTCGGCCATGCTCGATCTGATCATCATAAATCCTCCCCTCGGAAGGCGGCGACGGCCAGCCATCCGCTGTTGCCGGAACGAAGTACTGTCCTCCCAGTACTATGTTCCATATCTGGAACAGTTGTTCCGCTGAAGATTGTTGTTTAAAAGCTGCGGCACGTCAAGCAGCTCTCCGGGAGACGGCCCTCGACTTTAGGAGGGACGGAAGGAGGCCGTGACCGAGGGAGAACGCCATGAAGATTACCGACGTGACTGTGACGGCCTTCCGCACGCATGCGGACCGCTGGGATACCGGCCATGCACGGCTGCTGCCGCAGGCGGAGATCCGCCAGACCATCACGACGATCTCGACCGACGAGGGGATCAGCGGCCACTACCTGGGCGGGGCCTTTCACGGCATCGACACGGAGGGCCTGTCGATCTCCGACGCCGACATGATCCGCACCCGGATGCGCTCCCTGCTGGTCGGCCAGGATCCGCTCGACCGGGAGATGCTCTGGAAGTGGATGTGGGTCGCCAACATCCAGGAAAACGTCGCCTCGGTAATCGACAACGCGCTGTGGGACCTCGCCGGCAACCATGTCGGTCTGCCCGTGCACAAGCTGATGGGCGGCGCGCGCGACCGCATCAAGGCCTACGCGTCGACCTATCCCAATATCGGCAAGCCGCAGGTCTATGCCGACCACGCGCTGGCCTGCATCGCCGAGGGCTACCAGGCGTACAAGATCCACCCGCATTACTTCTGGAACCCCGATACTGGCACGCCGACGCCGGGCCGCCCGTCCAACATCAAGGCCGACCTCGAGACGATCCGGCTGGTGCGTGAGGCCGTCGGCCCCGACTACGTGCTGATGTACGACCCCTGGGGCACCTACATGTCGCTCGAGGAGGCGATCCTCGTCGGCCGCGAACTCGAGCGGCTGAACTACTACTGGTACGAGCATCCGATGCCCGAATACCGGGTCGAGTCCTACGTCCGGCTGTGCCGCGAGCTCACCATCCCGATCCTGTCACCGGAGATCGCCGCGGGCGGCGTGTTCACCCGGGCCGAGTGGATGCTGCGGGGCGCCAGCGACATGACCCGCATCGACACCATCCGCGGCGGCATCACCGGCGCGAGGAAGACTGCCGTGGTCGCCGAAGCCTATGGCCAGCGCTGCGAGTACCATGTCGGCGGCTGGGCCAACCTGCAGGTGATGGGGGCAACCCACGAGGATACGTCCGAGTGGTACGAGAAGGGGTTGCTGGCGCCCGGCGTCGACTACGATGCGCCGCACCCCTACCTCCACAACAGCTGCGACCTGCTCGACGCCGAAGGCTTCGTCACAATTCCCCAGCGACCCGGCCTGGGCTATGACATTGCCTGGGATTACATCCAGGACAATGTCATTGACTGAGGTCGAGGAGACCGCCCCCGTTTCGTCCGTGCGCCGGGCGGCACACCTGCTGTCGACCCTGGCGCGCAAAGGTCCGCTCGGCGTCCGCTCGCTGTCGCGCGAGCTGGGCCTGCCGGTCGCCACGACGCAGCGCATCCTCAACGACCTGGCGCTCGAGGCGATGGCCGAGCAGCAGGACGGCGAGTGGGTGCTGGGGCATCGGGCCATCGCGCTCGGCCGCATCCATATCGACCGGCTCGACCTGGTCCGCATCGCCAAGCCCTACTGCAAGCGGATCGCCGAGGACGTCGGGGAATCGGTGAACGTGGTCGTGCGCAGCGGCTTCCTGGCGATGTGCATCGACAAGACCAGCGGCGAGCGGGGCGCCTTCCTGCTCGATTGGCCGGTCGGGGTCCCGGGGCCGCTCCACTGTGGTGGCTCCGGCAAGGCGATCCTCGCCTTTTCGGGCCCTTCGGCGCAGGAGGCGGTGCTGTCGCGCACGCTGACGCCGCTCACCCAGTTCACCATCGTCGACCCTGCGGTCCTGCGCGAGGAGATCCGGGGCATTCGCGCGCGCGGCTATGCGATCGACGCGCAGGAGGTGGCGCTCGGCGTCTGGTGCGTGGGGGTGCCGATCCTCGACGCCGACGGCGTGGCCATCGCCGCCCTGAGCATCAGCGGCCCGAGCCGCAAGGAAGTCGCCGCGCAGATCGAGCCGCTGGTGCGGCAGCTGTCGGTGGCCTGCCACAAGATCAGCCGCCAGTTCGGATTTTCCGGCCCCTGGCCGGCCGGCACAAGCGCATAGCCGCCGCCGCGAGCCACTATCCCCGGCATTGAAGCTCGCGGCTCACATGCCATATCTGGGCGATGACTTCCGCGGCCGAGAACACCGATGGTGAGCTGATCGAGACGTGGTCGCTGCCCTACCCTGCGACGCTCGGCTCCTCCGTGCGTTCGAAAGGGATCTTCCTCGAAGTGCGGTTTCGCCTGCCGGTGCGCGCAAGGAAGGCGCTTGCCGTGAAGGCCCGGCAACTCACCCTGCGGCTGCCCGCCAGCGAGGCTGAAGCCTTCCGCGACTGCTCGGCGAAAGTCTCTGCGGCCCTCGAAGGGATCGAGAACGCCCCGGTGCTGCCGCGCGAAATCGAGGACATCCTCGGCATCAAGGCGACGGAACGGCATCGCTGGCTTAAGGACGGCCGCCTGCCCAGCGCCGGCACGCGCACGGTCAAGCTGCGCGGCCGAACGAAGAAGATCACCTTCCACGTGTTCGATCCCCGCGTGGTGGAAGCCATCCTCGACCGCGACCTCGTCGCGCAGTGGCGCGAGGAAGACGCGGAGCGCGCTGCCGAGAACCGGCGCCGCGCCGTCTGGAAGGCGAAGCTGACACGCTCCCGCAACAAGGGCGAGGTGCCGAAGCCCGACGAGCAGCAGCCCGACGACGAGCGTTTCCAGCTCCGCGGCTGGGCCGAGTTCGAGCGCGACGGCCCGTTCGGCTGAGGAACCGGCGCCCTCCCTGCCCCCCGCATTCGCATCTCGCTTACCGGCGCGCGCTAGAGTGGGCGCGACAAGGAGAGATGGATGTCCGAAGCGCTGCTCTATGCCCCTGTGAAAGCCTTCTTCGAGGGGCTGGGATACGCGGTGAAGGGCGAGATCGCCGGTTGCGACCTGGTCGCGACAAGACGCGAGGCGCCGGAACACGTCGTCGTCTGCGAGCTGAAAGTGTCGTTCAGCCTCGAGCTCGTGCTGCAGGCGGTAGAGCGTGCCGCGCTGGCCGACGAGGTGTGGCTCGCCGCCCCCATGTCGAGGTCGGGGCGCGGCCGCAGCCTCGACCCGCGGTTCCGGCAGTTGTGCCGGCGGCTGGGGTTCGGCGCGCTCGCCGTGTCGCCGAATGGCGAGGTGGCGATCCTCGTCAGCCCCGACGGGCCGCTGCCTCGGCGCAACTCCGGGCGCCGCTCGCTGGTGATGACCGAGTACCGCCGCCGGGCGGGCGACCCGACACCGGGCGGCAGCGCCAAGGTGCCGGTGATGACCGCCTATCGGCAGGGTGCGCTGGCTTGCGCTGCCGCAATGGGGTTTGGACCGAAGCGACCGCGAGACCTCCGGCCCCTCGTCGCCACCGCCGCCAGCATGCTGCGGCGCAACGTCTATGGCTGGTTCCACCGCGTGGATCGTGGCCTCTACGGCCTGACCGAGGCCGGGCACGCGGCCCTGCAGCGCTGGCCGCAGCGCCCGGGCGGCAGGGCTCCGGAAATGTCCGACCCTGTCGCGCCGGCGGCCCTACTCTAGGGCCGGGAACCCGGCCGGCCGATTGCCGCAAGGGCTTCGGCCGCGTCAGCCGCCACCACCGAAGATGTCGCCGAGCAGGTCGACCAGGGTCCGCTTCGGACGTTCGACCGGCGGCTGCTCCATCGGCTGCAGGTTCGGGTTCTGCAGCTCGGGCTGGGTGAAGGCGCCGGGCAGCTCGGCCACCGGAATCCCCTCGTGCGCCTTGGCCATGAACTGGCTCCACACCTCGACCGGCACGTTGCCGCCCGACAGCTTGGTGCCCTTGTCGTCGTCGTTGCCGAGCCACACGCCGGCCACCATGCGGGCCGTGTAGCCGACGAACAGCGCGTCGCGGGCCTTCTGCGAGGTACCGGTCTTGCCGGCCATCGGCCAGCCGTTGAGCTGGGCGCGCTTGCCGGTGCCGATCTCGACGGCGGCATGCAGCATGTCGTTCATCTCGGCCACGATGTTGGGCTCGATGACGCGCCCCGGTCCGGCCGGCACGGCGTCGTACAGCACCTTGCCGTCTGCCGTCTCGATGCGGGTGATGACGTTGGCGATCACGCCGATGCCGCCATTGGCGAAGGGGGTGTAGGCCGCCGTCAGCTCGAGCAGCGACACTTCCTGCGTGCCGAGCGCGATCGAGGGCACCGGCTGCAGCGGCGAGGAGATACCCATGCGGGTCGCCGCGTCGACCACCTTGTCCGGCCCGACATCGTTGGCGAGGAGGGCCGCGACGGTGTTGCGCGACAGCGCCAGCGCCTGCCGCAGCGTCATCTGCCCGCCATACTTGCCGTCGGCGTTCTTCGGCTCCCAGCCATTGATGTTGATGGGGCCGTCCTCGGCGATGGTGTCGGGCGTGTAGCCCTTCTCCATGCCGGCGAGATAGACGAACGGCTTGAACGAGGAGCCGGGCTGGCGCCGCGCCGTCACGGCACGGTTGAACTGGCTCTGCTGGTAGTCGACGCCGCCGACCAGCGCCCGCACCGAGCCGTCGACGTCCATCGCCACCATGGCGCCCTGCGAGAAGTTCCGCTCCTTGCCGTACTTGGAGACGGCTTCCTTGATGGCGAACTCGGCTTCCTTCTGCAGGTCCCAGTTGATGGTGGTGTGGACGATCACGTCCTGCTTCACCTCGCCGATATAGGCGGTCATCAGGCTCTCGACCCAGTCGGCGACGTAGCTTTCGCCGCCCACCACCTTGGTGCGCACGGTCTGGCCGGGGTCGATGGTCGCCGCCTTGGCCTCGGCCGCCGAGATGTAGCCCTCCTTGGCCATGGCGCTGAGCACCAGCAACTGGCGGGCCTTCACCAGGTCGCCATTGCCCTTGGGGTTGAGGCGCGAGGGCGCCTGCAGCGAGCCCGCGAGAATCGCCGCTTCCGACAGCGACAGGTTCCGCGCCGACTTGCCGAAATAGAACTGCGAGGCGGCCTCGATGCCGTAGCGCTCGTAGCCGAAATACACGCGGTTCAGGTACAGCTCGAGGATCTCGTCCTTGGTGTAGGTCTGCTCCAGCCAGACGGCGAGCAGCGCTTCCTGCACCTTGCGGCCGAGCGTCTGGTCGGGGGTGAGGAACAGGTTCTTGGCGAGCTGCTGGGTGATGGTGGAGGCGCCGCGGGTCACCTCGCCGGCCCTGAGGCTCTCGAGCGCCACGGAGGCGAGGCCGATCACGTCGACGCCGAAATGCTCGCGGAAGCGCCGGTCCTCGATGGCGATGAAGGCGGCGGGCACGTAGTAGGGAAGCTCGCGCAGCGACACCGCCTCGCCGCCGGTCTTGCCGCGGTTCGAGATCAGCTGCCCGTCGGCGGCGACGATGCGGATATTGGCGGCGCGCTCCGGCACCTTCCAGGTGTCGGCGGAGGGGAGCTGCAGCCCGTAGTAGAGCGCCACGGCGCCGGCGGCGAGAGCGCCCCAGATGCCGAGGATGAACAGCCAGGAGAACAGCTTCCAGACGATGCGGCCCAGCGTGAGCGGCTTGCGCTCGCGGCCGCGGCGCGGCTTCCTGCCCTTGGGCGCGCGCTTCTGCGGGCCCTTCGTCGTGCGGCCGCGGGAAGGACGCTCGTCCCGGTCGCTCTCGACCACCACGTCGTCGAAGGCGGCGAATCCCGGCTCGACGCGAACGCCGCCGCGGGCCTTCTTCACCGGAGCCTGGCGGGAACGCGCCTTTCGCGGCGTCGCGCCGACACGGTCTTCCGGCGAAATCTGAAAATCCATGAACAGGGCCCCGGCATTCTTCTTGCGCATGGTATCCCCGCGAACGGCCCCGTTGCTCCGGGACCCCTCGCAAGGTCGGACGCCACGCAAGGCGGTCCGACCGGCTCACCGGCGGACGCCCGGCAATATGGCGTCCAGCAGCGCGGTCCCATCGGCTATCGAAGTTAAATGTGGCCGGTTTATGTGGACTTAAGCGGGCCGGTCAAGCGGTGTTGCGCCCGGGAGACATGGGGCGGCGGCGCCCGCTACCCGGCGAGCAGGCCATAGCCCATCAGCACCTTGCCGTGCGCCTTCAGCCAGGCCTTGCCGCGCTCCATGTCGGGCAGCGCCCGCTTGACCGCCGCCCAGAACTGGGCCGAGTGGTTCATGTGCACCAGGTGCGCCACCTCGTGGGCGGCGACATAGTCCAGCACGTGCGGCGGCGCGAGGATGAGCCGCCAGTTGTAGTTGAGGCTGCCGGTCGAGGAGCATGAGCCCCAGCGCGTCGACTGGCTGCGCATCGACACCGACTTCACCACCACGCCCAGGGTCGTCGCGTGGATGGCGGAGCGCTCGGCGAGGTCGCGCTGCGCTTCGGCCTTCAGCCATTCGGTCAGGCGGCGCGGAATATGGGCCGCTTCGCCGGGAACCAGCAGGCAAAGCTCGCCGTCGATCTCGCTGACCTCGACCCGGCCGCGCAGGCGGCCGGTGGCGTGGATCCGATGCGGCACGCCGCGCAGCGGCAGCAGCTCGCCGTCGGCGAAGGCGGTCTGCGGCGCGGCGCGCTTCACCCGCGCCGCGAGCCAGCCCCGGTGGCGCTCGAGGAAGCCCTCCGCCTCGGGCCAGCGGCCCCCCTTCGGGATGGTCAGCACCGGATCGCCGTGATGCGGCACGGTCAGGCGGTAGGAGCGGGCCCGCGCGCTCAGCTTGACCGCGATGCGGACCGGCTTGCCGTCGAGCAGCAGCTCGGTGCTGGCCGGAATCGCGGGCGCCGCCTTGCGGGTGAAAAGCAGATTCATCTGTCGATCATCGCCGATTCGCGGGCTCCCCCCTACTCCCTCCCCTCGAGCTGTCACCCGCACAAAAAAGGCGCCCCGGTGAGGGAGCGCCAGTCGTCAGGAGACAGAAGCGGCGAGCGTCAGACGCTCTGGCCGGGGCCTTCCCCGTAGCTCGGGCGATTGCCGTTCTTTTCGCGCATGAAGCGGTCGAACTCCTCGCGGTCACGGGCCATGCGGAGGTTGCGCATGTACTCGTGGAAGGCGTGCACCTCCTCGTCGAGGCGCTTGCGCTCCTCTTCGAGCCGGCGGAGCTGCTCGGCGCGGTAGTCGTCGAAGGCGGCGTTGCCGCTCTGCGAGCGGAAGCCACCATAGCGGTGGAAGCTCTGGCGCCCCGAACCGCAGGTTTCCGCCCAGGAGCGGGTGCGGTTGACGAAGCCCTGCGCCTTTTCCGCCGAGCCGCCGAACATCTCGCCCCACAGGATGTAGGCGAGCATCGCGAGGCCGAGCGGCCACCACACGATGAAGCCCAGCACCATC
Organism: Devosia sp.; assembly: GCA_051959485.1. Lineage (GTDB taxonomy): Bacteria > Pseudomonadota > Alphaproteobacteria > Rhizobiales > Devosiaceae > Devosia_A. The sequence continues at coordinate 13,880 of JBQCFF010000065.1, read as the reverse complement.
AGGGCGATGGTGAGCGGACCCCATTGCGGTTTGATGATAGCGGTATGCATGGACATTCTCCCAGTCACGAACACTGCGGATGTGGTCCGGGCCGCCGGACGGTCAACCGCGCGTTCACGGATTCTTGGCCTTGAAATCCGTGCTAGGATTCCCATGCAGCATGGCAATTTGTTGCCCTACGAGGAAATTTGATGGCATCGCTCAGTCCGGCCGGCTCGGCCATCGTCAATGGCAGCTGGCGGCCGCTGCGGCTCGCCACCCTGGTCGGGCTGAGGTGGCTGGCGATCACCGGCCAGACCGTGGGGGTGCTGTTCGTCGAGTTCGGGCTCGGCTTCCCGCTGCCGCTCGCCGAATGCCTGATGCTGATCGCGCTCTCGGTGCTGCTCAACCTGTGGCTGGCGTTCCGGCTCGGTGAGGGCTACCGGCCGACGACCGAGGTGGCGGCGCTGCAGCTCGCCTGGGACCTCTGCCAGCTGAGCGGGCTCCTGGCGCTGACCGGCGGGCTGCAGAACCCGTTCTCGCTGCTGCTGCTCGCCCCGGTGTCGGTGTCGGCCACCACGCTGCCGCAGCGCGCCACCTTCATCCTCGCCGGGCTGGCGGTGATCCTCGCCTCGCTGCTCAGCGTCTTCCACCTCGACCTGCCCTGGGAGCCGGACCGGACGCTGGTGTTCGACCGCGTCTACGTGATCGGCATCTGGGTGTCGATCGTCTGCGGCACGGTGTTCATCGCCGCCTATACCAACCGCGTGGCGCACGAATCGCGGCAGCTGAGCGATGCGCTCGCCGCCACCGAGCTGGCGCTGTCGCGGCACGAGCAGCTGAGCGCCCTCGACGGGCTGGCGGCGGCGGCGGCGCACGAGCTCGGCACGCCGCTCTCCACCATCCTGCTCGCGGCGCGCGAGATTCGCGACGAGGTGCCGGAAGGGCCGGTGCGCGAGGACATCGAGCTGATCATGAGCCAGGCGACGCGCTGTCGCGAGATCCTGGTGAAGCTGCGCTCGCTGCGCGACACGCCGGGCGATCCGTTCGCCGCGGTGCCGGTGGGGGCGCTGCTCGCCGAGCTCAGCAAGCCGCTCGAGGAGGGGCCGAAGGCGATCTCGATCCGCACCGACCTGTCGGCCGGCGACGAGCCGGTGATCAAGCGCAATGCCGGGCTGCTCTACGGCCTCGGCAACCTGATCGAGAACGCCGCGCAGTTTGCCGAGGAGACGGTGCTGATCGAGGCCGGCTGGGACAAGGCGGCGCTCACCGTCACCATCACCGATGACGGCCCGGGTTTTCCGCCCGAGCTGATCGCCCGGCTCGGCGAGCCCTACCTCACGACACGCGCCCGCAACGCCGAAGGCGGGGCGGAGCCGGGCGGGCTGGGGCTCGGCATCTTCATCGCAAAAACCCTGCTGGAGCGCACCGGCGCCCGCCTCCACTTCGAGAACGAACAGCTCGACGGGCATGCCCGGGTGCGCATCGCGTGGCCCCGCGCGGCCATCGAAGCGGCGTAAGCGTGACATTATCGTGCAGAACCCCTACATGAGGCGGCAAATGAGCACAGTCGATGAACTCCTGGCTGGCGACCGCAGCCTGCTCCTGGTCGATGACGACAAGACCTTCCTGACCCGTCTCGAACGGGCCATGCAGAAGCGCGGCTTCGATGTCCGCATCGCCGACACGGTGGCGGGCGGCCTTGCCGCCGTGTCCGAAAGCCCGCCGGCCTACGCCGTCGTGGACCTGCGGCTCGAGGACGGCAACGGCCTCGACGTGGTCGCCGCCCTGCATCAGAAGCGCGAGGATGCCCGCGCCGTGGTGCTGACCGGCTACGGCAACATCGCCACGGCGGTGACGGCGGTGAAGCTCGGTGCGGTCGACTACCTGTCGAAGCCCGCCGATGCCGAGGACGTGATCAACGCCCTGCTCGCCACCGGCGACACCGCGCCCGAGCCGCCCGAGAACCCGATGTCGGCCGACCGGGTGCGCTGGGAGCACATCCAGCGCGTCTACGAGCTCTGCGACCGCAATGTCTCCGAAACCGCCCGCCGCCTGAACATGCACCGCCGCACCCTGCAACGCATCCTGGCGAAGCGCGCCCCGAAATAGGGCGTACGTCTGGGTTTCACCTGCAGTCCACCGAGCGTGCCACATCGGATCCTCACCTGTGCGCAGCACGGGGGAGGGGGACCGGCGTAGCCGGTGGAGGGGGCGGTAACGAGCTCTACGCCTCGCCTCTTCCAACCGCCTGGATCAACGCGAGCACACCCTCGAGTTCGCGATCGTCCAGTACTTGGGCCGCGGAGAACCGCAGCACCCGGATGCCCTGCTCTGCCAGCCAGGCATCGCGCCGCTCGTCGCGAAGCGCCCGCTCCGGCAGGTCGTGCACGGCACCATCGACTTCGACCGCAAGTCTAGTCTCTGGACAATAGAAGTCGAGCACATACGGCCCGACGGGATGCTGGCGGCGGAAACGCATCCGCAAACGCCCGCGGCGCACTGCTCCCCACAACACCACCTCCGGCAAGCTCATCTCTCGCCGCAAGCGCCTTGCCCGCTTGAAGGTGATGATAGGTCCACGCATGCAACCGCCCCCTCCACCAGCCTGCGGCTGGTCCCCCTCCCCCGCTTCGCGGGTGAGGAACCGGCGGGCCATCGTAGCACGTAGCCCCCGACCCGCCTTGCCTTGGCCCCCGTCCCGATGACATCGTAGCTGAAAGTCCCCGCCCAGGCGCAACCGAGGAGCCCGCCCGATGACCGTCACGCTACATTTCCACGGGGCGGCGGGCACCGTGACGGGGTCGTGCTACCGGGTGGTGCATGACGGGGGGCAGTTTCTCGTCGATTGCGGCATGTTCCAGGGCAACAAGACGGTCCGCGACCTCAACTACAAGCCGTTTCCGTTCGACCCCAGGCGCATCGACTACGTGCTGCTGACGCACGCGCATATCGACCATTGCGGGCTGCTGCCGCGGCTGGCGAGACTGGGCTACCGCAACCCGATCTGGGCGACGGAGCCGACCAACGGACTGCTCGAATACCTGCTGCCCGATGCAGCGGGCATCCAGGAATCGGAGGCCGAGCGCGAAACGAAGAAGCGGTCGCGCCGCGCCGAGGAGCCGTTCAAGCCGCTCTACACCATGGAAGACGCCACCGAGGTGCTGCAGCACCGCAAGGCGGTCGAGTACGGCAAGTGGCTCGAGCCGGGCCCCGGCGTGCGGGCCCGCTACTGGAACGCCGGCCACATCCTCGGCTCCGCTTCCATCGAAGTCGAGGTGAAGGATGGCGGCAAGAGCGTGCGCATCCTGTTCTCGGGCGACCTCGGCCCGGACGAGAAGGTGTTCTACCTCGAGCCCGATGCGCCGGCCGGGTTCGACTACATCCTGTGCGAAAGCACCTATGGCGGGCGCGAGCGGCAGGACTATACGCTGGCGGAGCGGCGGGCCCAGCTCAAGGCCGAGATCAACGAGGCGCTCGGGCGCGGCGGCAACCTGGTGATCCCCACCTTCGCGGTGGAGCGCAGCCAGGAGCTGCTGCACGACATCGGCCTCCTGATCCGCGACGGCGAGATCTCGCCGAGCACGGTGTTCCTCGACAGCCCGCTCGCCTCGCGGGTGACCTCCGTCTACCGCAAGTACGCGGCGATGTTCGAGGACACCGAGCTCAGCGCCGACGCGCTGTTCAACGATCCGCGCTTCCGCATCATCGAGGGGGTCGAGGAGAGCAAGGCGATCAACTCGATCCGCGGCGGGGCGATCATCATGTCGGCCTCCGGCATGGCCGAGGCGGGGCGGATCAAGCACCACCTGCGCAACAACCTGCCGCGCTCGAATGCCACCGTGCTGTTCGTCGGCTACCAGGCGCCGGGCACCTTGGGGCAGATTATCCAGTCCGGGGCCAAGGAGGTCCGCATCCACTCCGAGCTGGTGCCGGTGCGGGCCCGGATCAGGAGCCTCGGCAACTACTCGGCGCATGCCGACCACTCGGAACTGGTGGCCTGGGTGACGGCGCGGCTGCCGGCGCATGGCGCGATCTTCCTCACCCACGGCGAGGAAGAGGAGCGCACCGCGCTGAAGACCGCGCTGATGCAGGACGACGGGCTCGCCAGCGACCAGGTGATCCTGCCGCTGCTCGACGACTATTTCGAGCTGAGGGCCGAAGGCATCGCGGCGGCGGCGCAGCCGGCGGCGCGGCGGGTCGACCTCAGCCAGGTCACCTCGGACTGGCACAACGCCTATGCCGGCTTCATCATCGATCTGAGCCACCAGCTGCAGAACGCGCCCGACGACAAGTGGCGCATGGCGGTGATGGATTCGCTGCGGGCAACGCTGGCCGGCACCGGGCCGGTGACGCCGCCGCTGCCGGTCAAGACCCAGGCCGGACCGACGGTGCTGCACGCGGAGCCGAGCGGAGAGTGATCCCGGGCACCAGGTAGCGGGCCAGCCAGAAGGCAAGCAGCAGCGGCGGCAGCAGCACCGCGAAGGTCATGCGGATGCCGTAGCTGCTAGCGATCCAGCCCAGCAGCGCCGGCGCCCCGAGCAGCAGCACCTGCTGGCTCATGGTCACCGCGGCGACGTTCTCGGAGGCCGGCCGGTCACCGAGCCGGGCGGCGGCCGACGTGGTCAGCGGGAAGGACGCCGAGACGCCGAGCCCGATCAGGGTGAAGCCGGCGAGCGCCACCACCAGGTTGGGCGAGAACACCACCAGCAGCAGCCCGGCGAACGCCGTCACCACGAGGCCGCGGGCGAGGCGGACCGCGCCCCAGCGGCCGAGCGCCCAGTCGGAGCAGAGCCGGCCGACCATCTGCGCGGCCATGAAGGCGGGGAGCGTCAGGGTGTCGACCCACGCCGGCGCGGCGAAGCTGTCGCGCATGAAGATCACCGACCAGTTGCGCAGGCCGCCGTCGAGCAGGCCCGAGGCGATGGCGTAGCCGAGCAGCAGCAGCGTCATCGTCGTGGGCACCGCGATGCGGATCCGCGCCGGTGCGGCGGCGTGCGGGCGCGGCGGCGCCGGCTGCATCGGCAGGGCGACCAGCAGGATGCCGGCGGTGACGATCGGCACGATGAGGCCGAAATGCCATAGCGGCGACACGCCGAGGGCGCGCATCAGCGTGCCGAGCAACGAGGCGAGCAGCAGGCCGGCGCTCCACACGCCATGGCAGGTGTTCATCAGCCGCCGGTCGCCCGCCGCCTCGACGCGGTCGGCCTCGACGTTGAGGGCGATGTTGGAAAGCCCGAACACCGCGCCGAACACCGCGAAGGCCGCGAAGACCAGGGCGGCGCCCGGCGCGGCGGCGAGCAGCACGGTGGTCAGCGCCAACAGCGGCACCGTCCACAGGATGATGCTGCGCGTGCCGGTCCGCTCGACGATCGGGCTCGCGACGAGGAAGGTGAGGATGGCGCCCGCCGGTTGGCCGAGCAGCGCCAGCCCCAGCGTCGCCTCGTCCAGCCCGAGCGCCTGCTGGATGTCCGGCAGCCGGCTGAACAGCCCGCCCTGCGACAGGGCCTGGAGGAAGAACACCAGGACGATCGGCGGAATACGCTTGGTCAAGGCTCGCCGGGGTCCATCAGTACGTGGATGCGGTCGGCGCCGAGCCGGGCGAGCTTCAGCAGCATGGCCTTGCGGCGGGCGGGCGGCAGCGGCGCCTCGGTCGCCATGCGCAGGATGGCGGCGTCATGGCTGTCCGCCGCGATCAGCCCCTCGTCGGCCGGGAAGATGTCGGGATCGAGCTCCGGCGGCTTGGCGAAGAAGAAGCGGTCGCAGAACTCCTTGTAGTGCGGCCACTTGCGGTCGACCTGGAAATCGAGCAGTGACGACTTGATCTCGACGATCCAGATCTCGCCCTTCGGCCCCAGGCCGAGCACGTCGGCGCGGCGGCCATTGGCGAGCGGCACCTCGGCGAAGCAGCAGAAATCGTGGGCCTGGCGCAGCAGCCGCATGACGCCGCGCTGCACCCGCAGGGCAGTGGGCGATTGCCGCAGATCGACGATCTGCGGCAGCTCAGCCATTGGGTGTCGCCGGTTCGGGTACGGCCCGCTCGTCGGCCGGCCGCCGGCCGGCCAGCGCCGGCACGGCGAGCAGCCCCAGCACCACCACGGGCAGCACGATGAGGTAGGAGGTGCGGATGCCCCAGTGCTCGGCGATGAAACCCAGCAGCGGCGGGGCGAGGAAGAAGACGACGAAGGTCACCTGCCCGATCGCCGCGACGTTCACCGCCGACGGCCGGTCGGTACGCTGCGCCGCCGCCGACACCGCCAGCGGGTAGACGGCGCTGCAGCCCATGCCCATCAGCCCGAAGCCGGCCAGCGCGGCGTAGTCGAACGGCGCGAAGCTGACCAGCGCCACCCCGACGGCGGCGATCAGCAGCAGCACCGTGGCGATGCGGCGCGGGCCGTGCGCATCGACGAACGGGTCGATGAACAGCCGGGTCACCGCCATCAGGAAGCTGAACAGCGTCAGCCCCATGCCGCCGACGAAGGGCTCGGCCTGAAAGACGTCGCGCATGTAGATGGTCGACCAGTCGACCCCGGCGCCCTCGACGAGGAACGCGGCGATGCCGATCATGCAGAGTGGCAGCAGCCCGAGCGTCGGCACCGCGAATACCGGGTGCTCGTCCTGGTTGGCATCGGGACGGTCCGGCGCGGTGGTCATCCCCGAGAAGGTGAGGACGCCGACGAGCACGACGAAGACCAGGAGGCCGAAGGTGTGCAGCTCGATGCCGATGCCACCCTGCCGCATGACGGCGCCGAGCAGCGCGGTGACGAAGAAGCCGAGGCTCCACATGCCATGCACGCGGTTCATGATGCGGCGCCCCATCTGCGCCTCGAGCTTGTCGGCCTCGATGTTGACGTTGATCTCGAGCGCCCCGGCGAGGAAGCCGGCGACGAACAGCGCCGCGAACACCGCCGGGGCGGTCGGCAGCCACGGTACCAGCGCGTACATCGCGGCAGTGCCGAAGATGGTGACGAAGGCAGTGATGCGGGCGCCGAGCCTCGTGATGAGCGGCGCCGAGACGGTGAGCGAGATCAGCGAGCCGATGGCCATGCCGATCAGGGTGAGGCCGAGCTGCCCCTCGGTGACGCCCAAATGCGCCTGCAGGTCGGGCATGCGCGACAACAGCCCGCCGAGCGCCAGGGCGAACAGGAACATCACCGAATAGATGCGGACGTGCGCGGGAATACGCATCGGATCAATCGACCTCGTGGCGGATCGGTTTCTTGCCGAGCGCGTCGGCGAAAATGAGGCTCAGCACGACGAGCGGAACGCCGATGCCGAAACTCCAGCGGATGCCGAAATGCTCGGCGATGTAGCCGAGCAGCGGTGGCCCGAGCAGGAAGGCGACGAAGCTGGTCTGCGCCAGCGAGGCGACGTTGGTCGCCGCCGGGCGGTCGGTGCGCTGCGCGGCGGCCGACATGGCGAGCGGGAAGATCGCCGAGGTGCCGATGCCGGCAAGCCCGAAGCCGAGCAGCGCCATCCAGTCGGAGCTGGCGAAGAAGATCAGCAGCGCGCCGACCAGCAGCACCGACAGCAGCACGCGCGACACCAGCGTCGGGCTGTAGCGCTCGACGAACGGGTCGACGAAGAAGCGCGTCACGGCCTGGGTGAAGGCGCCGAGCGCCACGGCGAAGCCGGCAAGGAACGGCGACACCTGGAACTCGTCGCGCATGTAGATGGCCGACCAGTCGATGCCGGCGCCTTCCATGATCATCGCCGACAGCGTGACGATGACGAGGATCATGACGGCGCCGGTAGGAGTCGCGAACCCCTTGGTCTCGTCGCTGGAGCCGCCGGTGCGGTGCGGGGCCGGATCGAAGCGGCCGAGGATCAGCGCCACGCCGAGGATCACCACCGGCACCATCAGCAGCAGATGCAGGTGCACCTCGAGCCCGGCCTGCGCGATCGCGGCGGAGATGATGCCGGCCGAAAAGAAGCCGAAGCTCCAGAACGCGTGCGCCCGGTTCATCAGGCGGTGGCCGAGCAGGTGCTCGGTGCGGTCGGCCTCGAGGTTGAGGATGATCTCGATGCCGCCGATGGCGAACCCGACCGGCAGCAGCAGCAGGAAGAAGGCGAGCGGCCCGGTGGCGAAGCTGGCGATGGCGTAGAACAGGCTGAGCAGCGGGATCAGCACCAGGATGGAGCGGCGGTAGCCGAACTTCTCCAGCCACGGCCCGGCGACGCTGAGCGAGATCAGGGTGCCGACGGCGGCGCCGATCAGGCCGAAGCCGAGCGCCCCCTCTGCCACCCCCATGGCCCGCTGGATGTCCGGCAGGCGCGGCGGCAGGCTTCCCATGCAGAACGAATAGATGAAGAAGCCGCCATAAACCCGCTGCTGTGGCGGCAGCTGGAAACCGATTCGCATGGGGGAAGGGACCCGTCCGGAGAAGTGCGCGGCACCCTAGTGAAATCGGTTCAATCGGGCAAGCGGGAGCGACGGCCGCGGTCCCGGGACAAGGCTGCGCGTCGCCTCAGATCGGCGCCAGGTAGCTGTCGTCGAACTCGCCGAGCTCCGCCAGGCCGTCGAAATCATGCACGATCAGCTCGTGGTGCACCAGGTCGGCGAGCTTGAGCCGGCGCAGCTGCATGAGGGTGCGGTTGACGTGCACGGTCGAGAGCCCGAGCACGCTCGACAGCATCTCCTGCGTCATGTGCAGCGAGCAGCGGTCCACCTTGTAGTCACTCCCCGGACGGCCGCAGCGGATCAGGGTTTCGCAGAGGAAGTGGGCCATCTGCTCGATGGCGCTGCGCAGGCCAAGGCAGGTGATCCGCTGCTGCGCGATCCCGAGTTCCCGATAGACGAGCACCGCCACCCCGTCTCGTCCGGCAGGTGCCATGGCGCGCATCTGCTGCACCGCCGCGTCCGCGACATAGCCGACCACGGAGCCGTGCAGGGCGACCAAGGTAGTCGGAGTTGCCCTGCGGCGTGCCGATGTAGCCCATCAGGTTGATGACGTCGTCGCGGTAGTAGACCGCCACGGTCTGCCGTCGGCCATCACCCAGGAAGCGCTGCCGCATGACGCCGCCCTCGAGCACCATCTGCAGCGTCGCGGCTCGCTCTTCCAGCGGATTTCGATCCGTGATGCGTTCGCTGCGTTCGCTGGCGGCACGTAGCACGTCGGTAAGGCGACGCGCCTCCGACCGTTCCTTCACATGGTGAAGCATTGTCGTTGCTCCCGTTCGTTCTGCCCCGCATCGGCAGCGACAAGAGCAAGGAGGCAGCGGCTAGTCCTCCGGGCCGGCTATTTACGCTTGCGCGAAAGAACGCCGGCAACTTGCAGGCTCAACCTCCGAGGTTAACTTCGGTTCCGGATTGATCCAGGTTAATCTCGCATCGCGCACGGCCGGCAGGTTGCGGCATCTTGCACGCGATCCGCGCCGCACGCGAACCAACTGCCAGCACGGCCGTTGTCGGACAAAGGTGTGTGACATGTCCGAACCAGCCTTCCACGTGCTCCTCAACGCCAGCTCGGGCACCGCGCTGGCCAGCGGCCTGACGGCCGAGCAACTGGTGCAGCGCTTCGCTACGTCCGGGCACCCGATCAGCCTCGATGCCGACGAAGCGCGGCCGTTCGCGGAGCGGCTGCGCACCGCCCGCCACAGCCCGGCGCCGGTGCTGGTGGCGGCGGGCGGCGACGGCACCGCCACGGCCCTGGCGCAGGTCGCGGTCGAGACCGGCAAGCGCCTCGCGGTGCTGCCGCTCGGCACGGCCAACCTCTTGGCCCGCGACCTGCAGCTGCCGCTGACGCTCGACGAATGGTTCGCGGCGCTGCCCCGGATGACGGAGCGCGAGATCGACGCCGGCGACCTCAACGGCGACATCTTCCTGCACAAGGTGGTGATCGGAACCGTGCCGGGCATCGCGGTGGTGCGCGAGAAGATCCGCGGCAACGCCACGTGGGGAGCCCGCCTGGCATTCATCACCCACTTCGTGCGCGCCCTGTCGAACGTGCGCCGGTTCGCGGCGGAGATCACCCCTGACGCAGGCGATCCGGCCATCCACCGGCTGCGGTCGATCGCCGTGGTGAACAACGACTACGACGAGGGGCTCGGCAAGCTGTTCCACCGCTCGCGCCTCGATGCCGGCTTCCTGTCGCTCTACATCATGCGCTCGCTCTCGGTTGGCGACGCGCTGCGGCTGGCGCTGGAAATGCTGCTCGGCCGCTGGCGGCAGGACGACGTGCTCGAGATCGAGAACGTCACCGCCGTGACCATCCGGACCCGCCGCCGCCGGGTGCACGCGATGATCGACGGCGAGGTGCGCATGCTCGATGGGCCGTTCGAATTCCGCATCCGGCCGCGGGCGCTCAAGGTGCTGGCCGGCCCGGCGGCCGAAGCGGCGCCCGCCCCGGAGCCGGCGACCGCAGAGCCGGCGGCGCCAGCGCCGGCAGCCGCGGGGGCCACCGACTGATGCGCATCTGCCATCTCTCCGACCTGCATTTCGGGCACCACGATACGCGCATCGCCGACGCGCTGGCGGCCGATGTGATCGCCGCCGCCCCCGACCTGGTCGTCGTCAGCGGTGACTTCACGCAGTGGGGCACCGAGGCGGAGTTCCGCGCCGCGCGGGCCTTTCTCGACGAGCTGAAGCTGCCGGTGTTCGCGGTGCCGGGCAACCACGACGTGCCTGCCCGCAACCTCGTCCGGCGGTTCCTCGATCCCTATGGGTCGTATCGCCGTCATATCGCGCCGGCGCTGGAGCCGCTGCTCGAGCTCGACGACGTCGTGCTCGCCGGCATCAAGACCTCGCGCCGCGCCCGGGCCGAGCTCAACTGGGCGCACGGCTCGATCAGCCACGGCCAGCTGCGGCAGCTGCAGCGGCGGCTGAGCAACAGCAAGCCCGATGCCTTGCGCATCGTCGTCGCCCATCACCCGCTGATGCAGCCCGAGGGCGAGGTGCTGAAGCCGATGCGGCTGGTGCGCCGGGCCGACGTCGCGTTGCGCACCTTCGCGGCGCTGGGCGTCCGGCTGGTGCTGTCGGGGCATTTCCACCTCTCCTACACCCGCAACCACGGCCTCGCGGTGGCCAAGTCCGAGACCACCGGCCTCGCCCGTTCGGCGGCGGCGCCGATCCTCGTCGCGCAGGCCGGCTCGGCCGTTTCCACCCGCCTGCGCGGGGCGGCGAACGGCTACAACGTCATCGACATCGCGGGCGGGCAGATCGCCCTGGCGGTGCGCGAATGGGACGGCTCGCGCTGGAGCGTCGTGGAACGGGATCGCGCGGCGGTCCCGCCCGACGTTCACGCGGCGGAGAAAAATCCGTGACGCAGCACGACACCGACCCGGCCCCGGCCCCGGTCCTCACGCCGAAGCAGAAGCGCCGCATCCCCTACGTCATGGCCGGCATGACGGCGGTGCTGCTCTGGGGCTTCGTCGCCGTCGCCGACGAGGTGAGCGAGGGCGACACGGTCGCCTTCGACAGCGCCGTCACCAGCTTCTTCCGCGGGGGCGGCAACCCGAACGCCCCCTGGGGCCCGGTGTGGCTTCAGGAAGCAGTGCGCGACGTCACCGGGCTGGGCAGCTTCACCATTCTCGGCTTCGTGCTGCTCGTCACGGTGCTCTACTTCGTGCTGCTGCGACGGTACCGGACGGCGCTGTTCGTCGGCTTCTCCGTGGTCGGCGGCACCATCCTGTCGACCGGCCTGAAGGTGCTGTTCGACCGCCCCCGCCCCGATGTCGAGGCGGTGGCGCGGGTGTTCACCGCCAGCTTTCCGAGCGGCCACGCCACCGTTTCCGCCGTGGTCTACCTGACGCTGGGGCTGTTGCTGGCGGAGGCCTCCACGGCGCGGCGGCTGAAGGCCTACTTTGTCGGGCTGGGCATCTTCATGACCCTGGCGGTCGGGATCTCGCGCGTCTACCTGGGCGTCCACTTCCCGACCGACGTGCTGGCCGGCTGGGCCCTCGGCGGCGCCTGGGCACTGGTGTGCTGGATCGGCTACGCCCTGCTGTTCGGGCACGACCGCCCCAATCCCGACTGAGCCTTCGTGCGGGGGAAACTGCGGCGGTAGCGGGAGATGGGGGGCGGGCCGGTCAGGCCTCGCCCCGCAGGGATTCGCGGACGGCCGCTTCGGCCGCCTCGAGCGAGTCGAACAGCTGGCCGTCGACGCCGAAGGCGTCGAGCTTCACGGCCAGGAAGCGGAAGCCCTCGCCGGACGCAACCAGGACGCCCTTCGGCTCGCCGTCGATGTCGACGGCGACGGGCTTGGCTCTGCTGGACTTCTCGAAATGGGCATGCTGCATGGAAAAACCCTCCATCGGCACGTCGGAAACGACGGCCGGGTGTTAGCTGAACTGTGAGACGAATTCGTGACGCGGAGCGCGGTCACATTCGGTTGGTTCGCCAACACCCTTTGGTGCGGGTTTTTACCCATTTGCCGATAATCCCGGTTCGGAGCGCGGTGCGAATTGCGATTTGCATTTTCGTCTCCTTTCCGGTGGCCGAAGGCCGTTGGATCATCGAGGGGGAGGACTGTCGCGCTCTCCCCGCAGCTTTCTATGACGGATGCCGGTCCGCCATGTGTCCGTTCTGGGGCGGCTTCGCCAGGTGCTGGATCACACCTTGTCGGCGATGCTGCCCCTTCGGAATAGCCCATAAGATAGCGAGGCCCAATACGCATCGCCAGAGCGTGATGCAGAAATCTTGGCCCGGCAGGCGAAATATCGTGCCTCGAACCCCGCCGCCGTGAGAACACTGCACGCCGAGGCCGCCCGGCAGCTCTCCTCTATCCCCCCGCCCCGGCATCGAGTCACCCCCTTCGAACCGGCCCCGCGTGCGACGAAAGTCTTCGGTCCTGTCCGCGGTACGGCGCCATCACCCGCCTTGAAATCGATTGCATAATCTGTTGATCTCCCGAGCTTGGGCCGGCGCCGCTGCGGGCTGACGCATAACAAGGAGCAGAGCGTGGCCGAGACGGATGCGCGCGAGAAGAAGCGCGGCAGCCCGCGTGTCCCGCGTCCCGCGCGGGCGGGCGGCAAGCCGACGCTGCGGACCATCGCCGAGATGACCGGGCTCGCCATCACGACGATCTCGCGCGCCCTGAACAACGCCCCCGAACTCAGCGACGAAACCCGGCTGCGGGTGCAGAAGATCGCCGCCGAGATCGGCTATGTGCCGGACCGCACGGCGCTGCGGCTGAAGACCGGGCGCACCCACGTGATCAGCCTGATCCTCGATCCGCACGACGAGATCCTGGGGTTCGGGCAGTCCATGGTGTCGGGGCTGACCGCAGCGCTTCGCGGCACGCCCTACCACCTGGTGATCACCGCCAATTTCCGCAATGTCGCGCCGCTCGAGCCGATCCGCTACGTGCTGCGCAACAAGGCGGCGGACGGGGTGATCTTCTCGCGCACCGAGCCCGACGACGACCGGGTGCGGCTGCTGCTCGACGAGAACTTCCCCTTCGTATCGCACGGGCGCACCATGAGTCCGGTGCCGCACCCCTTCGTCGACTACGACAACACCGCCTTCGCCCAGCACGCCGTGATGCGGCTCAAGGCCAAGGGCTGCCGCAAGGTGACGATCATCCTGCCGCCGATGCGCTTCTCGTTCGGCCACCACCTGCGCGACGGCTTCATGGCGGCCGTCATGGAGGCCGGGATCGACTGGGAGATCCTCTCCGGCGCGACGCTCGACAACAGCCCCGACGAGATCCGGCTGGCGACGGTGCGGCGGCTCGGCGAGGCCGGGGCGCCGGACGGCTTCATCTGCACCGGCGACGCCTCGGCGCTGGCGGTGATGGCCGGCATCACCGACGCGGGCCGGATGATCGGGCGCGACGTGCAGGTGGTGGCCAAGCAGACCTCCACCATCTTCAGCCAGGTGCGCCCGAAGGTCGACGCGATCTTCGAGGACACGGCGCTGGCCGGCCGGCAGATCGGCGAACTGCTGCTCCGCCGCATCCAGG
>JBQCFF010000064.1:0-4992 GCA_051959485.1 Devosia sp. | reverse complement strand
AACGTGGTGCTCAACATCGCCTTCCGGCAGCCGACGATCGCCGTCGACACCCACCTGTTCCGCGTCTCCAACCGGACCGGGCTGGCGCCGGGCAAGACGCCGCTCGAGGTCGAGCAGAAGCTGCTCAAGGTGGTGCCCGAGCAGTACATGCTGCACGCGCACCACTGGCTGATCCTGCACGGCCGCTACGTGTGCAAGGCCCGCAAGCCCGAGTGCTGGCGCTGCATCATCCGCGACTGGTGCCGCTTCGAACCGAAGACCCCCGCCCCGAAGGAGGCGTGAGCCGGGAGTCAGACCGCGCCTTAGCCTCTCGCCATGGCCGCTGCGAAGATCGGGACGAGCACCAGCAGCCCCGCTTCGAGGTAGAGGAAGCGGCGCGCGCCGTTGACCTCGGCGGCGGCTGGTGCCGTGCCGGCCTTGCGCCAGCGGACGAGGACGAGAGTGGGCGGGATGGAAAGCAGCCCGACGCCGAGGAAGGCGAGCATCTTGGCCCAGAAGGCCCAGTTGCCGGCATAGTATTCCCAGCCGGGGCCGCCGAAGATGACGCGAACGACGCCGACCACCAGTACCAGCCCGGCGACGGCGCCATAGGCCGCATCGATCCGGCCCAGCTGCAGCAGGCGACGGCCCTCGATGCCGGGGCGCAGCAGGGCGAACTCGGCGGCCAGGATGCCGACCAGGCTGAAGACGGCCAGGTGGTGCGCAGCGGCAAGCACGAGGTTTGCGTCGAACACTTCCGAACTCCTCTCGCCTTCCGGCGGACCTGATGTTAACAGCGTTCTCATCGGCAGATACAGACGTAAGTAAGCAATGTCAACATCCGGGAATGCGCCGCGCTACCATCATGGCGACCTCAGGCGAGCGCTGGTCGAGGCCGGAGTCGCGCTGCTGGCGGAAAAGGGCGCCTCGGGGCTCGGGCTCCGGGAGCTGGCGCGGGCGGTGGGAGTATCGCCGGCGGCGCCCTACCGGCACTTTGCCGACCGCAAGGCGCTGCTCGAGGCGGTGGCGGCCGAGGGGTTCGGACGCTTCGTCGCCGCCATGGCCGAGGCGCGGCAGAGCGTTTCCGAGGACGAACAGCTGGCCGCGATGGCCCTCGCCTATGTGCGCTTCGCGATCGACCAGCCGCCGCTGTTCCGGCTGATGTTCTCCTCGGAGCTCCACCCCTACCGCGACCCGGAACTGCGGACGAACGCGGACGCCGCCTATGCCAGCATCGCGGTCGCCGCGGCGCGGGAAGACCCGACGGCGCCGGCCGAGGTGGCGGTCACCTGCTGGAGCTTCGTGCACGGGCTCGCCATGCTGCTGCTCGAGGAGCAGATCCTCGGGGTTGCGGCCGGCAATGCCGACGCGCTGGTGCGGACGCTGGCCGAACGGTTCGTCCGCGACATCCGCGCCGGGCGCAAAGGCCCGCGCGGGGGTGCGGAGGGCGTTGCGTAGGCCGCGGCTTCTGGGCTATCTCCGCACGGTTTGCAGTCTACCCACTTCAAGGATCGCCGATGGCCGAGACCCGGTTCGACGTTCTCACCATTGGCAACGCCATCGTCGACGTCATCGCCCCGATCGAGCCCGGCTTCCTCGAACGCGAGGGGCTGGCCGAAGGGATCATGCACCTCGTCGATGCCGAGCGCTCGGCCTATCTCTACGAGCGCATGCCGGCGCAAAAGCAGCAGGTGTCGGGTGGTTCGTCGGGCAACACCGCCGCCGGCGTCGCCAGCCTCGGCGGGCGGGCCAGCTTCATCGGCAAGGTGGCCGCGGACGAGCTGGGCGACGTGTTCGCCAGCGACATGGCGCGCATCGGCGTCCATTACGGTGTGTCGCGGCTCGGCGACGGGCCGGCGACGGCGCGCTCGATGATCCTGCTGTCGCCCTCGGGCGAGCGGACCATGAACACCTATCTCGGCGCCTGCCACCAGCTCACCCCCGCCGACATCAAGGAAGACGAGATCGGCGCGGCGACGGTGACCTACATGGAAGGCTTCCTGTGGGATCCGGTGGAGGCGAAGAAGGCCTTCGTCACCGCGGCGCATTACGCGCACAAGAACGAGCGGGCGACCTCGTTTACCCTCTCCGACCCGTTCTGCGTCAACCGCTACCGCGAGGAGTTCCTCGACCTCATCCGCTCGAAGACGATCGACATCGTGTTCGGCAACATCGAGGAGCTGAAGGCGCTGTACCAGACGACGAGCCTGCACGACGCGGTGCAGGGGATTGCCCAGGACGCCGAACTCGCCGCCATCACCATGGGGGCCAACGGCGCGATGGTGGTGGCGGACGGCGAGGTGGTCACCGTCCCGGCCTACCCTGTGCCGGAGGTGGTGGACGTGACCGGCGCCGGCGACCTGTTCGCCTCGGGCTTCCTCCTCGCCTATGCCCGCGGCCGCGACTACCGCACCGCCCTGCAGGCCGGCTGCCTCGCCGCCAGCGAGGTGATCAGCCACATCGGCGCCCGGCCGGTGGCCGACCTCAAGGCGCTGGCGGCGGCAAACGGCGTCGGGATCTGAGCTCATTTCGAGGTTCTGACGCCCCCTCCACCATGCTCCGCATGGTCCCCCTCCCCCGTCTTCGACGGTGGAGGAGCACTCGCGGCGTGGTGCCTGTTTCTGGTTATGGGGCGGTGCGCTTGCCTTGATCCTCCACCGCTTTAGCGGGGGAGGGGGACCACCCGAAGGGTGGTGGAGGGGGCGTCAGGTGTCGAGAGTCCCGGCGAGCGCGGCGTCGATCACCTGCAAGACGCCGTCGATCAGGCGATCTTCAAGGATGTCGACGGCGTTGAAGCGCAGGACGCGGATGCCCTGGCTGGCGAGCCAGGCGTCGCGGCGTTCGTCCCGCAGGGCCACCGAGACGACATCGTGGGCGCCGCCGTCGACTTCGACGCAAAGCTTGGCCTTCGAGCAGTAGAAATCGAGGACGTAGGGGCCGACAGGGTGCTGGCGGCGGAAGTGCTTCGACAGTTGCTTGCGCCGGAGTTCCTGCCAGATGAGGATTTCCGGGAGGGTCATGGCGCGGCGGAGGCGCTTGGCGCGGGCGACATGGCTTGTTGGTTCACGCAATCTGGGACGCCCCCCTCCTCCGCTGGCGGCGGAGATTCCGCAGACTTCACTCCCCCCTCAAACCTTCCGCAGAGCCACGTGCTCCACGGCGTGGCTGGGGCCCTTGGTCAGCACCAGGTCGGCGCGGCTCCGCGTGGGCAGGATGTTGTCGCGGAGGTTGGGGAGGTTCACTTCGTTCCAGGCCCAGTGGCCGAACTCCTCGGCTTCCGCGGCGCTCAACTGGCTGAACCTGTGGAAGAAGCTGTTGGGGTCGGCGAAGGCGGTCTGCCTCAGGGTGCGGAAGCGGGCCATGAACCAGTCGGTCAGGTCGGCCTCGCTGGCGTCGATGAAGATCGAGAAATCGATGAAGTCGGAGGCGAAGAGGATCGGCCGGCCGGATTTCGGCAGCTCGCCGGGCTGCAGGATGTTGAGGCCCTCGACGATCAGGATGTCGGGACGGTCGATGATGATCTCCTCGCCCGGCACGATGTCGTAGAGCAGGTGCGAATAGACCGGCACGCCGACGCTCGGCTTGCCCGACTTGATGTCGGCGAGGAACTTGATCAGCGCCGGGCGGTCGTAGCTCTCCGGGAAACCCTTGCGGTCGGAGAGGTTCAGCTCCGCGAGCTTCGCCATCGGGTAGAGGAAGCCGTCGGTGGTGACGAGGTCCACCTTGGGGGAGGTCGGCCAGCGGCGGAGCAGGGCCTGCAGGATGCGCGAGGTGGTGGACTTGCCCGAGGCCACCGAGCCGGCGACGCCGATGATGTAGGGCACCTTGCGGCCATCGGCGCCGAGGAAGCGGGTGGAGGCGCGGTGCAGCTCCTGCGTCGCCTCGACATAGAGCGAGATCAGGCGCGAGAGCGGCAGGTAGACCTGCTCGGCCTCCTCCAGCGAGATCGGGTCGGTGAGGGCGCGCAGGCGCTGGATGTCGGACGCGTCGAGCGTCATCGGCTCGTCGGCGCGGAAATTCGCCCACTCGGCCTTGCTGAACTGATGGTAGGGCTGCAGCTCCAGCTTGCGCTTCGCCATCAGACGCTGCCCTTCGGGCGCGCGGCCTTTTCGGCAATGCCCGACTGCGCGGTACGGGCTTCCAGTTCGGCCATCACCTCGCCCAGCGGCACGTCGGCGGCCCGGAGCAGCACGAGCAGGTGATAGAGCACGTCGGCGGCCTCGCCCCTGAGGCCCTCGCGGTCGTCGGCGACGGCGGCGATCACCGCCTCGGTCGCTTCCTCGCCCAGCTTGCGGGCCACGCGCTGGATGCCGGCGGCGAGCAGCTTGGCGGTGTAGCTCTCCTCCGGCGAGGCAGCGGCGCGGTCGGCGATCCGCGCGTCGAGGGTTTCGAGGGTGAAGCTCATTTCGGGCCTCCGAAGCTGCCGTCGTTGCGCATGGCGATGCCATGGGCCTGCATGTAGGCCTTGGCCTCGGGCACGGTATAGGTGCCGAAGTGGAAGATCGAGGCGGCCAGCACCGCCGAGGCGTGCCCCTCGACGACGCCCGCCACCAGGTCGTCGAGCGAGCCGACGCCGCCCGAGGCGATCACCGGCACGTGCACGGCATCGGCGATGGCGCGGGTGAGCTGCAGGTCGAAGCCCGAGCGGGTGCCGTCGCGGTCCATGGAGGTGACGAGCAGTTCCCCTGCCCCGCGCTCCACCATCTTCGCCGCGAACTCGACCGCATCGAGCCCGGTGGGGTTGCGCCCGCCATGGGTGAAGATCTCCCAGGCGTCGCGGTTGTCCTGCCCGGGCGCCTGGGTCAGCCGCTTGCGGGCGTCGACCGAGACGACGATGCACTGGTCGCCGAACTTGTCGGCGGCGCGCGAGATGAAATCGGGGTCGCTGACGGCGGCCGAGTTGATCGACACCTTGTCGGCGCCGGCCAGCAGCAGCCGGCGGATGTCCTCGAGCTTGCGCACCCCGCCGCCGACGGTGACCGGCATGAAGCAGTGCTCCGCCGTCCGCGCCAC
>JBQCFF010000063.1:0-10065 GCA_051959485.1 Devosia sp. | reverse complement strand
TCGGCGAGTACGGCTTCCCCGAGAGCCACGCCGCGAGCTTCGCATTGCTGGTCTATGCCTCGTGCTGGATGAAGTGCCACTACCCCGACGTGTTCGCCTGCGCCCTGCTCAACAGCCAGCCGATGGGCTTTTACGCCCCGGCGCAGCTCGTCCGCGACGCCATCGAGCACGGCGTCGAGGTGCGCGGGGTGGACGTGAACCGCTCCGACTACATCCACGTGCTCGAGGACAGCACCTCGGCGCGCGACCGCATCCGCCGGCAGCACGCCGAGATGCGCGAGGACATCTGGTCGGATCGTGCCATCCGGCTGGGCCTGCGGCAGGTCACGGGGCTCAGGGAAGCGCATGCCAACCTGATCGTCGCCCGGCGCGGCAGCGGCTACGGCTCGATCCGCGACCTCTGGCTCAGGACCGGCATCCCGGTCGAGACGCTGGAAAAGCTGGCCGAAGCCGATGCCTTCGGCTCGCTCGGCCTGAACCGCCGCGAAGCGCTGTGGACCGTTCGCGGCCTCCGCGGCTCGGCGGGGGCGGAACGGCTGCCGCTGTTCTCGGTCGGCAAGCGCCCCGAGCAGGCCGACGACGCCCGCGGCGAGCTGCCGCCGATGCCGGCGGGCGAAGGCGTAGTGCACGACTACCGCACCACCACCCTGTCGCTGAAGGGTCACCCGCTGAGCTTCATGCGTCCCGAGCTGGATCGCCGCCGCACCGTGCGCTGCGCCGACCTGGTGGACCAGCGCGACGGCGCCTGGGTGGAAGCCGCCGGCCTGGTGCTGGTGCGGCAGCAGCCAGGCACCGCGAGCGGCGTCATCTTCGCCACGCTCGAGGACGAGACCGGCGTCGCCAACATCATCGTCTGGCCCAAGACCTTCAAGCTCCACCGCAAGGTGGTGCTGGGAGCGCGCGCCATGGCGGTGCGCGGCAAGCTGCAGCGCGAGGGGCTGGTCGTGCACCTCGTGGCGCACGACTTCCACGACCTCACGCCGCGCCTGCTGGAGATCGCGCAGGGGGTCGACCTTGGGGACCAGCTGCTGATGCGGGCCGACGAGGGCAAGTCCGGGCCGCCCCGCCCGCGGGACGAGAGCGAACGCCGGCGGCAGGAGATGCTGCGCCGGCAGGCCCGCGCCGCCCTGCCCTCGGGGCGGAACTTCCACTGAGCTCAGGCGAGCAGCACGTCCTCGGTCCGGCTCTTCACCGCATCGGCCAGGGTAGTGCGGTCGAGCACCTCGCGGGTGGCGAGGGTGACCCGGGCGAAGACGTGGCGGATCTCGCAGGTGCCCTCGTCGGCACAGTCGGTGCAGCGGCGATAGGCGATCTTGCTGAGGCAGGGCAGCGGGGCGATCGGCCCGTCGATCAGCCGCAGCACCTCGCCGAAGGTGATCTCGTCGGCGGAGCGCAGCAGCACGTAGCCGCCGAGCCGGCCGCGGCGGCTCATCACGATGCCGGCGCGCTTCAGCTCCAGGAGGATCTGCTCGAGGAACTTCTTCGGGATCGCCTGCTCGCGCGAGATCTCGGAGATCATCAGCGAGTCCCCGGACGGGATGCGGCAGAGCGCCACCAGGGCCCGGAGCGCGTATTTGGCTTTTTGCGAGATCATCGATGCGGCACTCGGGGCGCACGATCACCCCGTCTTTCCTTCGCTATAGACCGGACGCCGCCGGGCCGCCATTGCCAAACCACAACGCGGTGAACGGCATCAAACCTTCTCCTCCACCGGCGGCGGCACTTCGGGGTTGAACGGATCGCCCGCCCGGGTCGCGGGCGTGGCCGGCCGCGGCGTCGTCGGCACCAGCGGCGCCAGCCGCTGCTCGGGCGTCATCTCCACCACCTCGGAGATCGGATGCTCGTCGGGCGCCGCATCCGGCTCCTCGCCCAGCGACGAGACGACGTAGGGCGGCTCGGCCGGACCGGTGTCGGGGTGCTGGATATGCGCGGCCTCGATCGCCTCGGCGAGCAGGTTGGGATCGGCCGCCAGCTTCGGCGCCGGCGCCGACTCTTCCGGGCCTGGGGCCGGCGCGGCGGCGGCGAGCGGGCCGAGCGCCGATTCCACCGCATCGGCGGCGGTGATCGCGGCGAGCGCGCTCGAGTCGCGGTTGACCACGTCGACCATGCCCATGGCGATTTCCCGCTCGCCCAGCACCACCACGTCGGCGCCGAGCGACCTCAGGTGCTCCCCTTCCTCGTCGGAATGGGCCCGGGCGACGATCAGCGCCCTGGGGTTGTGCTTGCGCGACTGCTCCACCGCCTGCCCCGCCTCGAAGGCGTTCGGGATGGCGACGATGACGGTGGCGGCGACGTCCACATTGGCGAGGTTCAGCGCCCGCGAGCCCGCCGCGTTGCCGACGATCACCTCGATGCCCTTGGCGCGGGCCGCGTTCACCCGCGCCTCGGCATCCTCGACGACGAGGAAGTTCGCGTGCCGCTCGAGCAGCGCCTCGGCCACCACGCTGCCGACCCGGCCGTAACCGACGAGGATGGCGTGGCCGGTCCTGGCGGTCGCCTGTTCCGGCTGCTCCTCCGGCACCATCTCGGGTTCGGTCGGCGCCGCCGGGGCGAAGCCCGGCTCGGTGCGGGTGGCGGCGGCTTCGGGCTGGGCCGTGCCGAAATTCCGTTCGAGCCGCGGGCGCAGCGCATCGAGCGCCATGAACAGCAGCGGGTTGAGCACGATCGAGATGATCGAGCCGGCGAGGATCAAGTCGCGCCCCTCGGGCGGCAGGATGCCGAGCCCGACGCCGAGCGCCGCGAGGATGAACGAGAACTCGCCGATCTGCGCCAGGCTGGCCGAGATGGTGAGCGCCGTCGAGACCGGCTGCCGGAAGGCGCGCACGATCAGGAACGAGAACACCGACTTGCCCACGAGGATGATCAGCAGCGTGGCAATCACCGGCAGCGGGTCGCGCACGATGATCGAGGGGTCGAACAGCATGCCGACGGCGACGAAGAACAGCACCGCGAAGGCGTCGCGCAGCGGCAGGGTCTCGTTGGCGGCGCGGTGGCTGAGCTCGCTTTCGGAGAGGATCATGCCGGCAAAGAAGGCGCCGAGCGCCAGCGACACGCCGAACAGGTAGGCCGCCCCGGCGGCGACGCCGAGGGCGATGGCGAGCACCGCCAGCCGGAACAGCTCGCGGCTGCCGGTATGGGCGGTATAGTGCAGCACGAACGGGATCACCCGGCGCCCCACCACCAGCATGAAACCGACGAAGGCGGCGAGCTTGACCACGGTGACGCCAATGATGCCGAGCAGCCCCAGCGGGCCGGTGAAGCGCTCGACGAGATCGACGAACGGGTCGTGCAGCTTGGCGGCTTCCACCCCGTAGATCGAGGCGATGGCCGGGATAAGCACCAGCGCCAGCACCATGGCGATGTCTTCGACGATCAGCCAGCCGACGGCGATGCGGCCCTTCTCGCTCTCGACCATGTGCCGGTCCTGCAGCGCCTTGAGCAGCACCACGGTGGAGGCGACCGAGAGCGCGAGGCCGAAGATCAGCCCGGCCCCCGGCGACCAGCCGAGCAGCAGCGCCAGCCCGAGCCCGAGCGCCGTGGCGCCGCCGATCTGCACCAGCGCGCCGGGAATGGCGAGCGCCCGCACGCTCAAGAGGTCCTTCAGCGAGAAATGCAGGCCGACGCCGAACATCAGCAGGATGACGCCGATCTCGCTGAGCTCGGTGGCGAGCTCGATGTCACCGACGAAGCCCGGCGTGTTCGGCCCCACCAGCACGCCGGCGATCAGGTAGCCCACCAGCGGCGGCAGCCGCAGGCGATTGGCGATGGCCCCGAGGACGAAGGCGAGAACCAGCCCCGCGACGATCATGGAGATCAGGGGGGTGCTGTGGGGCATCGCGTCGAACCTCCGGCGGGCATTACCCTGCTGCTGGTTGCAATTGTGGCAGCGACGAACATGGGGGAACGCCTATGCCCGCGCAAGATGACACACGCGCAAAACTGCGGCGAATCATGGGCCGGGTGCCGGAGCGGCCGGACAGTTTTTGGGCGCGCCGATGCCCCCGCCGGCGTGTGCCTCGGGTTAGTGAGCAGTGGGCGGGACCGGCGAGGCTGGTGCCCCGACGCGGGTAGTCCGCAATGGAAGCGAGACAGGAGCCTCGCCGGTCACCGAGGTGGAGTTGGACGGGGATGCCAAGGGAACGGTCGGCGGCTCCTCCCGGTAGCCTGAGCTTGTTGCTCCCCCCTTCCGCCCTGCCGGGCACCTGCCTTTCGAGCATAGCTCTCAAGGCCTTCTCACCTAAAATCGCTCCACTGGAGCGATTTTGCCTTCGGCCCGGCTCGAAGCCCCGCAAGCGGGAGAAGGGTGGCGCGAGGCCGGGGTGGTGGACGGCAGGTATCCTCTCCCGCTTGCGGGGGAGGGGGACCGCCGGAGGCGGTGGAGGAGGGAGCAACGCGCGCTGGCACGACCCCGTTCTCCTGCGAGGCGTGGCGTACCCCCACCCTAGCTCTGCTACGTCGCTTCGCTCCTAGAACCGCTACCCTCCCCACAAGGGGGAGGGAGGGCTCGCGCTGCTGGGGCGGTGGTCACGTAGCGGCGTCTCCTCCCCCCTGGCGGGGGAGGGTAGTGGCGCTTGGCGGCTTGCCGCCTAGCGGAACTAGGGAGAGGGGGCGCGGCCGGTTGCTTGGGCGGGGCGCACGACCGACACTGCCCCCGCTCCCTAGCTCTGCTACGTCGCTTCGCTCCTAGCGACGCTACCTCCCCCACCAAGGGGGAGGAAGGCGGCTGAGCGCGCTGAATCTGCGGGTGATTCACGTGGAACAGACCCAACGCCGGAAAGGCGAGGGGCGCCCCTGGGGCGCCCTGTGCGGAACCTCTGGTGGCCCGCGTCAGGCGTCCATCTTGGCGCCGGAGACGACGGCATGGAGGTCGATGAGGCCGACCATGCGGCTGTCGTGGGTGACGATACCGTTGAGCAGCTCGGTATCGATCGAGTTGCCCTCGGGGACGTTGTGGATGTCGTCCTTGGAGACGGTGAGGATGTCGCTGACCGCGTCGACGAGGATGCCGACCCACTTCTCGCCGACGCTCATCACCACCACGACGTGGTTCTTGGTGGGCGAGGTCTGGCCTTCGCCGAAGCGGGCGCGCAGGTCGAAGATCGGCACGATGGTGCCGCGCAGGTTGATCACGCCGCGCACGAACT
Organism: Devosia sp.; assembly: GCA_051959485.1. Lineage (GTDB taxonomy): Bacteria > Pseudomonadota > Alphaproteobacteria > Rhizobiales > Devosiaceae > Devosia_A. Next base: position 4,921 of record JBQCFF010000063.1, on the reverse strand, counting down.
CGCGCGTGTTGGGCAGCGGCGTGGCGCCGTTCCAGGCGCGGATCTCGCGCACGGTGGTGATCTCGACGCCGTAGGTCTGCTCGCCGATCGAGAAGGCGATCAGCTGCAGCGAGTTGGCGGCCGCGACGCCGGTGGCGCCGGCGATGTCGTCCTTGAAGGCCAGGGCTTCCATGTTCTTGCCTATTCCGCCGGGCTTCTGCCCGGCTGCTTGGTGTTCCGTCAGGCGGCGCTCTTGTGCGTCGCGGTTGCCGACTTGAGGCCCTGCACGTCGACGATCAGGGCCACGTTGCCGTCACCCAGTATGGTGCCGCCGGCGATGCCTTCGATGGACTGGAAGTTCTCTTCCAGCGATTTGATCACCACCTGCTGCTGGCCGATGATGTCGTCGACGACCAGCGCCACCTTCACGCCGCCCTCGGCCTCGCAGAGCACAACGAAGCGGTTGTCGCGCCCGAGGCCGGTGTGCATGGCGAAGCGGCTGGCGAGGTCGATGACCTGCACGTACTCGCCGCGCACCTGCAGCACCTGCCCGCCGGTGGGCATGCGCGAGAAGTTGGCGCGGGCGCACTGGATCGTCTCGACGATCGAAGACAGCGGGATGACGTAGGGCGAGCCGGCCACCTTGACCAGCATGACGTCGAGCACGGCGAGGGTGAGCGGCAGCCGCAGCGTCATCCGCGTGCCGCGGCCGGTCCGGCTCTTCACGTGCACCGAGCCGCCGATCTTCTTGATGTTGGAGAGCACCACGTCCATGCCGACGCCGCGGCCGGAAATGTCGGACACCTCGGACACGGTGGAGAAGCCGGGGGCGAAGATCAGCTGGTCGATCTGCTCGTCGGTGAGCGCCTGCTCGGGGCCGACCACGCCGCGATCGCGCGCCACCTGCAGCACGCGCTCGCGGTTGATACCGCCGCCATCGTCCTCGACGGCGATGAGGATGTTGCCGCCCGCCTGCTCCGCCGACAGCCGGATCACGCCGCCCTCGGGCTTGCCCGCCGCGGCCCGCTGCTCGGGCGACTCGATGCCGTGGTCGGCCGAGTTGCGGATCATGTGGGTGAGCGGGTCGGAGAGCTGCTCGATGATCGTCTTGTCGATCTCGGTATTCTCGCCGATGGTCTCGAGCCGGATCTTCTTGCCGGTCTTGGCGGCGAGCTCGCGCACCAGCCGGGGCATCCGGCTGAATACGGTCTTCACCGGCTGGGCGCGGATCGCCATCACCGAATCCTGCAGCCCGCGGGTGGTCTGCGCCAGCACCTCGAGGCCGCGCACCAGCTCCTGGTAGCGGGCCCGCAGCGTCTCGTCCATCTGCTGGGTGAGCATCGACTGGGTGATCACCAGCTCGCCCACCATGTTGACGACGCGGTCGATCTTGTCGAGGTCGACGCGGATCGACTGCACGCCGTTGCGCCGGTCCTCGGCGCCGCTGCGGCGGTCGTGCTCGCCCTCATGCTCGTCGGCCGGCGCGGCCGGGACGAGCGGCGCCGGCATGGCGGGGGGCGCCGCCTTCAGCGCCGGCTTCATCGCCTCGGCCAGTTCGGCGAAGCTGAGCACGGTGCCGGGGGCGGCTTCGGCCTCCTCCACCCCGGCGTCGAGCGCTGCCTCGTCCTGCTCGCTGTCGAGCTCGATGCCGGCAAGCTCCGCGAAGCTCGGGACCGGCGCGGCCGGGGGCGCGAGGCTCAGCGCCGAGACGATCTCCAGGTCGCAGTTGCCGTCGACGAACTCGAACACCTCGGCGATCTGCGCCTCGCCGGCGGTCGTTGTGGCGAGGGTGATCTCCCAGCTGCAATAGACGCCGAACGGCTCGAAATCGGCGAGCGGCGGAATCTCCTCCAGCCGCGCCTCGACCTGCAGCTGGCCGAGCGTCGCGAGCTCGCGGAACAGCAGCAGCGGATCGTTGGCGCGCGCATAGAGCTCGCCATGCGGGGTGAAGCGGATGGTCCAGCGGGTGCCCTGCGCCATCGGCGGCGCCTCGAAGCTGTCGGCCAGCGCCGGCGCCAGCTCGACCGGCGGCGGCAGCGCGTCGTCCTCGGCGCCCGGGATGGTGACCATCACCGGCACGAAGTCGATGTCGAACTCCTCCATCGGCTCGCCGCCGAGGTCCGGGTCGCTGGCGGTCAGCGCGTCGAACTGCGCCTTCTCGTCGGCGCCGTAGCCGGGGGCGAGCGCCACGCCGTCCCGCGCCGCGGCGACGAAATCGGCGACGATGTCGTTGGCCCGGATGCAGAGGGCGGCGACGTGCTCGGACAGCTCCACCCGACCGTCGCGCACATGGTCGAGCAGCGTCTCGTAGACATGGGCGAAGCCGACCAGGTCGGCGAAGCCGAAGGCGCCGCCGCCACCCTTGATCGAGTGGATGGCGCGGAACACCGCGTTCAGCCGGTCACTGGAGCGGTCGCCGTCCTCGATGGCATGGAACTGCTCCTCGAGCTCGAGCAGCAGCTCGGAGCACTCGTCGAAATAGGTGGCCTTGAAGTCGTCGAGGTCGCTCATAGTCTGGAACGAAACCCTTCTGGGCTCTTGGAGGCGAGACGCGCGGGAAAGCTCAGTGGACGACGCGGTGGATGACCGAGATCAGCTTCTCGGGGTCGAACGGCTTGACGATCCAGCCGGTGCCGCCGGCGGCGCGGCCCTGGTCGCGCTTGTCCTGGCTGGTCTCGGTGGTGAGGATCAGGATGGGCAGCGAGTTGTGCAGCCCCGAGGCGCGGACATTGCGGATGAACTCGATGCCGTCCATCACCGGCATGTTGATGTCGGTGATGACCACGTCGACGCTCTCGTTCCTCAGCACGTCGAGGCCCTTCTGCCCGTCCTCCGCCTGCAGCACCTCGAAGCCGGCATTGGAAAGGGTATGGTGCAGCATCGCCAGGATGGTGCGGGAATCGTCCACCGTCAGAACACGCATACGAAACTATCCTTCCATCATCGCGGCGAACTGGCTGCCGAGCCCAAGGCGCTCCACCGCGAGCCGCAGCGGCTCGCTGGGCTCGGTGACCGCGAAAGCAAAATTGTTGCGCCGGGCGGTTTCGGCCGCGCTCATCAGCATGAACAGCGCATTGGTCGCCACGCGCTCGACGACGGCGCCGCTGACCGTGACCGGGCCGGCCTCGACCGCGTCCATCAGCACGTCGCGAATCGCATCGAGCGCGTCGAGATCGACGATCGCCGGCAAGGCGACAGTTTTGCTGCGCGATTGGGCCATGCCCCCCAGGTGCCCCCAAACCTTCTGGTTCCCGGGCCGCAGCATCGGCTGGCAACGGTTTAAGAATCGCTAAGTTCAGACCAACTGCGAACCAGTGGCGGCGGCGATGGCGGCCCGGATCGCCGCCCGCGGCACCGCCTCGAGGCCGGGCGGCTGCCAGCGCGGCTGGCCGTCCCGGTCGACCAGCACCGCCCGCACCCCTTCGGCGAAATCCGGCCACCGGCACAGCAGCTGCGCCAGCGCCAGGTCGGCGGCGAGCACCTCGCCGATGCCCGGCAGGCGGCGGGCGGCGAGATGGCTCTCGAGGATGGCGACGAGGCTGGTCGGCGAGCGCGCCTTGAGCGCCGCCGACAGCATGGGATCGGCCACCCCGTCGACGATCGCCGCCGGGTCGCTCCAGTCGAGCCCGGCATGCGCATCGGCGGTGAAGACGAAGGCCTCCTCGCCGCCGGCCAGCATCTCGGCCTGCACCAGCCGCAGCAGCGCCAGCTCGGGCTCGTCGGCGGCGGCCGCCGCGGCGACGGCGCCCAGCAGCGCCGCGCGCCGGGCCGGGTCGTAGACGCAGTCGGCTAGCCCCAGCGCCAGCGCGTCGGCCGGACCCACCGTGACCCCGCTGAGCAGGAACAGCAGCGCCCGGTGCAGCGGCGCCTTGCCCATGATGTGGTTGATGCCGATGTCCGAGACGAAGCCGATCGCCGCCTCGGGCATGGCGAACTTCGCATCCGGGGTGGTGAAGCGGTAGCGGCAGTGCCCGGCGATGCCGATGCCGCCGCCCATCACGATGCCGTGCGACAGCGCCACCGTCGGCTTGCGGAAGGTGGCGATCAGCCCGTTCATGAAATACTCGGCGGCGAAGAACGCGTCGGCCGCCTCCGGGGTGCCGTCGAGCACCTGCTGGCGCGCCGCCCGCACGTCGCCGCCGGCGCAGAAGCCGCGCGGCCCCCGCCCCTCGAACAGCACGGCGCGGATGCCGTCGTCGTCGCGCCATTGCTCGAGCGTGCCGGTGATGCCGCGGACCATCTCGAAGTTCAGCGCGTTGATCGCCTCGGGCCGGTTGAGCGCGATGATGCCCAGGCTTCCCTCGCGGCCGACTTCCAGCTGTCCCGTCATCTTGTTCTGTTCCAATGGCTTGCACACAGTGATAGAGCACCGGGCCATGAAGGCCAACTCTCCGCCCGTTCCCCTCACCAACGTGCACCTGACCGGCATCGCCCGCGACCTGAAGCAGCGCGCCGACGAAGGCCGCCCGATCCGCATCGGCGTGATCGGCTCGGGCGAAATGGGCACCGACCTCGTCACGCAGGGCGCGCTGATGCGCGGCATCGAGGTCGCCGCTATCGCCACCCGCCGCCCGCACACCGCCCGCGCCGCGATGGCCATCGCCTATGGCGACGACTCCCATGCGGTGGAGGCGGACACGCAGTCGAAGGTCACCGCCGCGATCGAGGCCGGCAAGATGGCCGTTACCTCGGTCGAGACCATGGTCACGAACCCGCTGATCGACGTGGTGATCGACGCCACCGGCAAGCCGGGCGTCGCCGCCGACTACGACCTGATGGCGATGGAGCACGGCAAGCACCTGGTGATGATGAACGTCGAGGCCGACGTCACCATCGGCCCGTACCTGAAGCAGCAGGCCGACAAGCTGGGCGTGGTCTATTCAGTCGGCGCCGGCGACGAGCCCTCGAGCTGCATGGAGCTGATCGAGTTCGCCACCGCGCT
>JBQCFF010000062.1:0-10275 GCA_051959485.1 Devosia sp. | reverse complement strand
CATCTACTTCATGCACCGCGACAACCTCGACGTGCCGGTCGGCGAGTTCGTCGACGCCATGGATGCCGAGGTGAAGAAGGGCCGTATCCGCGGGCCGTTCGGCGGTTCGAACTGGACCAGGGAGCGCTTCGACGAGGCCATTGCCTATGCCGACCGCACCGGCAAGCAGCGGCCGGGGGCGCTCAGCAACAACTTCGCGCTCGCCGAAATGCTGAAGCCGCTCTGGGCCGGCTGCGTCACCGCCTCCACCCCCGAGTTCAAGCAGTGGCTGATCGACCGGCAGATCCCGAACTTCTCCTGGTCGAGCCAGGCGCGCGGCTTCTTCACCGAGCGCGCCGGGCGGGACAAGCTGGGCAGCAGGGAACTGGTCGAGACCTGGTACAACGACCAGAACTTCGGCCGTCGCGATCGCGCGGTCGAACTGGCGCAGAAACTCGGCAAGAGCCCGATCCACGTCGCCCTCGCCTACGTGCTGGCCCAGCCCTTCCCCTCGATCCCGCTGATCGGGCCGCGCACCCTGCACGAGCTGGACGACAGCCTCAAAGCTTTCGACATCCGGCTGACGCCCGAGCAGGTGCAGTGGCTGGAGGGCTGAGACCGGGACGAGAAGGCGGGTCCCCACCCGCCTTCATCCCGTCACGCTATCCGTGCCATACTCCCCGCCTCATCAAGAGGAGGAAAGCATGCCAGAGACCCAGGGCGTCGTGCCCTACATCTCCCCGTCCGATGCCCCGGCGGCGGCCGAGTTCTACAAGAAGGCGTTCCTCGCCACCGACGTGAAGCCGATGATGGCCGACGACGGCAAGCGCTACATGCATTGCCAGTTCACCGTGAACGGCAGCACGATCTACATGAGCGACTCGTTCCCGGAATACGGCGTGCCGTGGGTGCAGCCGCAGGGCTTCAACCTGCATCTCAACGTCGCCAACGCGCAGGAATGGTGGGATCGCGCCGTTGCCGCCGGCTGCACGGTCGGCATGCCGCTCGAGAAGCAGTTCTGGGGCGACATCTACGGCCAGTTGAAGGACCCCTACGGCGTCACCTGGGCCATCGGCCAGACCACCTCCGACAGCATGGCCTGAAGCTTCGCAGGGCTCTCTCGGCCGGAAGTCGGCCGGGAGAGGCAGCGAGCCTGCCGGAGTTGAACGCTACATCGGTTCCTCGGGCTGCGGCGCGGGTTTCCTGACCTTGCCGAAGCGCTGCCATTCCGCCGTGGTGATGGGCCGCCGGTAGGTGAGGCGGCGGCTCACCGCCTGCCAGAATGCCATCCGCGTCGTGTCATCCGCCTCCGGGTCGAGCCCCAGGTGCTCGCCGAGCACCGGCAGGTAGCGGTCGAAGGCGGCCTTCACCAGGCCACCCCAGACTCGCGCCCGCTCCACCGCCATGCGGTAGGCGACTAGGCTGCCGATCGGCGCTGCCAAGGCAACCAGCACGAACAGATAGTCGGCCGACCGCACCAGCACGAAGGCCTGGCCATCCTGCGCAAGCGTCACGAAGCTGCCATCGCCCAGCACCAGCCGGCCGATGGCCAGCCCCATCACCAGCAGCCCCACCAGCAGCAGGTTGACGAGGCAATTGACCTGCGCCCGCGCATCCTCGACCACGGCCAGGAACGCCGTATCGGCCACGGCGACGATGTGCGGCCAGAGCGGGATGCTGTCGGCGCCGTGCATGATGCGCGGATAGTCCTCGAAGGCGCGGAGGGTGTTGCCGAAGCTGGTCGGGAGCACCAGCCGCTCCTCCGCGGGAAAATCGAGCACGAAGCGGGCCGTCAGCGTGTCATGCAGCTCGCGCTTCTCGCCGGGAAACGCGTCGCCGAGCTGCCGGTGCTCGGCCCGCAGCGCCTGGATCTCGGCATCGCGCCGCCTGAACTCGGCGCGCTTCGCGTCGGCTCGGCCCAGCCACGCCAGCGGCCCGTGGTATCCCTCGAGCACCTGCATCAGCGGTCGGTTCAGCATCATCAGCCCGATGGCGACGAACCACACCAGCACTACGGCGGCGAGGATGCTCTCGATCCCCTCGCCCCCGGCAGCTGCAGCCAGGATGGCCTGTCCGAACGGTTGGTCGGCAAACAGCAGGGCAATGCACAGCAGCAGCGCCAGTGTCGGCACCAGGAAGCCCACGATGAACGGCCTGTCGGCGAGGTTTGGCAGGCTTGAAAACATTGCCGGCTGCTACTTGCCCTTGCCGCCCGTCGGCCAGGGGCCACCCGAATCCAGCGTCGGCCTGCCTGCAAGCGAACCATCGACCGCCTCGGTCGATGGCAGGTCCATCTGCTGCTGCTGCTGTTGCTGCTGCTGTTGCTGTTGTTGTTGTTGTTGCTGCTGCTGTTGCTGTTGCTGCCGCAACACAGCGGCTCGCGCGGCGGGCAGCAACGCTTCGTCGCCGTCGCCGGCCAGCATTGCCTCGAGGCCGAATTGCACCCAGCGGCCGGCCTGGCGCTCCTGGTCGACGCCACGTCCTGCCGCCTTGACGATGCCACGCAATCTACCGAACTGCGCGTCGTAAATGCGAACGACAACCTGATCTTCATCCGGAACCAGCGGCACGTTGCCCTCCATCCGCGTCGCCCACCCTGTCAATACTTTAGCAGCTATGCCCGGCATTGTCGCGATGAGCTGACGGCCAGTCCGGGCTCGCCGCAATCGCCCCAGTTTCTTTCCGGGGTTGACGCCCCTACCCGGCGCATGGTGCTTTTTGAACGGCCGGACCTGCAGTCCGGCCGTTTTGGTCAGGGCCGCCTTGCGTCGGGCGGAAGCGGAGAGAGGGGGGCCCTCCGTGTCGTTCGCTTTGCGCGTCACCCGCGTCATCGACGGGATCAGTCGCTGGGTCGGCCTGGTTGCGGTCTGGCTGGTGCTGTTCTCGGCCCTGCTGTCGGCCTTCAATGCCGTCTTCCGCTACTCGATCAGCGGCATGCTCTGGCTCGAGCGCAGCACCGGCACCGGGTTCTTCGGCGGCCTCGTGTCGCTCTACACCCAATACTCCAACGTCCTCTCCGAGTCCGTCTGGTACATGTTCGGGGGCATGGTGATGCTGGGCGGCGCCTGGACCCTGAAGGTCAACGAGCACGTGCGCGTCGACCTGCTCTACGGTGCCATTTCCGAGCGCGCCCGCACCTGGATCGACCTGCTCGGCGGCCTGTTCTTCCTGATGCCGCTCTGCATCCTGCTGATCTGGTACACCTGGCCGTGGTTCGTGCAGGCCTGGGTGCAGAACATCTACTCGAACGCCGCCGGCGGCCTGCCGCGCTGGCCGGTGCGGCTGATGCTGCCGCTCGGCTTCGGCATCCTGATGCTGCAGGGCATCGCCGAGATCATCAAATGCATCGCGGCGCTCACCAGCAGCTACCACCGCGAATTCGCCTACGAGAAACCGCTGCAATGATCGAGTTCCTGCACGACAACATGGCACCCGTCATGTTTGGCGGTCTCGTCGTCTTCCTCGTCATCGGTTATCCCGCAGCCTTCTCTCTCGCCGCGGTCGGGCTGTTCTCTGGCCTGGTGGCCATCCAACTGGGGCTGATCGCCCCCGCGTTCCTCGGCAACCTCACCTACCAGCTCTACGGCGTGCTCAGTAACGAGCTGCTGCTCGCCATCCCGTTCTTCACCTTCATGGGCGTCATCCTCGAGAAGTCCGGCCTTGCCGAGGATCTGCTCGAAGGCTTCGGCCAGCTCTTCGGCGCGGTCCGTGGCGGCCTCAGCTACGCCGTGATCATCGTCGGCGCGATCCTCGGCGCCATCACCGGCACTGTGGCCGCCTCGATCATCGCCATGGGCCTGATCTCGCTGCCGGTGATGATGCGCTACGGCTACAACGTGCGCCATGCCACCGGCATCATCGCCGCTTCGGGCACCATCACGCAGCTGATCCCGCCCTCGCTGGTGCTGATCGTGCTGGCCGACCAGCTGCAGCGCAGCCCGGGCGAAATGTATATCGGCGCCACCGGCGCCTCGATCCTGCAGGTGCTGCTGTTTGCCGCCTGGGTGCTGATCTTGTCGATCATACGCCCGCAGGATGTCCCGGCTTTGCCGCCCGAAGCCAGGACGCTGCGCGGCTGGCCGCTGTGGAGCAAGATCATCCGCGGCATGGTGCCGAGCCTGGCGCTGATCTTCCTCGTGCTCGGCACCATCCTGCTCGGCCTGGTCACCCCCACCGAAGCGGGCGCGATGGGCGTTGTCGGCGCCATCATCCTCGCCTGGTTCAATCGCCGCCTCACCTGGACGCTGATGTGGGAGGGCATGACCTCCACCATGCGGCTCACCGCCATGGTGGTGTTCATCCTGCTCGGCGCGCGCGTCTTTTCGCTGGTGTTCCAGGGCGTTGGCGGCGGTCACTGGATCGAGCACCTGCTCTCGCACCTGCCGGGCGGCGTCGTCGGCTTCCTGGTGTTCGTCAACGTCTTCATCTTCGTGCTGGCGTTCTTCCTCGATTTCTTCGAGATCGCCTTCATCGTGCTGCCGCTGCTGGTGCCGACGGCCAACGCGCTCGGCATCGACCTCGTCTGGCTGGGCGTGATGATCTGCGCCAACATGCAGACCAGCTTCATGCATCCGCCCTTCGGCTTCGCGCTGTTCTACCTGCGCGGCATCGTGCCCCGCGAGCAGGTGAAGACGCGCGACATCTATCTCGGCGCCATCCCCTGGCTGGTGCTGCAGCTGATCCTCGTCGCCGCGCTGATCATCTGGCCCGAGCTCGTCACCTTCTTCCTCGACAAGGGGCCCGCGGTCGACCCCACCACCGTCGAGATCACGCTGCCGCCGTTTGACGGCCTCGGAACCGCCCCGACCTTCGAGGCGCCGCCGCCCCCCACTTTCGGCGCGCCCCCTGCCCCGACCTTCGAGGCCCCGCCCCTGCCCAACTTCAACTAGGCACATTGGCGAGGCGGGTGCGTCGGGGCGCGATGCCTCCGGGAGGAGAAGGGCCCGGCAAGGCCGGGCCCCCGTTCGGCTAGTCGGCCGTGTCGGCCAGCTTCCCGGCGCGCTGCTGCGCCTGCAGGAAGGCGTCGTAGTTCAACTCCGCCACCTGGTTCCACAGGTAGTGGTCCTTGCGGAAGGCCTTCAGCGACCCCCAGATCCTGGCGAAGGCGGGACTCGATTTCTCGAATTCCGCATAAACCTCGTTGGACGCGTTGAAGCTCGCTTCCATGATCTCCGGGCTGAAGGGCCGCAGTTGCGCCCCCTCCGCCACCAGCTTCTTGATCGCCGTCGGGTTCAGGTAGTCGTACTTGGCCAGCATGTCGTTGCTCACCGCCTGGCAGGCGGTCTTGAGCAGCGCCTGGTAGGCCGCCGGCAGCCCTTCGAACTTGTCCTTGTTGATGAGCGCGTGGACGGTCGGCCCGCCTTCCCACCAGCCGGGATAGTAGTAGTACGGCGCGACCTTGTGGAAGCCGAGCTTCTCGTCGTCATACGGCCCCACCCATTCGGCCGCGTCGATCGTGCCCTTCTCGAGCGCGTTGTAGATTTCGCCGCCCGGCATCGGGGTGGGGATGACGCCCAGTCTGGTCATGATCGCCCCGGCGAACCCGACGCGCATCTTCAGCCCCTGCAGGTCGGCCAGTGACTTGATTTCCTTGCGGAACCAGCCGCCCATCTGCGCCGCGGTGTTGCCGGCCGGGAAGCCGACGAGATTGTAGGTGCCGAAGAACTCGTTGGTGAGGTCGAGCCCGCCGCCATGGTAGTACCAGGCGCTCATGCCGCGGGCGTTCAGCGAGAACGGGATCGCCGAAAGCGCCGCCCAGGCGACGTCCTTGCCCGAGAAGTAGTAGCCCACCGTATGGGCCATCTCGATGGTGCCCTCCGACACCGGGTCCACCACCTCGAAGGGCGGCACCAGTTCGCCGGCTGCGAAGACGTCGATGGTGAAGTTGCCGTCGGTCGCGTCCGACACGTACTTCGCCAGCGTCTCGCCGCCGCCATAGATCGTGTCGAGCCCCGGCGGGAACGACGAGGCGAGCCGCCAGCTGACCTTGGGGTTGGACTGGGCGATCGCCGGCGCGGCCAGCCCCACTGTTGCGGCGGCGCCACCCACTGCCGCCGACTTGAAGAATTCACGTCTCTTCATTGTTGGTTTCCTCAATAAGTGCGCTCGCTGGCCAAAGCATAAACGCACCGCCGCCGCTGGGGCGACGATCCTCCCACAACCACATCGCCAGCATGCAGCCAGATGAACAGAACTCGCCCCGCGCTGTCCACCATTTGCTTCGCGCCCCGCCGGAGCGCCAGTCGCCCCCCCAGGGCCGACGGAGGACGCCCGCACCTTTCTGCGGCGGCGCGGAATAACTTGCGGGCAGCGGTGTTGAGCACTCGAGGCCGGCCCTGTCGACCGGTCGAACCCCATAGGGAGAAGAGACGATGAAACTCGCGTTCCTGCTCGGCGCTGCCGCGCTCGCCACCCTCTCGACTGCCGCCTTCGCCGAGGACTATGCCAGCGGCGCCGTCAAGACCTCCGAAATCGGCGGCAAGGAAGTGCTGACCGACGCCAACGGCATGACTCTCTACACCTACGACAAGGACACCGCCGGCGTGTCGAACTGCTACGACAAGCGCGCCACGAACTGGCCGCCGCTGATGGTCTCGGCCGACGCGAAGGCGGAGGGTGACTTCACCATCGTCGACCGTACCGACGGCACCAAGATGTGGGCCTACAAGGGCATGCCGCTCTACCTCTGGGTCAAGGACACCAAGCCCGGCGACACCACCGGCGACGGCGTCGGCGAAGTCTGGCACACTGCGGTCGAAAAGTAGCCGAAAGCCCGCCGAGGCATGGACTTCCTGGACGAGATCGAAGCCTGCGTGCCGGCGTTGCGCCGCTACGCTCGCGCCTTGACGCGGAATGCCGACCGCGCCGACGACCTCGTCCAGGATTGCCTCGAGCGCGCCATCCGCAAGCGCGGCCTGTTTCGCCCGACCGGTCCGGTGCAGGCGTGGCTGTTCCGTATCCTCGTCAACCTGTGGCGCAACGCCCTGCGTTCGGAGCGGCGCCGCGGCGACCATGTCGGCTACGACACGCTGGTGGTCGAGCCGTCGATCCCCGCCCCGCAGCCCGGCCGGCTGGCGCTCGGCGAACTGAGCCGCGCCCTGGAACGGCTACCCGACGATCAGCGTGAGACGCTGCTGCTCGTCGTTCTCGAAGGCGTCTCCTACGAAGAGGCAGCAACCATCCTCAGCATACCGATCGGCACCGTCATGTCCCGACTGAGCCGCGCCCGCGCCACCTTGCGCGCGCTGACCGGCAGCGGCGACGAACCCAGATTGCGGTCCGTGAAATGACCCTGCACCTCACCTCCATCCCCGAGGACGACCTGCACGCCTATGTCGATGGGCTGCTGCCGGCCAACCGCGCCGCGGAGGTCGAAGCCTGGCTCGCTGCCAACCCCGACCGCGCAGCCGAAATCGTGCACTGGCAGCGCCAGAACGAGGCAATGACCGCGCTGTTTCCGTCCGTCGCGCCGGAGATCATTCCCGACCGCTTGCGGCCGCGCGAGCTGGCGCTGCGGTCACGCGGCATCACCCTCAACTGGGCGCAACTGGCCGCCGCGGCGGTCGTGGTGCTTGCCCTCGGCACCGGCGCCGGCTGGGTCATCCGCGAACTCGACCGACCGCCCGAGAGCCAGAACCTCATCGCCCTCGCCGTTACCGCGCACTCCCTGTACGTGCGGGAGAACCGCCACGCCGTGGAGGTGGCTGCCACGGACCGCGACCACCTCGTCTCGTGGCTGAGCAACCGCGTCGCCCGCCCCATCAACCCGCCTGACCTCGCCCCCGAAGGCTTCGATTTGGTCGGCGGACGGCTGCTGCCCGGCGACTACGAAGGCAATGCCGGCGGGCCTGCCGCCCAGCTGATGTACCAGAATGCCGCCAATGACCGCATCACCGTCTACATCACCGCCGCTGCTCCGGCGGAGAAGAGCGCCTACGAGTTCGCTACCCGCGACAATTTCGACGCCTTCTACTGGAGCAACGACCGCATTACCTGCACCGTGGTCGGCAGCCTGCCGGATGCCGAGATGAAGGCGGTGGCCAAGAAGATCTACACCCAGCTCACCTGGCGGCCCGACGGCAGCACCCCGAGCTAGACTAGGTGCGCTCGCCGGGGGAACGGTCGCTCGCCTTCAGTTCCCGCTGCCGCTGCAGGAAGGTGATCGCCGAGCTGTAGCGGTTGTGAATCTGGGCGAAGCGGGCGAGCGTTTCGCGCGGTACCGGCACCTGCGCGAGCTCGTCGTACATCGACTTGAGGCCGCTCTCGACCTGCTCCAGGTCGTCCAGCAGGCGGTCGATCTGCCCCTGCGTGAGGCCCACCAGGGTGGCCATGTCAGCTTCCCTTCTCGCCTCGGCTGCGGGTGGGAGTTGCCGCCTCGACGCCGGAAGAGCGGGGCGTCTCGGCCTTCGCGGTGTGCTCGGCGTCCACCTGCCGCTCCGCCTCCAGCCAGAATTCCATGGCCGCGCTCTCCGGCCGGCCCGACTCCATCCAGAGGGCATAGGCCCGGGCCCGGATGGCGTCCTCGCGATCACCCATTTTGTCATCCCCCTGATGCGCAACAACTCAAGCTAGCACCGGCCAGCTGGTTCCGCCGCCTGCGGGTGGCTCCCGCCCGTCAGTATCCCTGCCGCCGCTGCAGATCGTTGGCGTAGATGTTGTGCGGCCCGATATTCCGGATGTCGCGCTCCCCCATCAGGGCCATGGTCGTGTCGATCTCGCCACGCACGATGTCGAGCACCCGCGTCACGCCGGCCTCGCCGCCGGCTCCGAGGCCATAGAGCACCGGCCGGCCGATGAACGCGCCGTGGGCGCCGAGCGCCAGCACCTTCAGCACGTCCTGCCCCGAGCGGATGCCGCCATCGACCAGCACCTCGATCTTGCCGCCCACCGCGCCGACGATCTCGGGCAGCACGCGCGCGGTCGACGGAGCGCCGTCGAGCTGACGCCCGCCATGGTTGGACACGATGATCGCATCGGCACCGGCGGCGACGGCCGCCACTGCGTCCTCCACGTCGAGGATGCCCTTGACGGCCACCGGGCCATCGAAGCGGGCCTTGAGCCAGCCGACCTCCTCCCAGCTCAGGGTCGGATCGAACTGCTCCCGTATCCAGCCCGACAGCGAGCCGAGATCGCTGACGCCCTGGACATGGCCGACGACGTTGGAGAACGTGCGCCGCCTGGCCCCGAGCATGCCGAAGGCCCAGCGCGGGCGCGCCATCATCTGCACGATGCTGCCGGCATTGAGCTTCGGAGGCGCCGACAGCCCGTTGCGGATGTCCTTGTGCCGCTGGCCCTGGATCTGGTGGTCCATGGTGAGCACCAGCGCCGAGCATTTCGCCGCGCGCACCCGCGCCAGCAGCTGCTCCATGAACGCCTTGTCGCGGATCACATAGACCTGGAACCAGAACGGGCGGCTGGTGGCGCCCGCCACATCCTCGATGGAGCAGATGCTCATGGTCGAGAGGACGAACGGGATGCCGAATTTTTCGGCCGCTCGCGCCGCCTTGATCTCGCCGTCGGCCACCTGCAACCCGGAGATCGCCGCCGGCGCGATGCCCACCGGCATGCTGACCGGCTGGCCGAGCATGGTGGAGGCGATGCTGCGGCCCTCGAGGTTGACTGCCACCCGCTGCCGGAAGGTGATGCCGCCGAAATCGGCCTCGTTGGCGCGATAGGTGGACTCCGTCCAGGAGCCACCATCGGCGTACTCGAAGAACATGCGGGGCACGCGCCGGCGCGCCTGCTCCTTGAGGTCGTGTACCGTCAGTGCTGCACTCAAACCCATGGTCGCGTCCCTCCGTGTGAGGACCGCCAGGGCCGGCGTGAAAGACCCTAGTAGCCCTGCCGCCTCAAAAGGTCGTTCGAGTAGACGTTCTTGGGCCCGATGTTCCGGACATCGCGTTCGCCCATCAGCGCCATAGTGGTATCCATCTCCTTGCGGATGATCTCAAGCGCCCGGGAAACCCCGGCCTCGCCGCCGGCGCCCAGGCCGAACGCCATGGCGCGGCCGACGAAGGTGCCCTTGGCGCCGAGCGCCAGCGCCTTCAGCACATCCTGGCCCGAGCGGATGCCCGAATCCATCAGCACTTCTGTCTTGTGTCCCACCGCATCGACGATCTCGGGCAGCACCCGGATGGAGCTCGGCGCCCCGTCGAGCTGCCGGCCACCGTGGTTGGAGACGATGATGCCGTCGGCGCCATTGTCGATCGCCAGCTGCGCGTCCTCGGGATCGAGCACGCCCTTCACCACCACCGGCCCGCCGAACCGCTTCTTGATCCAGGCGATGTCCTTCCAGTT
>JBQCFF010000061.1:0-5211 GCA_051959485.1 Devosia sp. | reverse complement strand
CTGGCGCTGCTGCGCAGCTTCGTCGGCGCGGCCCACGTGCTCACCGACCCGCGCGCCAACCGCCGCTTCCGCAAGGGCTACCGCTACGGCGAGGGCAAGGTGCTGGCGGTGGTGCGGCCGGGGACGCTGCTCGAGCAGTGGAAGGCCTTCAAGGCCTGCGTGGAGGCCGGTCGCATCGTCATCATGCAGGGGGCGAATACCGGCCTCAACGGCGGCTCCACGCCGTTCGGCGACGACTATGACCGCGAGGTTGTGCTGATCAACACCATGCGCATCAACCGCATCGACCTGATCAGGGGCGGCGAGCAGGTGCTGGCGCTTGCCGGCTCCACGCTGCACGCGCTCGAGAAGCTGATCCGGCCCCTCGGCCGCGAGCCGCACTCGGTGATCGGCTCCAGCACCATCGGTGCGTCGGTGGTGGGCGGGGTATGCAACAACTCGGGCGGAGCGCTGATCCGGCGCGGCCCGGCCTTCACGCAGCTCGCGCTCTACGGGCGGGTGAACGAGGATGGCAGCGTGTCGCTGGTCAACAACCTCGGCATGGACCTGGGCAACGACCCCGAGGAAATCCTCGCGCGCCTCGACAGCGGCCGCTACGCCGAGGCCGACATCTGGCACGATACCGGCAAGCTCGCCTCCGATCCGGATTACTCGACGCTGATCCGGCAGGTGGACGAGCCGGGTCCGGCGCGGTTCAACAACGACCCGCGGCTGCTCTTCGAGGCGGCGGGCAGCGCCGGCAAGCTCTGCGTGTTCGCAGTGCGGCTCGACACCTTCCCCAGCTCCGGGCCGTCGAAGGTGTTCTACATCGGCTCCAACGACTTCATGGAGCTGACCGAGATCCGCCGCCACATCCTGAGCTCGTTCGAGACGCTGCCGGTGGCGGGCGAGTACCTGCACCGGGACGCCTACGACATCGCCGAGCAGTACGGCAAGGACCTCTACCTGCTGATCAAATACGCCGGCACCGAGCGCATCCCCACCGCGTTCGCGCTGAAGAGCCGGTTCGATGCGATCACCGGCGCGCTCGGCCTCGGCACCAACCTTTCCGACAAGCTGCTGCAGGTGATCACCGGGCTGCTGCCCAAGCACCTGCCGGCGCGGATGAACGCCTTTCGCGACAAGTACCAGCACCACCTGCTGCTGCGCGTCGACGGCGGCGGCATCGATGAGGCGCGGCGATATCTCGGCTCGATCTTCCCCTCGGCCAACGGCGACTTCTTCGAATGCGACGAGGAGGAGGCCGCGGCCGCCTTCCGCAACCGCTACGCCATCGGCGGCGGCTCGGTCCGCTACCGCGCGGTGCATGCCGACAAGGTGGAGAACATCGTGGCGCTCGACCTGGCGCTGCCGCGCAACACGCTCGACTGGCGCGAGACGCTGCCCGACGGCATCGAGCAGTACATCGAGCGGCGCATCCCCTGCGGCCACTTCATGTGCCAGGTCTTCCACTACGACTACGCGGTCAGGAAGGGCACCGATTGGCTCGACATCGAGCACAAGATCATCGCGCACCTCAACGGCCGCGGCATCGAGTTCCCGTCCGAGCACAATGTCGGCCACCTCTATACGGCCAAGCCCGTGCTCGCCGACTTCTACCGCTCGCTCGACCCCACCAACACGATGAACCCCGGCATCGGGCATACCTCGAAGCTGAAGGACTGGGCCTAGCGCTCCGGCCGGATCAGGCACTCGCTGCCGATCGGAGTGAAGCCGAGGCCGAGGAAGGCGCGGAGGGAGCGGGCGTTGCCGGGCGACACCGCGGCGAACAGCAGCTCGCCCTTCGGCACCAGCCGGACCGCCTCGGCGATCAGCGCCGTGCCCCAGCCGCGGTTGTGGCTCGCCGCCTCGACGCTCAGTTCGCGCCGCCCGCCCAGCCCCGCGCCGATGGTGACGAGGCCGCGCTCGTCGCCGTGCACCACCACGCCGGAGCGGTACTGCCGGGCGTATTGGACGCGCTGGTGGTCATCGAGGTCGTTGCGCACCGGGAGGCTCGGCCGGCCGGTGCCGCGGGCGACCAGCATGACGTCGAGCACGCCGATGAAGCCGTGCGGGCCGGCGAGCCAGCGCAGGAAATCGGGCGCCATCGAGCCGCCGAACCCATCCGGCCGCTGCGCCATCACCTCATCCGCGGAGTGGGCCGTGGCCACAACCGCGTGGCCGGTGAAGGCCACCGAGCACTCCCAGCCACCGGCCAGCGGCGGCAGCACCGTCACGCCGCCGTTGACGGGCGGGAAGCGGCCCTCGGCCGCGGCGGTGAGGAAATCGAGGAGCGGGTGGTGCATCGGCGTTCTATCCAGTTGCCGAACCTGCGATATAGACGCTTGCCATGAAAGTCACGCCGCCCCGTTCCATCGCCGATTTCGTCGCCCTGAGGCAGCGCCTCCACGCCGCGCCGGAGCTCAGCACCGAGGAGTTCGCGACCAGCGCGCTGGTGGCCGAACTGCTGGCCGGCTGGGGTTTTGACGTCGCGACCGGCATCGGCGGTACCGGGGTGGTCGCGACGCTGCGGCAGGGCGCCGGCGCGCGCACGATCGGGCTTCGCGCCGACATGGACGCGCTGCCGATCACCGAAGCAACCGGACTGCCCTATGCCAGCGCCAGGCCCGGCGTGATGCATGCCTGCGGCCATGACGGGCATACCACCATCCTGCTCGCCGCGGCGCAGCAACTGGCGGAGACGCGCGACTTCTCCGGCACGGTGCGGCTCATCTTCCAGCCGGCCGAGGAGACCGGCGGCGCCGTGCAGATGCTCGAGGACGGGCTGTTCGAGCGCTTCCCCGTCGATGCGCTGTTCGGCCTCCACAACTGGCCGGGCATACCGGCCGGCGAATTCCGCTTCATCGACGGGCCGGCGATGGCGGCGGTCGACCTCGTGATCATCACGGTCAACGGCAAGGGCGGCCACGGCGCCCGGCCGCAGGATGCGGTGGACCCGATCGTCGCCGCCTCGGCGCTGGTGCTGGCGCTGCAGTCGATCGTGGCACGCAACGTCGATCCGCTGGAGACGGCGGTGCTCACCGTCGGCTCGATCCATGGCGGCAGCATGCCGACCGTCATCCCCGACAGCGTCGAGCTGCAGGCCACCGTCCGCACCTTCTCGCCAGCGGTGCGCGACATTATCCGCGCGCGGATCAAGGGGCTGGCCGAGGCGACGGCGGTGGCCTATGGCGCCACGGCGGAGGTCTACCACCCGCCCGGCTTCCCGGCGCTGCACAACCACCCCGACGAGACCGCCTTCGCCCGGCAGGTGGCGGTCCGGCACTTCGGCGCCGAGCGGGCAGGGGAACTGGCGCCGCTGCTGGTCAGCGAGGATTTCGCCTTCATGCTCGAGCGGCAGCAGGGCAGCTACCTGTTCGTCGGCAACGGCCCAAGCGCCGACCTCCACAGCCCGCGCTACGACTTCAACGACGCGATCATCGAGCCGGCGTCGCGGTACTGGGTGAAGCTGGTGGAGGATTTTCTCAGCGCGAACGGGTGAGCGCCCGGGCCGGACGGCCCCTCCCCGGCCCTCCCCATGAAGGGGAGGGTGAAGAGGGTGTGCGCTCATGCGGAGTGTTCCACAACGTGTCATCCCGGCGGAGGCCGGGATCCAGCTTGAGGGGCAGCCGGGCGCTCGGCGAGGTGGCGAGCGGTCAGGATGGGCCCCGGCCTGCGCCGGGGTGACAGTGGGTGTGGGGTGCTGGTGCTCCAGGCGGGCCTAGGCCCGGCCCTCCTATCCGCGCTCAGGCGGAGTGTTCGACAACGTGTCATCCCGGCGGAGGCCGGGATCCAGCTTGAGGGGCAGCCGGGCGCTCGGCGAGGTGGCGAGCGGTCGGGATCGGCCCCGGCTTGCGCCGGGGTGACAGGGGTGTGGGTTGCTGGTGCCCCGGATCGGAGTGCCTAGGCTGTGGCCAGCCGGCCGGACTCGATGATGCGTTGCAGGAACTTCTGGGTGCGCGGGTTCTCGGGGTGGGAGAACAGGCGGCGCGGGTCGCCCTGTTCGATGATGCGGCCGCCGTCGAGGAAGCACACCCGGTCGGCGACGTCGCGGGCGAAGGCCATCTCGTGGGTGACGATCACCATGGTCATGCCGCTCTGTTTGAGATCGCGGATGATCTTCAGCACCTCGCCGATCAGCTCGGGATCGAGCGCCGCCGTCACCTCGTCGAGCAGCAGCACCTCGGGCTCGGTGGCGAGCGAGCGGACGATGGCGACGCGCTGCTGCTGCCCGCCCGAGAGCTGCTCGGGGTAGGAGTTCGCGTACTGCCCGAGGCCGAACAGTTCGAGCAGCCGCATCGCCGCCGCCTCGGCTTCGGCGCGCGGCCGGCCGTGTACCCTGATGGGCGCCAGCGTGATGTTCTGCAGCACGCTCATGTGCGGGAACAGGTTGTAGGCCTGGAAGACGATGCCGACCTTCTTGTAGAGCCCGTTGCGCCCGAAGCTCCGGTCGTAGATGTCGACGCCGTCGATGCGCACGCTGCCCTCGTCGAACTCGGTGAGCCCGTTGAGGCAGCGCAGCAGCGTCGACTTGCCGGAGCCCGAGGCGCCGATCAGGCAGACCACCTCGTGCGGCGCGACGCTGAGGTCGATCGCATCCAGCACCTGCCGCTCGCCATAGAACTTGGTGAGCTTGTCGATCTCGATGCGGTTCATCCTAGAGCACACCCTGGAGACGGCGCTGCCGGTCGCGGCGCTGCAGGTGATCGGTCAGCCGCGCCAGCGGAATGGTGGCGAGCAGGAAGAGGATCGCGGCGACCACCAGCGAGGAGTAGTTGAAGGTCCGGGCGGTGTAGATCTGCGCCTCGCGCACGGCGTCGCGGACGCCCAGCACGGAGAGCAGCGCCACGTCCTTCTGCAGCGCCACCACGAGGTTCAGCATCGCGGGGACCACGTTGCGCAGCGCCTGCGGCAGGATGGCGTAGCGCAGCGCCTGCCACTGGCTGAGGCCGAGCGCCTTGGCGGCGAGGTTCTGACCCTCGTGCACCGCCTCGATGCCCGAGCGATAGACCTCGGTGGCGTAGGCCGAATAGCTCAGCACCAGCGCCACGCCGCCCCAGAACAGCCCTTCCCGGGGCAGGCCGGGCAGGTTCAGCGCCGGAATGCCGAAGCCGAACAGCAGCACCAGCAGCAGCGCCGGCAGGCCGCGGAACAGGTCGACATAGACGATGGCGAAGATGCGCAGCGGCGCGAACCAGGGGCCGCTCATGGCGCGGAAGATGGCCAGCACCA
>JBQCFF010000060.1:0-4682 GCA_051959485.1 Devosia sp. | reverse complement strand
AGGTCGAGGATGATGGCGTCGGCGCCACGCTCATGCGCTCTGGCGATGAAGCGGGCGGAGTGGGCGGGGACATAGAGGAGCGAGCGCAGCTTCATCCGAGCACCGTGGCAGGGTCGATGCCGGCCTCGCCCAGCACTTCGGCGGTATGCTCGCCGAGTTCTGGCGCCGGGCGGCGGAACGTGCCGGGAGTTTCACTCAGCCGTGGGACGACATTGTGGACGGGCAAGGCGCCGAATTCTTCGTCCTCGACATCGACGATGATGCCGCGCTCCCGGAAATGCGGATCGCCGGCGATATCGGCGATCGAGTAGATCGGGCCGACGGTGGCGCCCGCCTCGCGCATGATGGCGAGGGCCTCGTCGTGTGGGTGGCGGGCGAACCACTCACCGACCGCCGCATCGACGAGGTCGCGGTGCTTCACCCGGTCGGAATTGGTGCGGAAGCGCGGATCGTCGTTCATCTCGGGCCGGCCGATCACCTCGAAGATGCGGCGCGCCACCTGCGGCGTCGAGCCCGAGAGCGCCACGTACTGGCCGTCGGCACAGCGATAGACGTTGCGCGGCGAGGCGGTGTTCGAGGCCGAACCGGAGCGCTCCTTCACCTTGCCGGTCACCTGGTAGATCGCCGCCTCGGGGCCGAGCACGGAATACATCGGCTCGAGCAGGCTGAGGTCGATGACCTGGCCGCGGGCCTTGCCGCGGAAGCGGGCGAAGAGCGCGGTGACGGTGGCGTTGGAGCCGTAGATTCCGGCGATCATGTCGGCCAGCGCCAGCGGCGGCAGCACCGGCTCGCGGTCGGGGAAGCCGGTGCGGTAGGCGAAGCCACTCATCCCCTCGACGATGGTGCCGAAGCCGGGGAACTGCGCGTAGGGACCGGTCTGGCCGAAGCCGGAGATGCGGACGACGATCAGGTCGGGGTTGGCTTCGAGCAGAGTTTCGGGCGCGAGGCCCATCTCCTCGAGCGTGCCGGGGCGGAAGTTCTCGATGAAGACGTCAGCCGTCCGCAGCAGCGCCCGCAGCGCCTCCATGTGCGGCGCCTGGCGCAGGTTGAGCATCACCGAGCGCTTGTTGCGGCCGTAGGTCTTCCAGTAGAGCGAGTGCCCGTCGTCGCGCCACTCGCGCAGCGGGTCGCCCTGCGGCGGCTCGATCTTGATCACGTCGGCGCCGAAATCTGCGAGCTGGAGGCTGAGCATGTTGCCCGCCACCAGCCGGCTCAGGTCGACGACGCGGATGCCGTCGAGCGGCCCGGCGGCGGCAGGGTTGAAGGGGATGGGGGTCATCTGGACAAGGGCCGAGCGGACGGCCCCTCCCCGGCCCTCCCCATGAAGGGGAGGGTGAAGAGGTGTCCGTTGAGGCGGAGCGTTCCGCGACGGAGCACCTCCCCCTTCATGGGGGAGGCTGGGAGGGGGCCGTCTGCCGAAACGAAACTCACAGCTCGATCACCTCGAGGCGCTGCACCGTCATCCGCCCGGCCGAGGCCATGCGCAGGCCGGCCTGGCCGTAGCGGTAGGCGCCGTCCGTGGCGGTGAGCAGTTGCTGGCCGTTGATGGCGAGCGTCAGCGTGTCGCCTTTGGCCGTGAACGAGAGCGCGAGCGGCTGGCCGGGCGCGGCGGAGAACGGCGTGCGGGTCAGCACGGTGGCGCCGTGGTCCTGCCTGAGGATCACCGCTTCGCCGTTCTCGATGCCGGCGGCGTAGAAGCGGGCCGTGCCCTGCACGCGGGCGGCGACGAGGTGCGACTGGCCGGCGAGGGGGGTGAGGTCGGCCGTGACCGTGACATCCCGGAGGTAGGCGTTGCCGGTCCAGGCGTCGGCGTCCTCGGCGGTGTGGGCATGAATGACGCCGTTCTGCAGGCTCCAGTGGCCGCGGTTCCAGGTGAAGCGGGTGATGCCGCCCCATTCCGGCTTCTCGACGGCGGGATCGATCACCACCCTGCCCTTGCCCGAGACTGAGAAGTCCGAGAGGAACAGCCGGCCGAGGAACTTCAGGCGGCCGAAATACTCGACCAGCACGCCGATCTCATCGATCGCCTCGTCGCCTTCGGGGATCGCGAACTCATAGTCCTGCCAACCCTCGGCGCTCGGCACGTGCCAGGCGCCGGTCTCGACGATCTCGCCCGAGATGGCGCGGCGGACATAAGGGGCGACGCGCAGGTTTCCGTCGCCATTCCACGGATCGAGCCACAGCTTGAAGCTCACGGTCTGCCCGGCATCGGCGAGCGGGGTGAACATCGGGCGGTAGCGCTCGTCGTCGAAATCGGCGCGGCGGTAGAACGGCTTCCAGAACACGCGACCGCCCTGACCGCGCTCCAGCCGGTCGAGCAGCACTTCCAGCGCGCCGCGGGAGTCCGGACCCTGCCGGGTCGTTGAGGCTTTCACCTCGATCTGGTTGAACGGTTCGGTGCGGAAGCCGTGAGTGGCGCCCGGCGCGTCGAAGTCGAACCGCACGCCGCGACGCTCGAAATCCTCGACCCACTGCGCCGGCCGCTCCCGGCCGTCGAGGCGCAGCGCCAGCACCGTGAGCTCGCGGGCGAAGCTCGGCACGTCGACGACGTTCAGCGTGCCGATGACGCCCGAAGCAACGACGAAGTCGTTGATCGGCTTCCTATACTTGTCCCAGCCGGGTTGCACGCCCTGGAAGGTGCCGACGATGGCGCCGGCATTGCCGGCATTGCAGTCGGTATCCCAGCCGGCCATGGTGGCGATCTCGGCGGTGCGCGGCAGGTCGCCGGCCCCATAGAGTATAGCCATGATCGTCACCCCGGCGTTCGGTATGATGTGGCAGACGCCGGGGTAGCGGTCGTAGCCCCAGTCGGCGGTCAGCATGTCGCGACACAGGCGCCAGTCGGCAGGGTTGGCCTTGTGGAACGCGATTACCGCCCGCGCCACCCTGGCATAGGTCGAAGCCCGGTCGATCTGCGCCAGCCCGGTTTCCACGATCTCGTCGATCGACTTCGCGACGAACGCCTGGGCGATCGCGGCGGCGCAGAAGCGGGCGCCGTTGAGGCCGTCGCCGTCATGCGCCACGGAAGCGGCCATGGCCGACATCTCGGCGGCGCGCGCGGGGTTGCCGGGGTTCACCCAGCCCCAGCTATCGATGAAGATCTGGCCGCCGATCTGCTCGGCGACGGTCGTGCCGTTCTGGGCGATGGAGCCGGACTGCGGCGCCGGGATGCCGGCCTTGAGGTTCTTGTAGGCGGTGTGCTCGGTGGAGTTGCCGAAGCCGCCCCACCAGTACATGCCGTGCTCCTCGGCGGCGTAGTTGAGCCAGGTGCGGCCGACATCGGCAGCAGTCGCCCCGAGCCCGTAATCGCGCAGCGCGCGGATGAAATAGACTGGGCCGTTGGTGTCGTCGTCGGCGGCGAAGTTCTTGAAATCGCGGAGGTACTGCGTGACCTCGCCATAGGTGTCGCGGATCCGCTCGTAGCTCCAGATGGTCGGCTCGACCGGCGCGCCGAGGCGCACGCCGATGGCCTTGCCGAGGAAGCCGGCATAGATGCGGTCGAAGATTTCAGTCGTGGTGAGCATTTCGGTCTTTATGGAATTCATGACGCTGGGCAAGGCCCCATCAGGGCGGCGCGGTGACGGGTGCGGGCTTGGGCCACTTCCTCATCTCGAGCCATGATACCCGCCGCAACGGCGGCGAAGCGGTCGGAAGAGGCGCTGAGGTCGAAGCGGTTGGCGCTGTCGAGCGTTGCGCGGTCCGCCGCGGCGATGACGCCCTCGCCGTGCAGGGCGCCGAGGATGGCGCCGGCCATGACGCCGATCGAGTCGGTGTCGCGGCCCGAATTGATGCCGTCCTCGATCGAGCGGCGGAAATCGCCATCGTTGAGGAGGATGAAGCCGAGCGCCAGCGGCAGCTCCTCGATGGCGCCGAGCCGCGAGGGCTGGTAGGCGGCGGTCGGTACGCCGGCCTTCGCGGCGGAATGGTTCACGTCGTCGCCCATCGGCGAATAGGCGGCGATCACCCGCTGGAACTCGGCGACCACCTGGTCGTAGCCGGCGCCCTGCCCCCGCAGCCGCCGCGCGGCATCGGCGATCTCGGCGATGGCGTTGCGGGTCCCGTCCTTGGCCAGCGCGATGGCGGTGTCGACAATGGCCTCGACCGTGGTGCCGGGCACGAAGGCGGCGGCAACGGCGGCGGCGAGCACACCGGCGGCTTCGAGCCCAAAACTCTGCTGGTGCCCCTGGGCGAAGGCAATGGCCTCGTCATAGGCGGCTTTCGGGTCGGCGGCGTTCACCACGCCGACCGGCGCGATGTACATGGCGGCGCCGCAGTTCACCATGTTGCCGATGCCGCCCTGGCGCGGATCGCACCCGGACAACTGGTGGCGCTGGAAGATCCACTTCTCCGGGTAGAACAGGCGGTCGATCAGGTTTGCCTCGCGCTGCATCTCCGGAATCCAGCGCGGCGTCCAGGCGATCTGCCGCACCATGCCGTCGGCCATGTCCCAGGCGTCGAGGTGCCGGCCGGCTTCGGCATAGACGTCCATCAGCGCCAGGGTCATCAGCGTGTCATCGGTGACGATGGCGTTGCCGCGGATACGATGGTTCCGCGCCTCGGGCGGCAGGTCCATCTTGTGCCAGCGCGCCGCGAGCGAGGTGACGCGGCCATAGCGCGCCCGGATTTCGGCAGCGCTCAGCTTCTCGACCGGCGCGCCCAGCGCATCGCCCAGCGCGATGCCG
>JBQCFF010000059.1:0-6998 GCA_051959485.1 Devosia sp. | reverse complement strand
CGTGGGTGCGGTTGCCGAGCACGTGGTCGAGCGTGTCGAGGATCAGGTCGCGCTCGACGTCGGCGACGGTGCGGCCGACCATGGTGCGCGAGATGGTCTCGGCGGTCTGCGCGGCCTGCATGGCGACCGAGGCGGTGGCGGTGAACTCGCCGAGGCCGGTGCCGTCGGGCATCAGGATGGCGTCGGGACCGATTACCTCGCCGCCCGAGAGCAGCACGGCGCGATGGAGGGTGTTCTCGAGCTCGCGGACGTTGCCCGGCCACGGGGCGCGGAGCAGGGCAGCGCGGGCGTCGTCGCTCAGCGTGCGGCGGCCGAGGCCGTTGGCCTTGGCGTATTTGGCGACGAAGAAATCGGCGAGGGCCGAGACGTCGGCGGGGCGCTCGCGCAGCGGCGGGAGCTTGAGGTTGACGACGTTGAGGCGGAACAGCAGGTCTTCGCGGAAGCTGCCGTCCCTCACCGCCTCGGCGAGGTTGCGGTTGGAGGTGGCGAGGATGCGGATGTCGACCGGCACGGGCTTGGTGCCGCCGACGCGGTCGATCAGCCGCTCCTGGATGGCACGGAGGAGCTTGGCCTGCAGCCGCACGTCCATCTCGGAGATTTCGTCGAGCATCAGGGTGCCGCCCGAGGCTTCCTCGAACTTGCCGATGCGGCGGCCGACGGCGCCGGTGAAGGCGCCCTTCTCATGGCCGAACAGCTCGGATTCGAGCAGGGCCTCGGGGATGGCGGCGCAGTTGATCGAGATGAAGGGGCGGCCGGCGCGCTTCGAGCGGCTGTGCAGGTACTTGGCCATCACCTCCTTGCCGGTGCCGCTCTCGCCGGTGATGAGCACCGAGGCATCCGAGGGGGCGACCTGCTCGGCCAGCTTCACGACGCGGGCCATGGCCGGGTCGCGGTAGAGGAAGTCGGTCGACTCGCGGGCGACGGCGGCAATGATCGCGGCGATCAGCTCGGCGTCGGGGGGAAGCGGGATGTACTCCTTGGCGCCGGCGCGGATGGCGCTGACGGCGGCCGCGGCGTTGCTTTCGGTGCCGCAGGCGACCAGCGGGATGACGATGCGCTCCGCCTCGAGGCTGGCGATCAGGGCGGCGATGTCCATCATCACGTCGACCAGCAGCAGGTCGGCGCCGCGGCCGGCGCGGAGGCTGGCGAGAGCGATTTCGACGGACGGGGCGTGCGCGACCTTCGCCCCGCCTTCCATGGCGAGCTTGGTGGCTTCGGTGAGCTGGCCTTCGAGCGGGCCGACGATCAGCAGGCGCATGGGAATTCTCCGGAAACGGCAGTCGGCAGTGGGCAATCGGCAATCGGGATGGAGTGCGGCGCGGCAAGGGCATCGACCAATTCGGCCGCCGATTGCCGACTGCCGATTGCCGACCCGTGCGTATCCAGGCTCACGGTCATGCTCAGGCCGCCTTGATGATTTCGGTCATGGTGACGCCGAGGCGGTTCTCGACGAGGACGATCTCGCCGCGGGCGATCAGGCGGTCGTTGACGTAGAGCTCGACGGCCTCGCCGACCTGGCGGTCGAGCTCGACCACGGTGCCGACGTCCATCCTGAGCAGGCTGGCGATCGGGACGCGGGCGCGGCCGAGGACGACGGAGATGCGGACGGGAACGTCGAAGACGGCCTCGAGGTCGGCCGCGGTCTTCTCGCCGTGCTCGGGCTGGCCGCCGTCGCGGGCGGGGGCGTCCATCTCCTCGAAGGAGACGCCAGCGTTGGTGTCGCCGGTGCTCATGCTCAGGTCTCCTCAGCGCGGGTGATGCCGCGGGCGGCGAAGTATTCGGCGATGCGGGCGTCGATATCGGCCGAGAGCTGGCGGATGTCGCGGACCACGCCGCCATCGGCCCATTCGAGCCGGGCGTCGCCGATGGCGATATCGGGGTCGCCGAGGACGACCAGCCGGCCGGTGAAGCCGGAATGGCCGATCTTGCCGGTGGCGATGTCGCGGACGCGGTCGGCGAGCATCGGCTCGCAGCGGATGACGAGGTGCGGCACGCCCTCGAGGCCCTGCAGGCACTCGGCGACGAGCGCCTCGATCTCGGCGGTGGGTTCGGCGGCGATCATGCGGCCGGCGAGCTTGCGGGCGATGGACAGCGCCAGGGTGACGGCGTCGGCGACGGCCTGCTTGCGCGCCTCATCGATGCCGGCGGCCATGGCGGCGGCGCTGCCGGCGAGGGCCTCGGCCGCGGCGGCGACCTGCTTTTCGGCGCGAGCCGTGGCGGTGCGTTCGCCATCGGCAAGGCCCGCGGCATGGCCCTCGCGGCGGGCCTCGGCGAGCAGTTCGGCGAGGGCGCTGTCGGACAGGGCGGAGCGCCGCTCGCTGGAGCGCCCCATGTCGACGTCGAAGGTGAAGCGGACGGGCCGGGCGCTCGTCATGCCACCATCTCCTCGTCGGCCTTGCCCTTGGTGATGATGATCTCGCCCTTGGCAGCGAGGTCCTTGGCGGTGGCGACCATGCGGCCCTGCGCCTCGTCGACGTCCTTCAGGCGCACCGGGCCCATGGCCTGCATGTCGTCCTTCATCACCTTGCCGGCGCGGGCCGACATGTTGGCGAAGAACACGTCCTTGACGGTGTCGCTGGCGCCCTTGAGGGCGAGGGCGAGTTCGCGCTTGTCGAGCTTCTGGATCAGCGACTGGATGGCGCTGGGCTCGAGCCGGGCGAGATCCTCGAAGGTGAACATCAGCGCCTTGATGCGCTCGGCGGAGTCGCGGTCGCGTTCCTCCAGCGTGGTGATGAAGCGGGCCTCGGTCTGGCGGTCGAACGAGTTGAAGATCTCGGCCATCTGCTCGTGGCTGTCGCGCCGCTTGGTGTGGCTGAGGGTCGACATGAACTCGGTGCGGAGCGTCGTCTCGATCTTCTCGAGGATCTCCTTCTGCACCGGCTCGAGGGTGAGCATGCGGTGCACCACTTCCATGGCGAGGCCCTCGGGCAGGTAGGCGAGGACCTTGGAGGCGTGATCGGTGGCGACCTTGCTCAGCACCACGGCGATGGTCTGCGGGTACTCGTTCTTCAGGTAGTTGGCGAGCACGTCCTCCTGCACGTTGGAGAGCTTCTCCCACATGTTGCGGCCGGCGGGACCACGGATCTCCTCCATGATGGCGTCGACGCGGTCGGGCGGCAGGAAGGAGAGCAGCAGGCGCTGCGTCGTCTCGGTGTTGCCCGACATGGTGCCGTTGGCCGAGATGGTGGTGACGAACTCGACCAGGAGGTTGTCGAGCATGTCCTGGGTGATCGGGCCGAGGCGGACCATGGCGCGGGAGAGCTGGCGAACCTCGACCTCGTCCAGCTCCTCGAGGATGGGACGGCCGAAATCGGGGCCGAGCGCCAGCAGCAACACCGCCGCCTTCTCGTCGCCGGCGAGGCCACGACTGGTGGCGTCGCCGGAAATCGAAAGCTGCCGGCCCTGCAGTTCGTTGTTCAGCGCGACGGCGGGAGCTGCCATGGTCTATCTCAGCTCGCGCTCGCCAGCCAATCGCGGACGATCAGCGCGGCCTGCTTGGGGTTTTCGTCGACCAGGGTGCCGACGGTGCGGAGCGTCTGCGCCTGCTGCTCGCCCATCTGGCGGGCGCTGTTCATCCAGGCGGGGACGCGCGGGTTGTTCTCGGCCATGGCGGACGGGTCGTTGAAGTCGGCGCCCGAGAGGTTGGGCAACTGCGAGCTCATCATGGAGGCGGGGAAATTGCCGGGCACCATCGCCTCGGAACCGACCGGGAGCTCGGCCGATTGCGGCAGGGCGAGCGTACCGCCTTCGGGCGCCAGCACCTTCTTCAGCAGCGGCCGCATGACGAAGAAGACGAGGGCGAGGGCGATCAGCAGGGTGACGGCCATCTGCGCGGCGTTCATCACGTCGTCGCGGGTGAAGTCGAAGAGGCCGGGGCCGGCGGTGCCGGTTGCCGCCAGTTCGGGGCGATTGGCGAACTGCAGGTTGGCGACCTGCACCTGGTCGCCGCGGGTCGCGTCGAAGCCGACGGCGGAGCGCACGATCTGCGTCAGCTGGTCGAGCGTGGCCTGGTCGCGCGGGGTATAGACGCCGTTGCCGTTGGCGTCGGTGCTGTAGGTGCCGTCGACGACCACGGCGATCGACAGCCGCTTGATGCCGCCGGCCTGGACGAGCTCGGTGGCGGTGGTTTTGGAGATCTCGGAGTTGGTCGTCTCTTCCGTGGTCGAGCCTTGTTCCGAGGTGCCGCTGCTGCTGCCCTGGCTGGCGCCGGGCAGTTCGTTGGCGACGGTGACCTGGCCGCCGTCGCCGGGGCCGGTGGCGCTGTTGGCGAGGTCGCGCGTCTGGGTGGAGCGGACGACCTGGCTGTTGGGGTCGAAGCTCTCGGAGGTGGTGGTGACCTGGTTGCGGTTGAGGTCGACGCTGACCTGGACGCGGGCGCGGCCGGAACCGACGACGTTGGCCAGCAGGTCCTCGAGGCGGGTGCGCAGGCGCTCCTCGATGCCGACCCGGCGCTCGTCCGCCTCGCCGGCGAGGATATCGTTCGGGCTGTCGCCTGCACCCGAGGCGAGCAGGCGGCCGGTATCGTCGACCACCGAGACGCGGGAGGGGGTGAGGCCCTCGACGGCGGCGGCGGTCAGGTGCTGGATGGCGCGAATCTCGCCACCGCTCAGTTCGCCGCGGACGGCGAGGACGATGGAGGCGGTGGGGTCCTTCTGCTCGCGGCTGAACAGCGCCCGCTCGGGGAGGACGAGGTGGACGCGGGCGTTCTTGATGCGGGCGAGCGAGGTGATGGTGCGGGCGAGCTCGCCTTCGAGGGCGCGGACGTTGTTGATGTTCTGCACGAAGCTGGTGGCGCCCAGCGTCGACTGCTTGTCGAAGATCTCGTAGCCGACCTGGCCGCGGGTGGGCAGGCCATCCTGCGCCAGGGTCATGCGGATCTGGGTGATCTGGTCGCGTGGGACCAGGATGGTGTCGCCTTCGCCGCGCAGCTCGTAGGGGACGTTCTGCGTCTGCAGCTCGCTGACGATGGCGGCCGAATCCTCGAACGACAGCCCGGTATAGAGCGGGGACAGGGAGGGCGCGGAGGCGCGCATGATGAGGAACGCGAAGAACCCCAGCGTCAGCACCGCGACCACCGCCATGGCGGCAACCCGCGCCAGCCCGAGGCGATTGAAAAACTGCAGGAAACCGTCCACGCCTGACCCGACTGCTGTAACCTATCGGGCACGCGGATTGCGCGACCGAACCCCTAGGCAAAAATTACCCAGCCGATGGTAAACAAGTTCTTAACCGGAGCTCGCGGAATGCGAAAACCGGCAGGGTTTGCCGAGTGAACGTCAAGGAGACTGAACATGGGCGATGAAGCCCAACTGGCCATTCTGGGCCGCATCACCTCGATCAACGTGCGAAAAGTGTGCTGGACGGCGGACCTGATCGGCCTCGGCTACCGCACCGAGGTCTGGGGCTTGCCGCACCGCGACCCGCGCGAGGCGGAGTTCCTGAAACTCAATCCCAACGCGCAGGTGCCGGTGATTCTGGACGACGGCTTCGTGCTGTGGGAATCGGGCGCGATCATGCGCTACCTCGGGCGCAAGCATCGCAGCGGCCTGTGGCCGGCGGACATGCACGAGCGGGCGCTGGTCGACCAGTGGCTCACCTGGCAGGCGACGGAGCTCAACCCGCCCTGGGGCTATGCCGTGCAGGCGCTGCTGCGGAAGAACCCCGCCTACACGGACCGCGAGCGGATCGAGGATTCAGTGGCGCGCTGGAGCGCGGAGATGCGCATCCTCGAGGCGCAGCTCGGGCAGACGGGTGGCTACGTGACCAATGGCCGGCTGAGCCTTGCGGACATCGCGCTGGCGCTGTCGTCGCACCGCTGGTTCATGACGCCGACCGGGCAGCCGGAGTTGCCGGCGGTGCGCGCCCACTACGAGATGCTGAAGGCGACGCCGGAGGGGGCGAAGTACATGGGCGAGGGGACGCCGTAGGGGGGCAGTCGGCAGTCGGCAGTCGGTGGGGGCAGTCGGCAGTCGGTGGGGGCAGTCGGCAGTCGCCAAGGTGGACGAATAGCCTGCCTGTTGCCGATTGCCCAAAATACAAAGCCCGCCGCGGGGTTAGCCGGGCGGGCCTTGCGGATTGGCGAACCGGGATCAGCCTTCGCGGTAGTGCTGGATCCAGGTGGTACGCAGGCCGGCGAGGCCATGCTTGTCGATGGCTGCCTGCCAGTTCAGGAATTCGTCGACCGAAAGGGTGTAGCGCTGGCAGGCCTCTTCGAGGCTCAGCAGGCCACCACGCACTGCCGCGACGACTTCCGCCTTGCGGCGGATGACCCAGCGGCGGGTATCTCTGGGGGGTAGATCCGCGATCGTCAAAGGACTCCCGTCGGGCCCGATGACGTACTTCACGCGGGGACGCATTTGGACGGTCATTGTACTCACTTACTCAACCTGACCACGCCGGAAAGCCTAGGCCAACGCGCTTAAAATTCGGCTAAGGCATTACTTAAAATGCGTTAAAAGCCGGCGCTTTACGGCTGTCGAGGTGTTAACGGATGACACGGCCGGCGGCACCGACGCACGAGCAATGCCGGCGCACAAATCGGACAGAATCAGCGTTGAATTGCGGTCGCCGGACAAGCTCGCGGCGAGGACGTGGTGGTCCGTCCCACCAGCAGGCAGACAGGTGTTCTGAATGGCCAAGGAATATCCCGCGCTCACCCCGCACCACCGGGACTTCATCGCGCGGCAGCACTTTTTCTTCACGGCGACCGCGGCGGCGGGGACGCGGATCAACATTTCGCCGCGCTCGACCGACCAGTTCCGGGTGCTGGACGACAACGCGGCGCTCTATCTCGACCGCACCGGCAGCGGTAACGAAACCGCCGCGCACCTGCTCGCCGACGGGCGGATGACGATTATGTTCTGCGCGGTGGAAGGGCCGCCGCTGATCCTGCGGCTCTATGGGCGCGGGCGGGTGATCGTGCGCGGGTCGGCGGAATATGCGGGGCTGCTGGCCGGAGAGTTCGAGGGGAAGGAGCCGCTCGGCGCCCGGCAGATGGT
>JBQCFF010000058.1:0-35114 GCA_051959485.1 Devosia sp. | reverse complement strand
TCCTTGAACAGGTAGGTGCGCGCCAGGTACGGCCCCGGCGGAGCATCGCTCGGCAGCGACACCTGGGCGAAGTAGAACGTGTCGGAGCGGAAGATGACGCCCTGCTCGTTGAGCTTGAACTGCCCCTTGCTCTGCATCAGCTGCACCAACTGGGTGCGGAACACCTCGGAGGCGGGGTAGGGCGCGTCCGTGGCCCCGATCGCCCGGCTGTCGAGCGGAATGGCCTTCTCGGCCAGCGTCACCGGGTTGGTGATGTTCGCCAGCTTGGTGTCGCTCAGCACCTGGTAGAACGACGGAAACGCCGTGAACGCCGCCTGCTCGGTGTTGATCCAGATCCCGAACTGGTTGGTCTTCTTGCGGGCGAGGCGCGTCTGCAGTGGCCCGGTCACCGTGACGATGATGTGGTAGGGCCCCTGGACGTAGCGCTGCGTCGCGCCCGGTGCCGGCTCGATCGTTCCGAACAGCGTCAGCGTCTCGCCGGCGAAGCTCGAGGTGATCGCCACCTCGTCGCTCGACACCTGCGACACCAGCTGCTCGGCCGCCGTCGGCGCGACAAGCGCGGCAGCGAACACCACAATGGCAGTCGCCAGCGCCCTCATATCGCGCCCCCCACGCCCATCACCGCCATCGAAAACGCGTCCGACGGCGGGATCACCAGGCTGAGGCCGAAGCGGATGGCCACCGCCAGCACCAGCAGCGCCAGCAGCGCCCGCAGCTGCTCGCCGCGCAGGTACTTGCCGGCCGAGGCGCCGAACTGCGCGCCCACCGTGCCGCCGATCATCAGGCAGAAGGCGAGCAGGATGTCGACGCTCTGGCTGCTCACCGCGTGCAGCACGGTCGTCGCCGCCATCATCGCCACCACCTGCAGCAGCGAGGTGCCGATCACCATGTTGCCGGGCACGCGCAGCAGGTACACCAGCGCCGGCACCAGGATGAAGCCGCCGCCGATGCCGAGCAGGGCGCCGATGATGCCGATGCAGAACCCCAGCATCAGCACCGGGATCACCGAGATGTAGAGCCGCGAGCGCTTGAAGCGCACCCGCCAGGGCAGGCCGTGGAACCAGTTGTGCTGGTTGGGCAGCTTCTCGCGCACCACCATGCCGGCCCGGCGCTTCATGATCGAGCGCACCGCCTCGACCATCATCAGCGTGCCGATGAAGCCCAGGAGCAGCAGGAAGCCCAGCGAGATGAAGAGGTCGAGCTGCCCCGCGGCGCGCAGCAGCTGGAAGATCCACACCCCCACGAACGAGCCGAGCACGCTCGCCAGCACCAGGTACATCGCCAGGTGCAGGTCGATCTGTCCGCGTCGGTAGTAGCTGAGGGCGCCCGACGTCGAGGCCGCCACCACCTGCCCGGTCACCGAGGCGACAGCCACCGAGGAGGGCACGCCAGAAAAGATCAGCAGCGGCGTCAGCAGGAAGCCGCCACCGACGCCGAACAGCCCGGACAGGAACCCGACCGCTCCCCCGATCCCCACGAGGAAGAACAGGTTCATCGAAAGCTCGGCGATCGGCAGATAGACCTGCACGGGCGGCGTCCATGGCGCTAGGCATTTTCGCCTAGCGCCAGCCGGCGACGAAAATGCGACAGTGTTCGCGATTTAACGCCAGCCTTAGCAGCAAAGTACGAAGGCCAGGTTAGTGCGCCGGCAACCCCCGAAAAAATGTGCGCGGCCCGAGACTTAACTCGACCAATTCAGTGGTCATGCGGCGCCAGCAGCTCGGCGAACTGGCCTTCCTCGATCCGGCTGGCCGCGATCACCGCCTGCGTGCGGCTGTCCACGTCCAGCTTCTGCAGGATGGCCGAGACATGCGCCTTCACCGTCGCCTCGGAAATCGACAGCTCGTAGGCGATCTGCTTGTTCATCAGCCCGTCGCTGAGCATCATCAGCACCCGGATCTGCTGCGGCGTCAGCGTCGCCAGCCGCTGCATCAGCGCCGACTGCGCGTCCTCGGCCGGCAACTCCATGCCGTCCGGCACATAGACCTCGCCCGACAGCACCATCTCGATCGCCCGGCGGATGTCCGTCGGCCCCACCGACTTGTGCAGGTAGCCCGCCGCACCGAGCTCGAAGGCGCGCCGCACCACCGTGCCTTCCTCCACCGCCGAGATGATCATCACCGGAATCTCGGGATACTGCGCCCGCAGCAGCAGCAGGCCCGAAAACCCGCGCGCTCCGGGCATGTTCAGGTCGAGCAGCACCAGGTCGCATTCGCGGTCGGCCTCGAGGGCTGCGGTGAGCGTCCCGACGTCACCGGCCTCCTCGACAGCGATGGATGGGTCGCCCCCGGCCAGCGTCTGCTTCAGCGCTGCGCGGAACAGCGGGTGGTCGTCTACGATGATGATGCGCCGTCTGGTCATGGTGCCGCGGGAGTCTCCGTCTTTGCGCTTTGGTAACAAGCCGATTTTGGCTTTGACATGCCACTAAAGGCGGGCCGCAGCCCGGCTGCATCATAGCCTCTGCCGAAGCGCCGTTGCAAAATGCATCGTGGTTTAACCCGATCTTTACCATGTTTTCCCAAGAGTGACCGAACGACCGAGGCCTGCGCCGGCTGCGGCCGCCCTTTCGTAGGGGGAACGTCCCTGAACCAGGCTGGGAAACCGTCAATGGTCCGCGCTCATCCCCAGTACGACCAGCAGGCCGACACCGGCGAGTGGCAGGACCTTCGCAGCGAGCTGGTCGCCCTGCTCGACCAGGTCGAAAGCCAGGTTGCCCGCGCCCACCAGCCCGACCCGGCCTACCAGGGCCTCACCGAGCGCATGCGCGACCTGCGCCACCAGGTCACCGAGATCGAGCCCGAGACCCGCCATCGCGAGGCGTTGCGCTCGGTCCAGCGGGCCGTCTCGAGGTTCTCCGATCGCGACGAGGCGCCCATGGCCCAGACGACGCCCAACCCGCGCGACACGCTCGAATCCGCCATCCAGCAGATTCGTTCGCGCCACTTTGCGCCGCCCCCCGCCGCCGCGCCGCCGTTGCAGCGCGAGCCGGCGCCGCGCCCGCCGGAATCGCCGCGTTTCGACGAGCTGGCCGAGGCCGTCGGCGGCATCTCCAGCCGGCTCGAGCGGCTCGAAGGCGAGCTCCGCTCGCAGGCCCGGGGCCAGACCGCCAACGTCAAGGAGATCGCCGATCAGGTCGGGCAGCTCAGCCAGGTGGTCGAGCTCCTCGCCGGCGCCGTCGGCGAGACCGGCCAGGTCAAGCGCCTCGAAGGCCAGATCGCCGGCCTCGCCAAGCTCGTCAGCCGGGAGCCGCAGGTCGACGTCGCGGCGCTCACCCACCGCCTCGACGATGTCTCGCAGACCGTGGCCAAGCTCGCCGAACTGCAGAAGGCCTACGCCGACCGCTCCGACACGTCCGGGCTCAGCCAGCGCCTCGACGACGTGACGGCGACCGTCGGCCGCCTCGCCGACCTGCAGGTGAAGCTGGTCGACAAGACCGACAACTCGGCCCTCACCCGGCGCCTCGACGATGTCACCGCCACCGTCGGCAAGCTCGCCGACCTGCAGGTGCAGCTCGTCGACAAGACCGACAACACCGGCCTCACCCGCCGGCTCGACGACGTCACCGCCACTGTCGGCCGCCTCGCCGACCTGCAGGTGCAGGTCGCCAACCGGGTCGAGCACCCGCGCGACGGCCTCAAGGACGCGATGAAGGCGATCGAGGAGGGCGTCCGCAGCATCTACGACCGCGTCGATGCGATCGAGCGGCAGATGGCCATGCCGCCGGCCGAACTCGAGAAGATCACCGACGAGCTGCAGCGCTTCGCCGCCCTGATGAAGGCGCCGCAGCAGCCGCAGGGGCTGATCGAGCTGGTCGATGCGCTCAACCAGCGCATCTCCGACATCGAAGTACACGGCCCCGCCGCCACCGCCTTCAGGGCCGACCTCGACGCCATGCGCTCGGCCGTCGCCGATGCCGTCGAGCCCCGCTTTGCCGCGCTCGAGCAGCAGCTCGAGGCGATCTCCGACCGCGTCGCCAACCCGCCCGAACTCAACATCGGCCAGCTCGAGGCGCAGGTGCGCCAGCTGGTGGCCCGCATGGACCAGACCGGTGAGCAGCTCACCGGCCTCGCCCGGCTCTACAGCCAGCCCGCCGAGCGCGAGCCCGCCCCCGACTACGCCGCGCTGGCTGAGATGGTCGCCGAGCGCACCTCCGCCGCCATCGCCGACCGCGACACCACCCGCACGAGCCTCGGCGAGCCGGAATATGCCGAGCTCGAGAAGCGCCTCGGCCAGGTCATGGAGCGCATCGCCGCCGACCGGCCGGCCGACGACCACTCGGCGCTCGAGGCCACGATTCGCGAAGTGAACGACCGCCTCGCCCGGCTCGAGCAGGCCGTGGCGAAGCCGGCCCCGCTCCCCCTCGCCGGCACCCCGGCCTTCCCCGCCGAGACAGCTATCGCCAAGGAGCGCGAGCCGGAAGCCGGTCCGGTCACTCCGCTGCTCCGCACCATCGAGCCGGAAGAGCTGGCTAACGAGTCGGTGATTGACGTCGAGCCGGATGCGCCCGTCGCGGCAGCGTCCGAGCCGCCGCGTGCCGATGCCATGCCGGCCAATCCGGCCGAGGACGCCCCGCTCTACGACCAGCCGTTCGGCGATGCGAACCCGCTGCAGCGCGCGCTCGAGGCCAAGAACGGGCCGCGGCGCCGCCACTCTGCCCTCGCGGCCGAAGTCGCCGCCGAGCTGCCGCCCCCGCCGATCCCCAGCTTCGACCTCGACGAGCCGGAACCGGCCCCGTTCGAGCCGGCCGCCGACCAGCGGCCCCTGCCGCCGACGTCCAGCCTCGACTCCGACCCGCTGCCGCCGCGCCCCGAACTGCGGGCAGCGGACGAGTCGGCTGCCATCACCAGTCGCAACACCTTCATCGCCGCCGCCCGCCGTGCCGCCATGCGGCAGTCGAGCAGCCCGGCCCCTGCGGCGGGTGCTGTCGCCGGCACCTCGCTGATCGCCCGTGCCTTCGCCCGCTTCCAGGCCAGCCGCACCGCCGAGCCGCAGGCGGACGCCACCCCGGTCGAGGCCGTCCCGCCGGTGGTCCCCGAGTCGGGCGATGCGGCTCAGCGGAAGCCGAAAGCGCCGAAGCTCAAGCTCGGCCGCCGCCAGCTCGCCGGCGACGCAGAGCCGACGGTCGCCTGGCAGCCGGAAGGGGCGGAGCCCGGCGAACCCGCCGCTGAGCCGGAGCCGGAAACCGCCGCCGCCATCGATGACGGCAGGCCCGAGCCTGCCGAGGCTGCGCCCAGGCCCGGCCTCATCACCCGCTATCGCACCGTGATCCTTGCGGCGATCACCGCGCTCGCCATGGTGGCGCTCGCCAACCTGCTGGTCCAGCGCAGCCAGCAGGAGCCTGCGCCCGATGCGGCGGCGAACGACGCCACCACGATCGGCGATGCCACGCTGTCGCCCACGCCGCTGGCACAGCAGCTCGACCTGCCCACCGTGCCGGCGACGCCTGCCCGCGTCATCGCCATGACCGACTCGCTGCAGACCGCCTCCGTCGATCCGGCCGCCGCCAACGGCTTCACCGCGATCGGCCAGCAGCCGATGCCGCCCGCCGTCGCCGCGGCCAATGACGCCGCCGCTGCCGATGTCACCCAGGTCGCCGCCCTGTCAGACTCGCTCGAGCCGCTCGCGCCGAATGCGCTGGCTAGCCCGGTGAAGGTCGACCTGCCGCCCCCGGGCGTCGCCCCCGATGCATTGCGGCAGGCTGCCGCCGACGGCGATGCCCGCGCCCAGTTCGAGGTCGCCGCCATCTACACCGAAGGCCGCGCCGTGCCCGAGGATCTGAATGCCGCGGCGGTGTGGTACGAACGGGCCGCGAGCCAGGGCTTCGCCCCGGCGCAGTACCGGCTCGGCAACCTCTACGAGGCCGGCAAGGGGGTCGACAAGGATCTGGCGCAGGCCAGGATCTGGTACCAGCAGGCCGCCGAAGCCGGCAACCGCATGGCCATGCACAACCTCGCCGCGCTCTATGCCGGCGGGGGTCTCGGCACGCAGCAGTTCGACGCTGCCGCCAAGTGGTTCGAGGAAGCCGCCAACCGCGGCATGAAGGACAGCCAGTTCAACCTCGGCATGCTCTATGCGCGCGGCCTCGGCGTGAAGCAGGACCTCCCCGCCTCCTTCAAGTGGTTCGCGCTCGCTGCCGCCCGCGGCGACGCCGATGCCGCCAAGGCCCGGGACGACATCGCCAAGTCGCTCGATGCCGCCACCGTGCAGCGCCTCGATGACGAGGTTGGTGCCTGGCAGCCGGTGCCGGTCGACCTCGCCGCCAACTTCGCCCCGATCGGCACCTGGATGCAGGATTTCGACCCCGGCGCCCCGATCGGCAAGCTTGAAGTCGTGAAGGGCGTGCAGCAGGCGCTGCGCCGCCTCGGCTTCGATGTCGGCACCCCCGATGGCCTCGCCGGCCCCAAGACCGCCGACGCCATCCGCGCCTTCGAGCGCGGTACCGGCATGAACGAAACCGGCACCATCAACCCGCGCCTGCTGGCCGTCCTCGGCAGTCAGCCGGTCTAGGCGATCGGCGCCACCAGGCTGCCACCAAAGCCCCGGCCACGCGTTGCTCGAATACGAGCGAGAGTGCAGGAGGCCGGCATGAGCATCCGCGGAACCCCCGACACCAGCCCCGACGTCTGGCGCGCGATGGGCCGGGGCCTGCTCTGCCGCTGTCCCAGGTGCGGGCAGGGCGACCTGTTCCATGGCTTCCTCGAGCAGGTGGAGCGCTGCTCCGTGCCAGGAGCGGCTGGGCCAGTTCAACGTCGGCCTGCTGCTGCCACTGGTGGTGATCACCATCGTGGCGCACGTCATCATCTTCGTCATACTGGACATGGAGCTGAACCAGCGGGCCAACCCGATGGTCTACCTGAGCGTGCTGGTGCCGCTGTCGATCATCGTGCCGCTGCTCGTCATCCGGCCGGTGAAGGGCGGCCTGATCGGCTTCCTCTGGGCCCGGCGGATCAGCGACGAACTCGATCGCTAGCGCGCGTCCGGGCAGCTACTCGTCCCGCAGCCGCTTCCGGGCGCCGGTCAGGCCGCTGATGGTGGCGCGCAGGGCCGCCGGTTTCACCGGCTTGGTCACCACGGTAACGCCCCGCTCCTCGGCCAGCGCCCGCACCGCGGCGCTACGGTCCGCCGTCACCAGCGCCGCGGGCAGGTGCCCGCCGACATTGTGCCTGAGCCACTCGATCGCATCGAGGCCCGAGGTCTGGTCGAGGTGGTAGTCCATCAGCACCAGGTCGGGCAGCCAGCCCAGCAGCAGCCGGTCCTTGTCGATGTCCTTGAGCGAGCGGGCCGAGCGCACGTCGCAGCCCCAGCCGCCCAGTAGCCCCTCCATCGCGTCGAGGATCGCCTTCTCGTTGTCGACGCACAGCACCCTGAGCCCGTGCAGGTTGGAGACCGGCTCGCGCAGCGGCCCCTGCTCGGGCGCCTTCTCGGCGCGTGGGGCGAGCGGCAGGTAGAGCGAGAAGCGCGAGCCGTGACCTTCCCGGCTGTCGAGCTCCAGCCCGACCCCGAGCGCCGCCACCAGGCGCTTCACGATCGAGAGGCCGAGCCCCAGGCCCTGCGCCATGCGCGCCCCGTGCTCTAGCCGGCTGAACTCGGCAAAGATCAGCGCGTGCTGGTCGCGGTTGAAGCCGATGCCGGTGTCGATGATGTCGAGCCTGAGGCGGGTGCCGCGCCGCCGCACCCCCACCAGCACCTGACCGCCCGGCCGCGTGTACTTGATGGCGTTGGAGACGAGGTTCTGCACCACGCGCCCGACCAGCGCCCGGTCGCCCACCGCCGTCGCGCAGGTCTCGACCAGCCTGAGCCGGATCTGCTTCTTGGCCGCCAGCGGCGCGAACTCGATATCGACCTTCTTGAGCAGGTCGCGGATCTGGAACGGCGCGGAATTCGGCTTCAGCGCCCCCGCGTCGAGGCGCGAGATGTCGAGCAGCGCCGACATGATCTCTTCCACCGCCGTCAGCGACGCCTCGATCGAGTTCGCCAGTTCGTCGAGCCCGGTGCCGCCGGCCCGCTCCACCAGCGTGGCGGTGTAGAGGCGCGCGGCGTTCAGCGGCTGCAGCAGGTCGTGGCTCGCGGCCGCCAGGAACCGCGTCTTGTCGCGGTTGGCGGCGTCGGCCTTGGCGCGCGCGATCTCGAGTTCGGAGTTCACCCGGATCAGGTCGGCGGTGCGCTCTTCCACCCGGCCTTCCAGCGATTGGTTGATCTGCGCGATCTCGCTTTCCGCCGACACCCGGTCGGTCACGTCCGAGAAGCTGACCACCAGCCCGCCGTCGGGCAGCCGCGAGGAGTAGAACTCGAGCGTCTGCCCCTTGGCGCCGAGCCGCTGCGTCACCGTCGCCGGCGATCCGGTAAGCTGCTGCACCCGCTGGGCCGCGAGGTAGGTGGGGTCGCCTTCGCCCAGGTCGCCGCGGCGCGCCAGGAACAGCGCTATGTCATAGAGCGGCGTGCCCGGCACCACGTGCCCGGGCGGCAACGCCAGCAGTTCGCGGTAGCGCCGGTTGGCGGTCACCAGCCGCAGGTCGGGATCGAACACGGCGAGCCCCTGCGGGATGAAATCCACCGCCGCCCCCAAGTTCGCGTCCCTGTCGATCACTGCATCCATTGCCCGCCTTCCGAAGCCGCGCAGTATCCGCCTCCGGCTCCGGGGCCGCAAGGCACCAGAAAGTCGCGCGTCGCCGCCCTCTGCCGTCGAGCGCACTTTGACGCCGCGGAAAAAAGGTTCAATATTTCACCGGGGCTTGCGCCGCCGCCCAGGGTCCAAGAGGCGGCGCGGTAAGAGGAAGAACCATGTTCAAGGAATTCCGCGATTTCGCCCTCAAGGGCAACGTGCTTGATCTTGCCATCGGTGTGATCATCGGCGCCGCGTTCGGTGCCATCGTCTCCTCGATCGTCGACGACATCTTCATGCCGATCATCGGCCTGGTGCTTTCCGGCATCGACTTCTCCAACCTCTTCGTCGTCCTCAGTAACCCGAACAATGTTCCGGTCCCGTCCGTTGCCGCCGCCAAGGCAGCCGGCGTGGCGACGCTGAACTACGGCCTGTTCATCAACGCGGTGGTCAAGTTCACCATTATCGCCTTCGTGCTGTTCCTCGTGGTCAAGGGCGTCAACCGCCTGCGCCGGCAGGAAGCGGCCGTTCCCGCCGCGCCTCCGGCTCCGACTGCCGAAGAGAAGCTGCTGATGGAAATCCGCGACGCCCTCACCACCCCCCGCGGCACCGTCTGACCCACAAGACTCCGCCCCAGGCGCCGCCGGACCTCCCGGCGGCTCTTGCGGTGTAGGAAAATGTTCCTTGACGTAGCCGCGCAAGGCATCCATACCTATGCGCGCGGTTTTTGTTCGTCGCGTAATGGTCTTTCCGGATGGCGACAACACTTATCGCGTGCTAGGGGCTGGTCATCACCTGTTCCCGAAGCCTGGTGAGTTGCTTTCGTATACGTCGCGGCGTTGATATTGCCGAACGCCGATATGCTGGGGAACACCGGCCGCGCATTGGTCATCTGACAAGTCCCGGCGCCGCTGATCTGTCGGAGGGGGGAGTGACCGAAACCTTTTACTATCCGTCGTATTTGAACCGGGACATCCTTGTTCACATTCTCGATGCCGATGCTGCGACTTGCGAAGCATTGAGCGTGCTGTTCCGCCTCGAGGGCTACCAGACCAGCTTCTCGATGGACACGGCCGGCTTCCTCGCCGCCGTCGAGCGTCGCCGTCCGGAGGTGGCGATGGTGAACATCCGCATCGGCAAGGACAGCGGCCTCGACATCCTCAGGCGCGTCAAGACCATGCGCAACGGCACCCCGGTCTTCATCCTCGAGGACCAGCCCGAGGTCGATCTCGCGGTGATGGCGATGAAGGCGGGCGCCACCGACGTCGTCACCAAGCCGATCGATTCCGAGCGCCTGCTGCGCGTCGTCCGCGAGGCGGTACGGCAGGACGTGCATGTCGGCGCCGTCGAGGGTGGGCGCCGCAATGTCGAGGTCCGCGGCTTCGCCCAGCTCACCCCGCGCGAGCGCGAAGTGCTGCAGCTCATCACCAACGGCCAGTCCAACAAGGAAGCCGGCCGCAATCTCGGCATCTCGCCGCGCACCATCGAGGTGCACCGCGCCCGCGTCATGGAGAAGCTGGGGGCCCGCAACACCGCCGACCTGATGCGGATCGTGCTGACCAGCTGAGGCGCCGTCGGCTCACCGCCGCGGTGCCATCCACGCCACCGCACTCCACGCCCCGAGGCGCAGTCGGTCGCCCTGCTGCTCATAGGTCCCGGTGTGGACCGGCGGGCCCGTCAGATCGCATACGAGGTCGTGCGCCTCGTCCGAGGGGTTGAGCGCCATGCTGAGCCACCCGGCCTCGAACCCCCAGGTGACGATCAGGCACTGGTCGTGCCGCCACGATACCGCCGACAGGGAGGTCGTCTCGAGCAGCGGCCACACCAGCTCGCGCCGCCACCGGGCCAGCTGCCGGAAGCGTTCGAGCGCCGCCTGCCGCTGCGGCAAGGCGAGTTCGTCCCACGCGAACTTCGACATCTCGAAAGTAACGGGGTCGCTCGGGTCGGGCAGTTCCCCTTCCTCGACGTCCTCGTTGAAGATCTCGCGCATCTGCCGGTAGCGGTCGTCGCGCTTTGCCCTGGCGGCCTCACCCTCGAGGTCGACGAAGAAGGTGAAGCACGAGCGGATATGCGCCTCCTCGCCCATGAAGAACAGCGGCAGGTGCGGTGCGAGCATGGCGAGGAACTGCACGAAGTCGAGTTTGTCGGCGCTGATCCGGTCGGCGAGCCGCTTGCCGTCGGGCCGGTTGCCGATCTGGTCGTGGTTCTGCACGAAGCCGACGAACGCTTCCGGCGGCAGGTCGCTGCCCGGTTCGCCCCCGGTGCGGCCGTCGCTCTCGCCCGGCGCCTCGCCGTCATGCACGAAGCCGTCGCGCAGCCCCTTTTCCAGGTCGGCGATGGGGTCGCGGCTCTCGTCCTCGTAGCCCTGCCGCTTCTCGCCGGTGACGAGGAAGTGCACCACATGGTGGATGTCGTCGTTCCACTGCGCCGTGTAGTGGATCGGCTCACCCGCCTCGTCCCGTACCAGCAGCGAGGCGATGTTCTTTACGTTCTCGAGGATCAGCTTGGCCGGCCGCTTCACCCCGCGCGATGCGTCTGCAAGCTCGTGGATGAAGCGATCCGCAGCATCCGTCTTGAACTCGTGCACGGCATCGAAGCGCAGCCCGTCGAGGTCGTAGGCGCTCAGCCACATGCAGGCGTTCTCGTAGTAGAACTGCCGCACCAGCGGGTTCTCGAAGTTGATCGCCGGTCCCCACGGCGTCTTCACCTCGGGGGCGAACCACTCCGGCACGTAGTCGCGGGCGAAATCGTCCACTTCGCCGAAGTGGTTGTAGACCACGTCGAGCACGATGCAGAGCCTGAGCTCATGCGCCCGGTCCACCAGCGCGCCGAAGTCGTCGGGCGTGCCGTAGGCCTCGGCGGGCGCGAACAGCAGCGTGCCGTCATAACCCCAGTTACGGTTGCCCGGAAAGGTCGCGACGGGCAGCAGCTCCAGCGTCGTGTAGCCGGCATCGCGAAAGTACTCGAGCCGCTGCATCAGCGCCGCGAACGTGCCCTCCGGCGTCACCGTTCCCACATGCACCTCGCAGAACACCGCCTCGTACCAGGGCGACACCGGCCCCTCGCGGCCGGACGGCGCGAAAGGGCGGCGCACCACGCTCCAGCCGTTGCTGCCGCCATCCTGCTGGCGCGAGGCGAGGTCGGGGAACTCCAGCTCACCGCTGCGAAAGCGGTAGCGCGCGCCTTCCCCGACGCCCTCGACGCGAACCGTCCAGAAGCCATCATCGGCGGCTGCCAGCCGCACCGGCTCGCGATCCTTGAGGATCAGCTGCGGCGCCTTGGCGGAGGGGGCGTAGAGGCGGAAGGTGGTGGCGTTGTCGTCGACGAGCGGTCCGAAGCGATAGTCCATGGCGGTGCGAGCGGGCTCACGAGGGAACAGGCCCGCAGCATCGCCACGGGCCGGGGGGAAGGCGCAGGGTTCAGCGTCAGGCGGTGGGGCCGTTGTCCACCTTCTGCGAGGGCGGCGGGTTGGCCTCGAGCCGCTCCAGGGCCGTGCCCACCCTGTGGGCAACCTCCAGGTTGAAATCGTGGTCGGGCCAGGTGTGCTCGTAGTCGCGAAGCTCGTCGGGCGTGACCCCCGCGATTGCGGCGAACTCCTCCAGCTCGAGTCCGAGCGCCAGCCGGCGGTTGTGGTCGCCCTTTGGCTGCCGGTCGCGCAGCTTCGTCTCGTCGCCCGCGGTATAGGTCTCCTCGCCGAGGTAACCCGCGTCGTGGTCAAGCCGTTCGGCGGCGCTGGCGGCGCTCGCCATCGTGGCCGGGTCGGGACTGGTGCTGTTGGGGAAAGTATTCGGCATGTCGTTGTCCTCCGACGGCAAGGTTGTTCCCGGGTTCAACTCTCTCGTGCGCGCTTGGTTCGAT
Source organism: Devosia sp. (assembly GCA_051959485.1). Taxonomy (GTDB): domain Bacteria; phylum Pseudomonadota; class Alphaproteobacteria; order Rhizobiales; family Devosiaceae; genus Devosia_A. The sequence continues at coordinate 22,654 of JBQCFF010000058.1, read as the reverse complement.
CAGTGACGGCGAGCACCGGGAGGAGGGGGCGCTCGCCGCCTGTTCTCCGCGGGGAAGTCGGCGCGGAGAGCATTCGGGTCAGTGCCGCTTGAGCACGACCTGTGGAGGTTCAGCGCAGCCAACCTCGCTTTTCGCCGATGGTTCCTCTGCCGCCCGTTCACGGAACGCTTCGCGGCCTCGCAAGGTTAGCTGCCCGGGAACCCTGTGCCGCGGGAGCTGCCATGCCGGCGATCGATGACCTCAGCGCCTTTGCCGACGCCGGCGAGCACACGCTGCACGTGGTGGTGGAAACGCCGCGCGGCTCGCGCGCCAAGTACAAGTACGAGCCGAAGCTCGGCCTCTTCACCCTGCACAAGGCACTCGCGCTGGGCTTCTCCCATCCCTTCGCCTTCGGCTTCGTCCCCGGCACCAGGGCGGCGGACGGCGACCCGCTCGATGTGCTGCTGGTGACCACGCTCGAGCCACCGACCGGCTGCCTCGTGCGGGCCCGGCCCCTGGGCGTGATCGAGGTGGAGCAGCGCGAGGGTGACGGCGCCCCGCTGCGCAACGATCGCCTGCTCGCCGTGCCGGCGCTGGAGCACGACGACCGGCAGCCGCCGAACCTCGAGGCGCTCGGCACGCACGAGCTGGCCGAGATCGAGCGCTTCTTCATCGACAGCGCCAGCCGGGATGGCAAGCAGCTGCCGATCGTCGGCCGCCATGGCGCCGAGCGCGCCCTCGCCCTCGTTCGCAAGGCCGTGTCCCCATGACCCGCATCGGCTACCACGCGTCGCACGAGCAGTTCGCCCCCAGCGAGCTGCTGCAGCTGGTCCAGCTGGCCGAGCAGGCCGGCTTCGAGTGCGCGAAATCCTCCGACCACTTCCAGCCCTGGAGCGAACGGCAGGGGCACTCGGGCTTCGCCTGGAGCTGGCTCGGCGCCGCCCTGCAGGCGACGCGCTTCGGCTTCGGCAACATCGCCGCCCCCGGCTACCGCTACCACCCCGCCGTGCTGGCCCAGGCGGCCGCCACGCTCGGCGAGATGTTCCCCGGCCGCTTCTGGCTGGCGCTCGGCAGCGGCGAGGCGATCAACGAGGCGATCACCGGCCTGCCATGGCCCGAAAAGGCCGAGCGCAACGCCCGGCTCAGGGAGTGCTTCGAGGTCATGCGCGCCCTGCTCGCCGGCGAAACCGTCACGCATCGCGGCCGCATCACCGTCATCGAGGCAAAGCTCTGGTCCCGCCCCGATCGGCCGGTCCCGCTTTACGCCGCGGCGGTCACGCCCCAGACCGCGAAGTTCGTCGCCCCCTGGGCCGACGGCCTCCTCACCACCGGCGGCAAGGCGGACGACGTGCGCAAGGTGCTCGAGGCCTTTCGCGAGCATGGCGGCGAGGGCAAGCCCGTGATCCTGCAGGCGGCCCTATGCTGGGCCCCGACCGACGACGAGGCGATTGCGCTTGCCATGCAGCAGTGGAGCTCCCGCGTCGTCGCCGGCGAAGCCGCCTGGGACCTGCGCCGCCCTGCCGATTTCGACGCCACCGGCAAGCTGGTCGACGAGCAGACCATGCGCGAGGCGCTGCCGATCTCCGCCGATCTCGGCCGGCACATCGCCTGGATTCAGGACCTGCTGGCCCTCGGCCCCGTCGAGTTGCACCTGCACCAGGTGGGCCGCAACCAGCGCGAGTTCATCGAAACCTTCGGCACCCGCGTGCTGCCCGCGCTTTCCCAGGCCGACCAGCGGGAGCTCACAAGAGAAATCCCCGCCACCGGGGCGGGGATTTGATGGCATCGCGGAAGCTGTAGCGTCAGCCGCCGGCGGTCCGTTGTTCAGCCGTGGGCCGCCCGGTAGCCCGCCGTCACTTCGTTCTTGTGGGCCGCGAATGCGCCAAGAACCTCGCCCTGTTCACGCGCCGGCACATTGAAATGGTCGAGCGTGTGCTTGAGTACGGCCGCCACCTCGTCGAACTCCTCGGGGGAGATCTTCAGCTTTCGGTGGGCTTCCTCCAGGCCCAGTCTGGTTGTGCCTGGAACCGTGGCCGTGTAGGCGAACGGGCCTCCGGTGATGTTGGCAACCCACAGTGTGCGCATGAACTTGAGACCCGGCAGCCGCCCGATGTCGTGATTGGACCACTCGCGCAACTGCTTGTTCCGGGACCTCTTGCCCACCTTGGGGTTCCTGATGACGGCGTCGCTGAAGTAATCCACGACCGCTGCAATGGCGAAAATGCCCCCGAGCCGTTCGTAGAGACTCGCGTCAGCGCCCAGATCGGCCGCCGATGCTCGTTCTCCGGCGCCGAACACTGCCAATGCGGCAGTACTCAGGGCGAAACCGGCCACCAGGCCGCGTCGCGAAATCTCGGGTTTGGTGTCGTTCGACATTGTGGTGCTCCTGTGTGTCGGCACCCGATTGGATGCGGCAGGCAGGGGCCCGTTCTTGCCCCGCGCCATCACGATCTCGTGACGCAGGCGCCGGGCTGGCTGTCGTTGCTGCGAAGGTTGGAGATGACTGAGAAGCTGCGCTGAACGACCAACCAATCCCCAGCGGAACTAACTCGAATGAACGTCGATCAGGAACGCGGACGGATCGCGCGTGGTGGCGTTCTGATGATCGGGTGGATCGAGCGTGAACCTTCGGTTCGGCGTGCCGGAGTGTCCGAACGGATCACGCATCGCCGGCTGAATGGACCTTGCCGGACCCATGCCGGATTCGCGGCCCCTCGCTCACCCAGGACGGGAGAACCTGCGGGGGAACGACCCCCGCGATCAGCCGCCGACGGTCGGCAGCGTCAGGTCGCCGCTGGTCAGCTTCGCCGCCGTCACGCGCGACGTCGGGCGTTCGCGCGGCAACTCCAGGCTGGCCCAGACGCTCACCAGCGCGTGGCGCAGCTCGATCACCATCTCGTCGGTATGCAGCGGCGTCGGGGTGATGCGCAGCCGCTCGGTGCCCTTGGGCACCGTCGGGTAATTGATCGGCTGGATGTAGATGTTGTGCTTGTCGAGCAGCATGTCGCTCGCCGCCTTGCAGAGGCGCGCGTCGCCGACGATCACCGGCACGATGTGCGTCTCGGTCTTCAGCACCGGCAGGCCCGCATCGGCGAGGATGTCCTTGGTCAGCTGCGCCTGGCGCTGGTGCTGCAGCCGCTCGAGGCCGTTGCCCTTGAGGTGCTCGACCGCCGCGCGCGCCGCCGCGCAGAGCGCCGGGGGCAGGGCGGTCGTGAAGATGAACTCGGGCGCATAGGAACGGATCGCATCGATGATCGAGCGGTTGGCCGCCACATAGCCGCCCATCACGCCGAACCCCTTGGCCAGCGTGCCCTCGATCACGTCGATGCGCTCCATCAGCCCTTCGCGATCGGCAATGCCGCCGCCGCGCGGCCCGTACATGCCCACGGCATGCACTTCGTCGATATAGGTCAGCGCGCCGAATTCCTCGGCGAGGTCGCAGATCTCCTTGATCGGCGCGATGTCGCCGTCCATCGAGTACACCGACTCGAACACGATCAGCTTCGGCCGCTTGCGGTCCACCGCGGCGAGCAGCTCGCGCAGGTGGGCGACGTCGTTGTGCCGGAAGATCTGCTTCTGCATGCCCGACTGCCGCACGCCCTGGATCATCGAGGCGTGATTGAGCTGGTCGGAGAAGATGATGCAGTCGGGCAAAAGCCGCGCGATGGTGGCGATCGACGCCTCGTTCGACACGAAGCCCGAGGTGAACACCAGCGCCGCTTCCTTGCGGTGCAGGTCGGCGAGCGAGCGCTCGAGCTCGACCAGCGGCCGGTTGGTGCCGGAGATGTTGCGCGTCCCGCCGGCGCCGGCGCCGAGCTTGGCCGCCGTCTCCTGCATGGCGCCGATGACCTTGTCGTGCTGGCCCATGCCCAGGTAGTCGTTCGAGCACCAGATGGTGATCTCGCGCTCGTTGTCGGACTGGTCGCGGTAGATGGCGCGCGGGAACTTCCCGGCGATCCGTTCGAGGTCGGCAAAGACGCGGTATCGCTTCTCCGCCCTGAGTGCATCAACGGCGTCTTCGAAATACCCGCGATAGTCCATTTCAACCCACTCTTTCCTGCGGGTGCGCGCCCGCTGGCAGTCCATCGACCGGAGCGATAGCTATTCCTCGCTCCCCGCCATTGACATAGGTCAATTCGACGCGCGGCCGCCGATCCAAGTCATTGCGCTGCCTGCCGCAAGCCGGCGCAGATTGGAACCATCCTAAACAATCGGGCCGGCTCTGCCAATCAACCGCGTGCGACCGATGACGCATATTGGAACGCTGTTGTTCCGTTCACACGGTGTTCATGCCTTGCGTGGGAAGTGCCCTGGTGCCGCAGGGAGCGGCGCATGGCAGCTGCCGTTCCGGGCTCTCGCTTGACCGGACACGCGCGGCGGCCGAACTCAACAAACCGGAATTGGGGACCGCGTCTTGAAGAGCTTTTCCACCTCCAGCTTTGCCAGCGACCACGCCGAGCTGCTCGATCTGGCGCTTGCCGCCGTCAACAAGCACCCGCAGGCGTTGTTCACCGATTTCCAGTGGTTCCTCTACGAGGCCCGCGACACCGTCTTCTTCACCGCCTTCTCGAAGAACAGCTTCGATAGCGAGACGCTCGGCAACCTCGTCGCCGACATGGTGACGCTGGCCCCGCAGCTGACACACGGCTTCGTCGGCGCCCGGCCGGGCCAGCCTTTCCCCCGGCACCTGCTCGATGCCATCACCCACGTCGAGGAGGTCAACGATTTCGCCGGCTACCCCGACAAGTGGCTGGGCAAGTCCGAGGACATCTTCGCTCGTGACGACCTGCCGCTGTTCCGCGTCCAGGCGGCGGTCCGCCGCGGCGGCCCCGACGCCGAGGGCCGCGCTTCCATCATCCAGGTTCGCTCGAGCCACGCGCTGCTCGAAGGCTCCGACTCGGCGCTGCTGACCCGCTCGGCCTCGGCCAGCCACGGCATCATGAGCGACAAGTCCAACAAGGTCGGCCTCGGCGCCCGCATCCAGGGCAAGCTGCGGGCCTGGGCGACGACCTGCATCTACATCACGCTCGCCAACCTGCTGGCGCCGCCCGAGAAGCCCTGGGGCTTCAAGACCCTGGCGCTGAAGCGCCACCGCCTGCGCCTGCTCGCCAACCGGCTGGGGGTGCGCCAGCGCTCGCTGATGTTCGCGCTCGTCACTCACGCGCTGAACGGGGAGGGCGCCGAAAAGCACATGTCGAAGAAGGTGATCGGCGCCGCCTACACCATGCTCGACGGCAAGCGCCACGATGCCGACGACGATTTCTTCCGCGTCCGCGCCCTCGAGGCCAAGTTCACCGTGCTCGACGACTTCGTCGACTACGTCCGTGCCGTCGATGCCACCGTCGACCACATCGAGCAGAAGGACATCACGAAGTTCCAGGTGATGATGAACGCCATGTTCCGCACCCTGCGCGGGCTGAACAAGGCGCTACCCTTCCTGCCCGGTCGGCGCTTCTGGCGCTTCAACGGCGGCATCCACGTGGTGCTGACCCTGGTGCCCCCGCACCGCACCTACGGCCCGATGACCCACGGCATGGTCGAGCCGATCTATTGCGGCGCCTGGCACCCGGCCGCCAACATCTGCACCTTCTGCCCCGGCCGTGAATACGTGACGCTGAACTTCACCATGGAAGAGCGGCACATCGCCAACGTCCCCAAGATCGAGGCCCTCCTGGCCCGCGTCGAGGCCCTGGACCTCACCCCCGCCGGCAAGCCCGTCGCCAAAAGCGAAGGCCTCTAGAACAAGAACCCGAGGCAGCCGGTGATCCTCCACCGCGCTAGCGGGGGAGGGGGACCATGCGCAGCGTGGTGGAGGGGGCGGCCCCAAGCGCCGAGCCCCCTCCTCAACACCAATGAGCCAATACGGGCGCTACGCTCGCCACCGCGCCCCCTCGCCCCTTGCGGGAGAGGATAGCGAAGCTTGGCGGCCCTGCCGCCTAGCGCAGCTGAGGTGAGGGGTACTTCCCTTCCCTCGATCCACCCGGGCCCCTCGCCCCCCACCTTGCCGCTCCGCCGGCCCCACCCTATACAGCGCCCGAACACACACCCGGGGAGCGCCGCATGTCCGAATTCGCCACCTATCCCAGCCTCGCGGGCATGCCCGTGATCGTCTCCGGCGGCGCCTCCGGGATCGGCGAGGGCATCGTCCGCGCCTTCGCGGCGCAGGGCAGCAAGGTTGGGTTCGTCGACATCGCCGCCGAGCCCGGCCGCAAGCTCGAGTCCGAGCTTAACGCCGCCGGCCGCACCGTGAAGTTCATCGAGTGCGATATCACCGACATTCCGCGCTACCAGGCTGCCATCCGCGAGTTCGAGGCGCAGCACGGCCCGGCCCTGGCGCTGGTCAACAACGCCGCGCATGACCAGCGCCACAAGTGGGAAGAGGTCACCGAGGCACTCTGGGACGAGCGCGTCGCGGTGAACATGAAGCACGCCTTCTTCGCCGCCCAGGCCGTGCTGCCCGGCATGGTCGCGGCGAAGCGCGGCTCGATCATCAACTTCGGCTCGATCAGCTGGATGATCCTGACCGGCAACCTCGCCGCCTACACCGCCTCCAAGGCGGCGATGCACGGCCTGTCGCGCTCGCTCGCCCGCGACGTCGGCAAGCACGGCATCCGCGTCAACACGCTGGTCCCCGGCTGGATCATGACCGAGCGGCAGCTCACCCACTGGGTCGACGATGCGGCCAACAAGCTTATCGACGAGCAGCAGGCGCTCGCCGGCCGCCTCTATCCCGACGACATCGCCCGCATGGTGCTGTTCCTCGCCGCCGACGACTCCAAGATGATCTCGGCGCAGGATTTCGTGGTGGATGGCGGCTGGGCGCACGGCTGATTTCCGCGCGCCGCTCCACTAAACTGACACCGTGCTGCCGCATTCGGTGGCAAGAAGGGCGCACCAAGACCCACGGGGGACCTCGATGAACACCAAGATTCTGCTGGCCGGCCTCGCCGCGCTGAGCCTCAGCGCCTGCACCTCGGTCAATCCGTACACCGGCGAAAGCCAGCTCTCGAACACCACCGGCGGCGCGCTGCTCGGTGCTGGCGGCGGCGCCGTGGTGGGCGGCTTCCTCGGCGCGGCGACCGGCAATGACGCGCGGGTCGGCGCCCTCGTCGGCGCCGGCGTGGGCGCCCGCACCGGGGGCATGATCGGCTCCTACATGGACCAGCAGGAAGCCGAGCTCAGGGCGCAGCTGCAGGGCACCGGCGTCTCGGTCACCCGCGAGGGCAACCAGATCATCCTCAACATGCCTTCCAACATCACCTTCGACACCGACTCGGCCCGCGTGAAGCCGCAGTTCAACGACACGCTGGTCTCGGTTGGCCTGGTGCTGAAGAAGTTCGACAGGACCCTGGTCGACGTCTACGGCTACACCGACTCGACCGGCCCCGACGCCTACAACCAGAAGCTCAGCCAGGATCGCGCCGTTTCGGTCGCCACCGCGCTCGCCAACCAGGGCGTCAAGCAGCAGCGCTTCTACATCACCGGCCGCGGCGAAGACGATCCGATCGCCTCCAACGCCACCGAGGCCGGCCGCGCCCAGAACCGCCGCGTCGAAATCCTGCTCTCGCCGCTCGCCAGGGGCTGAGGTCAACTAACGCGCACCTCTTCACCCTCCCCTTCATGGGGAGGGCCGGGGAGGGGCCGTCTGCCCTGAACCTACAAGGGTTACCCCTTCTACTGCCCCGGCTGCGCGCTCTGCGGCGCCGCCGTCGGCGTGCCGGGGATCATCTCGGTCCCCGTGTTACCACCCATCAGCTGCAGCGCCAGCAGGATCGCCGCCACGATGCAGATGGCAATCAGGCCCATGCGCCACCAGTTGGTCGGCCCGGTGGCCCCGACGGTCTGCTCGACCTCCGTCGCCACCTGCAGCGACGAGTCGTCCGGCACGTCGATCTTGTAGCCCTGCTCGTCGACCAGCGTGTCGACCTTGGCCAGCTTCGGCTCGTGGGTGTGTTCGATCGTCGCCATCAGTTGTCTCCCCGCAAAACGGTTTCCTCGCCGACGCCGTTCTGGACGTCGAGCCGGATCTCCTGGATCGCAGCCTCGATCTCGCTCGGGCTCACGCCCAGGTCTTCGCTGTTCTCGAGCGCGCCGGTCACCTCGGCCTTCAGCCGGTTCAGCAGGTCGAGCTTCTCGCGCGCCGTGAGCAGCGGGTTGTGCGCGATCTGCATCGGCATCAACCCATCCTTGCCGCCGGCCCGGTCTTCAAGCTTGTCGAACGACATCGCTCATCTCCTTGGACCGAATCCAATGACCGCCGCCCCGCAAAGGTTCCGCAGGCGCACTATCCGCTGACGCCCCTCCCTCCCCCTGGTGGGGGAGGGTAGCGCCGCTAGGAGCGAAGCGACGTAGCAGAGCTGGGGAGAGGGGGGGCAGCGTCTGCTACGAAGGCACAGCCCAAGCCACCGACCGCGCCCCCTCTCCCTGGTTCCGCTAGGCGGCCAGCCGCCAAGCTCCACTACCCTCCCCCACCAAGGGGGAGGAGACGCAGTTGCCGGACCACCGTCCCGCCAACGCCGCACCGCCTGACGGCGGATGCTGCCCAAGTCTGCAACGCCGGCTCCGGGCACTCGCAACCCACAATCTCTGTCACCCCGGCGCAGGCCGGGGCCCATCCTGAGCGCTCTCCACCTCGCTGACCGTCCGGTAACCCTCAGGCTGGATCCCGGCCTGCGCCGGGATGACAGTGCAAGATTGAAGTGTCTCAGCTACTTGCACCGCGATGCTGACCGAGCGCCCCGCCCCCCGGGCAGCTACCCACCCGGGCAGCTATGCTGCCGCCGGCGGCGGGCGCACCTTTCCTCCCGGCATCGCAACCCTCGGAACGTCCCCATGTCCGACCTCCTCGCTCTCTCCAACGCCCTCGCGGCCCTCACCGCCGAAGCCGGTCGCCGCGTCATCGCCGTGCGCAATCCGGGCGGCGGCACCGTTTCCGGCTTCATCTGGCGCACCGGCCTCGCCGTCACCGCGCATGAAGCGCTCGAAGCCGACGACGAGGTCGAAGTCCTCACCGGCGAGGAAAAAACCGTCAAAGCCCAGCTCGCCGGCCGCGACCCGTCCACCGACGTCGCGCTCTTGAAGTTCGACACCGGCGACTTCCCCGACTGGGCCCTCGCCCCCACCCCCGCCGCCGGCTCGCTTGCCGTGCTGGTCGGCCGGGCCGAAGGCTCGGTGCTCTCCTCGCTCGCCTCGGTGACCGAAGTCGGCGCGCCGTGGCGCAGCATGCGCGGCGGCGAGATCGACGCCCGCCTGACCCTCGGCATCCGCCTCGCCTCGCGCGCCGAAGGCGGCGCCGTCGTGGCGCCCGATGGCAGCCTCGTCGGCATGGCGGTGAACGGCGCCCGCCGCCGCACCCTCGCCATCCCGGCGAGCACCATTGGCCGGGCCGTCGCGACGCTGAGCGAGAAGGGCTATGTGCCGCGCGGCTGGCTCGGCGTCAGCCTCCATCCGGTGGGGCAGGGCGGTGGCGCCATCGTCGTCGGCCTCGAGCGGGACAGCCCCGCCGCCCGGGCGGGCTTCCTTATTGGCGACATCATCACCACATGGAATGGCGAAGCGGTGGCCTCGGTGGGCGACGTCGCCGACCGGCTCAGCGCCGGCACCGTAGGCCAATCACACAAACTGGGAGTATTGCGCGGTGGCAATGCACTGGAACTCGACGTCGTTATCGGCGAGCGCCCGCGGGGCTGACCACGGCGTACTCGCGACCACCCCGGCCGGCATCCGCTTCGACCTCAGCGACATCGCCCTCGAGCAGGTGCTCCGCAGCATCGTGCAGGGCCGGCGCGACCTCTTCGAGGCCGAGCCCGACGAGGCCGCGGTGATCGTCTCCGATCGGCCCGCGACGGAGTCCGATTTCGCCAGCCCTGCGCGGGTGCTGCGCGTGGGTGCCGAGCAGGCCGGCCGCAACGTGCTCGATACGCTCGATCCCGGCCTCATCCTCGCGGCCGCGACCCTGCTCGCTGCCGGCTACGCCCTCGACCGCGAGCGCGAGTCGACCCGTGACCCGTCCGCCCCGCTGCCGCACCTCAGCGCGCGCGAGCGGCAGGTCGCCGAGCTGCTGGTCGATGGTGCCTCCAACAAGGTGGTCGCCCGCGCCCTCGACATCTCGGTGCACACCGCGAAGTTCCACGTCACCGCCATCCTCGAGAAGCTCGGCGCCCGCAACCGCGCCGACGCCGTCGCCATCATCCTCCGCGAAGGCCTGGTCGCGATCTAGGGGCTGAGGTAATGCGCCTCCTCCCCCTTGGTGGGGGAGGATAGCGAAGCTTGGCGGCTTTGCCGCCTAGCGCAGCTGAGGAGAGGGGGCCGCAGCGCGTCCCTAACCACCCCCTCTCTTGCGAAAACCAAGGACTTAGCTGCGCTAAGCCCAGGTTTTCGCTTTCTCCCCCACCGAGGGGGAGAAGGCGCGCGTGGCTGCCGATCCGCTCAAGCGTCGGCCCTCTCAATACACCCGCACGCTGCGCCCGTCGGGCCGCGCCTCGAGCCGGCCGGTCCGCCCCCCGAGTTCCCCGGCGAGCCGCCCCAGCTCCGGATCGGTGGCCAGGTTGCCGTGCCCGGCATCGGCCGTATCCAGCACCGCCGAGCGCAGCAGCCGCGAGTACGCGTGCTCGGGTGCATCCAGCACCACCCGCGCCGGCCCCGTCTCCACCACCTTGCCCTTCTGCATGATGATCAGCCGGTCCGAGATGTAGTAGGCGGTCGCGAGGTCGTGCGTGATGTAGATCACCGACACCCCGAAATCGTCGCGCAGCGCCCGCAGCAGGTTGACGATCGCCATCCTGAGCGACGCATCCACCATCGACACCGGCTCGTCGGCGATCAGCAGGCGCGGGTTGGGGATCAGCGCCCGCGCGATCGCCACCCGCTGCAGCTGCCCGCCGGAGAGCTCGTGCGGAAACCGCCCCGCCACCTCGGCGAGGCTCAGCCCCACCTTCTGCAGCGCCCCGTCCATCGCCGCCGCGATCGCCTGCTTGTCGCGCAGGCCGAGGAAGCGCCGCGCCGTCGATTCGAGGTAGCGGTCGACTTTCTTCAGCGGATTGAATGCCTCGAACGGGTTCTGGAACACCGGCTGCACGCTGGCCATGAACTCGAGCCGCGCCGCCGCACTCGCATCCGTCGTCGGCCGCCCCTCGAAGGTGATGCTGCCGCTCGACGGCCGCTCCAGCCCCAGGATCATCCGCGCCAGCGTCGTCTTGCCCGACCCGCTCTCGCCGATGATGGTGAAGATTTCCGGCCGGTCGGCGCTGATGGCGAAATCGACGTGCGACACCGCATGCACCGTCGTCGGCGCGAACAGCCCGCCGGTGTGGAACACCTTCGACACGTCCGTCACTTCGAGCAGCGTGCTCATGCCAGCGCCTCCACGGTCCGGCTTGCGGGTACGAGCGGCTCGACGTCCTGCCAGCGCCAGCACGCCGTCCGGTGCCCCGGCCCGATCGTCTCGAGCGGTGGTACCTCGGTGCGGCACTTGTCGATCGCCAGCGGGCAGCGTGGGTGGAAACGGCAGCCCGCCGGCGGCGCCGCGAGGCTCGGTGGCCTGCCCTCGAGCGCCGGCCGCCGCGTCGTGTCGCCGATCCGCGGCAGGCTCGCCACCAGGTGCGCCGTGTAGGGGTGCTTGGGCGCGGTGAAGATCTGCCGCGTCGGCCCTTCCTCCACCAGCCGCCCGGCATAGATGATGCCGATCCGGTCGGCGATGTTGGCGTGCACGCTCATGTCGTGCGTCACGAACACGATCGACGAGCCCATCTCCACCTGCAGGTTCTTGATCAGCCCGAGCACGTCCTTCTGCACCACCACGTCGAGCGCCGTGGTCGGCTCGTCGGCGATGATGAACTGCGGCTTGCACACCGTGGCGAGCCCGATCGTCACCCGCTGCCGCATGCCGCCCGACAGCTCGTGCGGATAGGCGTTGAGCACGTTCGGGCTGAGCTTCAGCCGCCCCAGGTGCTCCACCACCACCTGCCGGAACGCCGAGCCCGAGAGCCCCAGTGGCCGCGCCGCAAAATCCTCGAAGATCTTGCCCACCCGCCTGAGCGGGTTCAGCACGCTCATCGAGCCCTGCATGATGTAGCTGAGGTAGCGCCAGCGGATCGCCTCGATGTCCTCCTCGCGCGCCGCCGTCACGTCCACCTGCAGGTCGCCGAAATCGTAGGTCGCCGAGCCGCCCACCACCCGGAGCGGCGGCCGGATCGCCGCGGCGAGCACCTTGATGAAGCTGGTCTTGCCCGACGAGCTCTCCCCGGCGATGCCGTACACCTCGTTGCGCCCGATCGACATGGTGATGTCGTCGACGGCCCGCACTTCGCGCGACACGCCGAAATAGTTCATCAGGTAGTAGGCCTTGAGGTTCTGCACCTCGAGCACGTTGGCCATCGGTCAGGCTCCCATGCGCCGCAGCCGGCTGCGCGGATCGATATATTCGTTGAGCGACACCGCGAGCAGGAACAGTCCGAGGAACATGATCACCACGATGATCACCGGGATCACGATCCACCACCAGGTGCCCACCACCAGCGAGGAGTGGTTGTTGGCCCAGTAGAGCATCGTGCCCACGGTAGGGATGTGGAGGTTGGTGAAGCCGAGCACCGCCAGCGTCACCTCGAGCCCGATGGCCCAGATCATGTTGGCCATCGCCGTCGCGAAGATGATCGGCATCACGTAGGGCAGGTGCTCCTCCCACATGATCTTCAGCGGCGACATGCCGGCGAACACCGCCTGCCGGGTGAACTCGCGATAGCGCAACCCGAGTGCCACCGAGCGGATCAGCCGGGCATCGAACGGCCAGCCGAAGCAGGCCATGAGGAGCGCCAGCACGAAGCCGTTCGAGCCGGTCTTCATCACCAGGTAGAACAGGATCAGGATCGGGAAGATCGGGATGGCGACGAAGATGTCGTTGACGAACATCAGCACCCGGTCGACCCAGCCGCCCATGTAGCCCGCGGTGAGCCCCACCACGATCGAGATGATGCGCGACAGCACCGCCACGGTCACGCCGAAGGTCAGCGTGTTGCGGAACGCGAAGCTCAGCTGCCAGAACATGTCCTGGCCGCGCGAGTTGGTGCCGAACCAGTATTCCAGGTTCGGCGGCAGGTCCGGCACCACGCGATAGACCTGCGTGGGGTCCACCGGCGAGAAGAAGCTCAGCAGCGAGAAGATCACCACCACCGTCAGCAGGATCAGGCCGATGGCGAACTGGATGTTGTAGCGCACGAGGTCGCGAAAGACGGAAAACACTGGCCTACTCCGCCTTGACGCGAGGATCGAGCAGCGGATGGATGAGGTCGATGATGAAGATCGCCCCCGCCACCGAGATGATCGAGATGCACGAGATCGCCATCACCACCGCCGTGTCGCCGCCGTTCACCGCCCGGATCAGCAGCGAGCCGAGGCCGGGATAGGTGAACACCTGCTCGGTGATCACCGTGCCCGAGAAGATGCCGCCCAGCGACATGGCGAGCGCGGTGAGCTGCGGCACCAGCGCGTTGCGGAACACGTAGGACTTGACGATCCGGCCCTGCCGCACGCCGCCCAGTTCGGCATAGGTGACGTAGTCCTCGGTGACGACGTTGGAGACCAGCGCCCGCATGCCGAGGAACCAGGTGCCGATGCCGACGATCACGATGGCGAAGGCCGGCAGCAGCGAATAGTGCAGCACCGAGAGCGCGAACTGCCAGGTCCAGCCCGGCGTCACGTTCATCGCGAAGCCGCCCGAGATCGGCAGGATCGGCCACAGGAAGCCGAAGATGATCACCAGCAGGAACGCCACGATGTAGTAGGGGATGGGCTGGATGCCGATGGCGATGATGCCGAAGGCCTGCAGCAGCCGCGAGTTCTGGAAGTAGCCGGCCAGCGCCCCGAAGATGTTGCCGAGCAGCCAGGTGATGATCGTCGCGACGGTCAGCAGCCCTACCGTCCAGGGCAGCGCCAGCCGCACCAGGTCCATCGCCGGGGTCGGGAAGGCGATCAGCGCCGGGCCGAAATCCAGCACCACGAGGCGACCGAGGAAATTCAGGTACTGCTGCCAGAGCGGCACGTTGAGGCCGAACTGCTCGGTCAGCGCCATCCGGAGCCGCTCGATGGCTTCGGGGCTCGCGGCCGAGCGGCCGGTCACCTGCATGATGACCTGCTCGACCGGGCTGATCGGCGACAGGTGGGCAATGAGAAAGGCGATCGAGCAGCCCGCCAGGATCACTGCGAGCAGCTGCAGCAGCCGCTTGAGGGCAAAGAGCAGGTAGTCCTTCATCGGCCACCGGGTTTGGGCAGGGCAGTCGCATATGAAGATCTGGATTGCGCGTAGGTGTCCCTGACTGCCCCCTCCACCACCCTTCGGGTGGTCCCCCTCCCCCGCTGGGCGGGTGAGGACCCCATGCTGGCCCCATCGATGCTGGGCGGGGGTCCTCCCCTGCGCCGCGGGGGAGGGGGACCAGCGTAGCTGGTGGAGGGGGCGGTCAAGGACACCAACGTGCCCGTCATGTGCGATTGGCCCTGGGTTGTCGGAACATCGAAAAACGGGCACCCGGACGATCTGTCCGGATGCCCTCCGAGGTTGCTTACGGGTTCACCGGCTTCAGCTGGGTCAGGATGTACTTGGAGTTGGCCCAGTTGTTGACGATGTTCGCGTAGGGGTTGGACTCGGCGGCCGGGAACCCGGTCCAGTGCCGCTGGTCGTAGGCCGAGAACACGTTGAACGACATGATCGGGATCACCGGCATCTCGTCGACCATCAGCTTGATGAAGTCGTCGCCGAGCGCGATGTTGGCTTCCTTGTCGTTGAACTCGGTCGTCCGCATCTTCTCGATGATGGCGTCGAGCCGCGGATCGCTCCACCGCTGCCAGTTACGGGCCGACTGCCGGTCGCCTTCCTTGGCGACATACTGGGAATGCCAGCTGTCGAGGAAGAAGCTCAGGTCCGGATTGCCGCCCCACGACTCGATCGACCACGCCGTCGCCGCCTCATAGGTGCCGAGCGGCAGGTTGTTCGAGTAGATGTTCGGGTCGGCGAAGGCGGTCACGTCCACGCCGGCCTGCGTCCACTGCTGGGCGATGTCGGTGCCCAGGCGGTTGATCACGCCGTCGGTGAAGGTGTTGAGGGTGAACTTGAACGGCGTGCCGTCCGGCTTCATCCACTTGCCGCCCTGGTTGGTGAACCCGGCCGCTTCGAGCAGTTCGCCCGCCGCCTGCAGGTTCTTCTTCCACCAGCCGAAGCCGAACGACTTGTGGATCGCCGCTTCGTCGGTGGGCACGGCGTCGCCGAACTGCGGCCGCACCATGTTGGCGATCTGGTCGCCCACGGTCGCGTCGTACGGCTTGATCTTCTCCTTGCCTGTGTCGAGCTCGTAGCCGATCAGCCAGTCCTGCAGCTTGGCGTGGTAGTCGTCGGTGTGCGTGCCGGTCGGCGGCATGGCGATCGCCGACAGCGTCGCGGCGCCGCGATAGCTGGCCATCGACATCTCGACCGGGTCGAGCATCAGCGCCAGCGCCCAGCGCACCCGCTTGTCCTGGAACTGCGGGTTCTGGGTGTTGAAGATCACCATCGGCAGCGTCGGGTCGGGATGGGCGTACGGGAAGCCCGGGAACCAGCCGCGTGCCGTCGGATCCTGCTTGGCGAGGTTGAACATGCCCTCGGGCGACAGGTCATGGATCATGTCGAGGTCGCCGTTGACCATCTCGATGAGCCGCTTGTCGTTCGACGGGATCGACCGGTAGATCACGTAGGTCGGCGCGGGCTTGCCCCACTCGGCCATGGCGGTCTTGTCCCAGTCGTCGCGGCGCTGCCAGATGTACCAGGCGCCATTCGGATCGAACGACTTGAGGGTATAGGGCCCGAGGCCGACCGGCGGGTTGAACTTGAACGCCTTGAGGTCGGTCTCCTTCTCGAAGATGTGCTTGGGCATGATCCATGCCGCGTTCCAGCGCACCGAGAACTGGCTGTGGAAGCGGGCGTTCGGCGCCTTCAGCTTGAAGTGCACGGTGTACGGATCAGGGCAGTCGACGGTGTCGACGGTGGTCGAGAAGGCGGCGCTCCACACGAAGCCCGGGTCGGCCATCTGCGTCTCGACGGTGTACTTCACGTCATCGCAGGTGAACTCGACGCCGTCGCTCCACAGCACGCCCTGCCGCAGCTTGGCGGTCATCTCGGTGAAGTCGGCATTGTACTGCCACGGCTCGACCGCCAGCTCGTTGTAGAGCGAGCCCTTGAGGCCGGCATCGGGGTCGATGAACCACAGCGTGTCCATCACCAGCTGGTGCAGGCCGGTCGACCAGCCGGCGCCGTTGCCCGCCACCCAGATGTTGAAGTTGTCCGGGCTGGTGGCCGGGTTTTCCGGGTTATTGATGATCAGCGTTTCGTTGCGCGGCAGATCGGTAATCGGCGGCGCTGCAGCTTCATCCTGCGCGAGCGCGGCCGGAACGAATCCGGCGGACGCGACGAGGACCGACGCCAGGAGCGTCTTCCAGTTTCGCATTGCTTCCTCCCAATTGAGGACGCCCTCCAGCGTCCCGGGTCGGATGCTAGCCGATGCGGACTGCCTGTCAACGGCATTTGTGATACAAATCAGACTATCGAATATCTGATACGTAAGCCGTGCAGCCCTACCGGCAGAAGTTCATGGCCTGCGCGCGCAACAAACGCGTTCATCCGCGCTTCAGGCGCGGTTCATCTTCGTTCATTGGAGGCCTCCGGCGCGCCCTCGAGAGCGCGTCGGAGGCCCAGGGAGGAGTCCATCGGTACGCCTCCTCCCCCTCGGTGGGGGAGGATAGCGAAGCTTGGCAGCCTGCTGCCTGGCGCAGCTGAGGAGAGGGGGTTGGTCGAGCGCTGCGCTCGGCCAACACTCCTATCTCCCTCGCCCTCTCGGGGGAGGGGCCAGAGGGACAGGTGAGGGGTCCTCTTCCGTTACGCCTTCACGCGGATCATCTGGTACGAGTAGGGGGCGAGCTTCAGCGACAGCTTGCCGTCCGCCACGCTCGCGCCGCTGCCCTTCGCCGGGGCCACGTTGGTCTGGTCGGTGGCCGTGTTCACCGCCTCGAGGTTGGCGTGCGTCATCACCTGGTGGTCGATCACCTGGCTCGCCGCAAACCCCTCGAGGCTCACCTCCACCTCGAGCGTCTCGCTCGGGTGCCGGTTGACCGCGAAGAAGGTCAACGTGCCGTTTTCCTCGTCATGCACGCCCGAAACGTCGAGATACGGCACGTTATCGGCCACATCCGCGTCGTAGCCCGGCGAGTCGACGCTGAGCTGCAGCGCCGTGCCGCGGCCGAAGCGCGAGGCGAAGTAGTAGGGGTAGTAGATCGTCTGCCGCCACGCCGCGCCCTTCGGGTCGGTCATGATCGGCGCGATCACGTTCACGAGCTGCGCGATGCAGGCGAGCTTCACCACGTCGGAACGCCGGATGAAGGTGTTGAGGATGCAGCCGACCTGCAGCACGTCCTCGAAGTTGTAGATGTCTTCCAGCAGCCGCGGCGCATGCGGCCAGCCGCTGTTGCCGTCGAGGATCTGCCGGTCCTGCTTGTTCGAGTGGTACCACACGTTCCACTCGTCGAAGCTGATGTAGACCTGCCGCTTCGACCGCTTCTTGGCCTTCACGTAATCGATCGTCGAGGCGATCGTGCCGATGTAGCGATCGAGTTTCTCGTTCAGCGCCAGGTAGTTGGCCGTGTTCTTGGCGCGGTTGCCGAAATACATGTGCAGCGAGATGTGGTCGACCGTGTCGTAGGTGTGCTCGAGCACCACCCGCTCCCATTCGGGATAGGTCGCCATGTCCGAGTTCGAGGAGCCGCAGACGATCAGCTCCAGCGACTTGTCGAACATCCGCATCGCCTTGGCGGTCTCGTGCGCCAGCCTTCCGTACTCGTCGGCGGTCTTGTGGCCGACCTGCCAGGGCCCGTCCATCTCGTTGCCGAGGCACCAGAGCTTGACGTTCCACGGCTCGGCCCGGCCGTTCGACTTGCGCAGGTCGCCCCAGTACGAGCCGGTCGGCGCGTTGACGTATTCGAGGAAGTTCCGTGCGTGATCGAGCCCGCGCGAGCCGAGGTTCACCGCCAGCATCATCTGCGTGTTCACGGTCTCGCACCAGTCGGCGAACTCGTGAATGCCGACGGCGTTGCTGTCGGAGGTGTGCCAGGCGAGGTCGAGGCGTGTCGGCCGCTTCTCGCGCGGCCCGATGCCGTCTTCCCAGTTATAGGCCGAGACGAAGTTGCCGCCCGGATAGCGGACCATCGGGATGTCGAGGTCCTTGACCAGCTGCGCCACGTCGCCCCGCATGCCGTTCTTGTCGGCCGTCGGATGGTCGGGCTCGTAGATGCCGGAATAGATCGCCCGGCCCAGGTGCTCCAGGAACGCCCCGTACACCCGGTCGTCGATCTTCGAAATAGTGTAGTCCTTGTGCGCGGTTACGCTCGCCCGCATCGGCCCCTCTCCCGTCCCCGGCAACAGTACCGGTCCTCTGATTTATATCGTGGTAAGTGATACGAACCTTCGCAGGGCGTCAAGCACCGTCGGGGAGCTGCCGCCACTGCCGGCGTTCGGCTACTCGTCCGTCTCGAGCCTGAGCACGATGTCCTGGTCGTAATTGCCGAAGCCGCGGCCGAAAATGTTGATGCCGCCAGGGTGCTTGGCGTCGGCCTTCACCGCGATCCGCAGGCGGATCGAGTGGTGCGAATCGAGGTCGAGGTCCTTGAGCGACAGCGGCGAGATCTTCACCCCGTCGACATAGGTTCCCGACCCGTTCACCCGGAATCCCTTGAGCTTGCCGTACTGGCTGCCCTTCAGCTTCCACCAGTCGGGGGTGTAGACCCCGCGCTTGTCGCCGAAATCCCCCGGCGAGGTCCAGGTGCCGATGTCCTTGCCGTTCACCGAGACGGTGATGTCGCTGGGCCAGTCGGCGCTCGTCCCCGGCACTTCCGAGCTCAGCTCCATCGAGAATTCGACCGAGGTGATCTTGTTCTGCGCCAGCCGCGCGTTGTTGGGGAACTGGTATTCGACATAGCCGCGGGTGAACCAGATCAGCCCCGCCTTCATGCGGTCGGGATCGAGGAACGTGTCGGGCACGTCGAGCAGCCCGATGATGCCGTCGACCGAGCAGAGGCCGCAGGGCGCCGAGACCTCGCAGCTCGTATAGAGGCCGATCGGCATAGCCACCTCGATCGCCTTCGACTTGAGCGGCGTGATGTCTTCCTTGAACATCACCAGCACTTCGTCGAACAGCGCGTGGCAGATCTTCTGGTTGCCCTTGCGCGCCTTCTGCGTCTCGGTGCGCACCAGCCCCGACTCCACCAGCACCTGCATGTTCGACGACACCGTCGATTGCGGCTGCTTCAGCTTGCCGGCGATGTCGTTGACGTTCATCGCCCCTTCGGTGTGCAGCAGCTTCAGGATGCTGACCCGCACCTCGGAAGCCAGCGCGCGCAACACATCCGGCCGCTCCGCGGGATCCACCAACAGGAAATTGCGACTCATCGGCTCTGCCGGCTCCCGCGATCAAGAGGGGCGTTTGTATCAGCGATCTCGTTTCAGTCAATCAGGCCGATTCCGTAGCTTCTCGATCGCCGCCTTGCAGCTCCCCGACCTGTCCCACTCGAGGGCGCGTTGGAGCCTTGTCCGAGAGCCGCCGCGGAAGAAAGCTTGCCATTGCCTCCCTATGGCCATATGAAACCGCACGGCGCGCTTCGTTGCCGTGAGCCAACCCCGTTCGCACGAGCGGCGGGGAACCAGGGTGGGCCGAATGTCGGCGCCTCCCGACAGAAAGAACTCCGCCAGCACTTTTGCTTCGCGCCGGCCAGAGGGCTGGTTGCGTGGCGGCGTGAGACCGCGGTGCCCGCCTCCGCATCCCGCGAACAGCTGTTCGCGGAGCACGAGCCGAGGGCCTCTGCAGCAGCCACGATAGCTACTGCCGCGCCAGCGCTGGGCCCGTATTCACAACGACAAAGGAAATGCCGATGCAGGTCACCGTCAGGGACAACAATGTCGATCAGGCGATGCGGGTGCTGAAGAAGCGGCTGCAGCGCGAGGGCGTGTTCCGCGAGATGAAGCTTCGCAAGTATTACGAGAAGCCGTCCGAGGAACGCGTCCGTCGCAAGGCCGAGGCGGTGCGCCGCTCGCGCAAGAACGCCCGCAAGCAAGCCATCCGCGAGGGCCTGATCGCTGCGCCGAAATCGAAGCTGCCGGCTCGGTCGAGCCGCCCCGCACCTCGGCCCCAGGCATAGCGAGAGGCCTGCTCCAGCGTAGGAGTATGGTCTGCTGTGGCCAGCTCCTACTCGCCGGACGCACTTGTCTGGTGCTCCGGGGCGCCGTGGAGCAGCTGCGACTCGGGGGAGTGGGCGACACGCAGGTAGCGCTCGAACTGCTCCAGCACGTCGGCGATCAGCTGCTCGCTGTTCATGCCCATGACGTCGTAGCCGCGGGCCCCGCTGGAGAAATAGGTGCGGGCTTCGTAGCGATATTCGGGCTCCCCGGCCTTGATCGGCGTGAAGGTGGCGAGCCGCTGTTCGCTGACCTGGACCCCATAGATGAAGTCCCGGAGGCCCTCGGCCGGCGAGCGCAGGGCGACCGCACCACCGGCTTCTTCCTCGACATGGCTGGCGCGGCCTCGCGCGCTCAGTTCCCGCGCCACCTGCTCGAGCGCCGGCCGCACCTGGGTCGCGATGAAGCGCTCGACCTCGGCCTTGCTCGGCGGGTTGAGAATCAGGGCGAGCCTCGCCTGCCGGCTCAGCACCGCCGCCGGCTGCGCCAGCGGAATGTAATGATGTCCGGTCTGCGCCTGCTGCTGCGCCAGGTCGGCCCGCATGCCGACGATCAGCGACCAGACCAGCGCCAGCATCACGATGGCAAAGGGCAGGGCGCTCGCCACCGTGGCCGATTGCAGGGCGCCGAGGCCGCCGGCGACGAGCAGGACCGACGCAACCACGCCCTCGAGGACGCACCAGAACACCCGCTGCGTGGTCGTCGTCTTGGTTTCCCCACCGGCCGAGATCATGTCGACCACCAGCGCGCCGGAATCGGCGGAGGTGACGAAGAAGATCGCGACCAGCAGGATGGCGACCGTGGAGGTGATGCCGGCCAGCGGCAGGTACTCGAAGAATTTGAACAGGCCCACCGAAACGTCAGCCTGGATCGCTGCGCCGAGTGCCCCGGCGGCCTTGCCCGTGTCGATGAAGATGGCGGTGTTGCCGAAGACCGTCATCCAGAAGAAGGTGAAGCCGGCCGGGATGAAGAGCACGGCGCTGACGAATTCCCGCACCGTCCGGCCACGCGAGATGCGCGCGATGAACATGCCGACGAAGGGCGACCACGAGATCCACCACGCCCAGTAGAACAGCGTCCAGGCGTCGATCCACGGCGTCGGCTCGTAGGCGTAGATGTTGAAGGTCCGCAGTACCAACGAGTTCAGGTACAGCCCCAGGTTCTGCACGAAGTCGCGGAACAGCAGCCCGGTCGGACCGGTGACCAGCACGAAGAGCATAAGCAGGATGGCGGCGAGGACATTGATCTCGGAGAGGATGCGCACGCCCTTGTCGACCCCGGTGACTACCGACACGGTGGCCAAGGCCGTGACGAAGGCGATCACCGGCAGCTGCACCTCGAGGCCGATCGGCAGCCCGAAGAGATAGGCCAGACCGGCGTTGATCTGCGAAACGCCGACGCCCATCGAGGTGGCGATGCCGAAGATGGTGCCGACGATGGCGAAGACGTCCACCACATGCCCGATCGGGCCGTTGATCCGCTCCTTGAGCAGCGGGTACAGCCCCGAGCGGATGGTCAGCGGCAGGTTGTAGCGATAGCCGAAATAGGCCAGCGACAGCCCGACGACCGCGTAGACGGCCCAGGCATGGATGCCCCAGTGGAAGAAGGTCACCGACATGGCCTCGCGCATCGCTTCCACCGAGCGTGGGGCGGCCGTCGGCGGCGCCATGAAATGCGTCATCGGCTCGCCGACGGCATAGAACATGAGGCCGATCCCCATGCCCGCCGCAAACAGCATCGCGACCCATGACGCAAACTTGAAATCCGGGGTGGAGTCGTCGGGGCCGAGCTTCAGGCGTCCCGTCCGGCCGAGGCAGAGCAGCAACACGGCGACCAGGAAGATGCCGACTGCCAGCAGGTAGAACCAGCCAAAACTGTCGAGGATGCCGGACTGAACCGAGCCGAACACCTCCTGTGCCTGATTGGGAAACACCACCCCGATCGCCAGCACGACCCCGATCGCCAGCACGGCGCCAAAGAACACTGGCGGATCGATGACGAAGCGCTTGAACATGGCCGTCCACAGCCTGCCAGTGCATCGCACGCGGCGATGAACCTCCATCAAGAAGTCTTTCGGGCTCGACGAGTTCCCTGCCCCCCTGCGCTGCCAAGAGTTGTTGCCGACAAGCCGCTCGCCCGCCGTTACCGGCAGCGGCACTGTCAAAGTGTATTGCTGCTGCCCAACTACGGCCGCAAACTGGCAGCTCGCCTTGGAGGGAAGGCGTTTTGGCGGCGCTTGAGCAGGGCTCGCGCCGCCGCTTTTTTGCCGGCGTGGAAGCCGTCGACCGAAATGTCTCCGCAATGTCAAATGACAATGCTCTCCCCACACGATGGGGGTATAGTGCAGGCAGACTGAGGGGGCTCCCGGCCTGCATCCGGGAATGGCACTCGCTCCTCAGGCGTTCCCTGCGCACTCGAATCAGGACCTGTCGAGCC
>JBQCFF010000057.1:0-16120 GCA_051959485.1 Devosia sp. | reverse complement strand
CGGCGTAGGCCGCTCGCTTTGGCGGACGCCCGTTCCCAAGGGATCAGGCGGCGAAGGTGCGGTGGGTGGAGGCGCGGAAGTGGTCCTCCAGCGCCTGCACGGCACCGTCGATGTCGCGGTTCTCGAGGCAGTCGATCACCTTGAGGTGCTCGTCGATGGTTTCGAGCAGGGCGGCGCGGAAGCCGGGGCGGCGGTGCACCTGCTGGGCCATGCGGATATTTTCCTGCAGGCGTGTGTGGGTGTCGAGGATGGCGCGGTTGTCGAGCGCCTCGACGATCTCGTGGTGCATGCGGTTGTCGAGGGCCAGGAAGCGGAGCTGCTCCTCCTGGAAGGGGCCGCCGTCAGTGAGGTTGCGGCGGCATTCCTCGTGGCTCTCCCGCATATTGGCGAGCCACTCCTTGCTGACCGTGTCGCCGAAGCTGCGCAGCGCGTAGACCTCGATCATGATGCGGAACTGGTAGTTCTCGCGGATGAACGCGACCTCGGGGTAGATGATGCGGATGCCGGTGCGCGGCTTGATCTCCACCAGCCCGAATTCCTCGAGCAGCACCAATGCCTCGCGAAGCGGCGACAGCGAGATGCCGAGAAGGTCGCAGAGTTCGTTCTGGGTGACCACCATGCCAGCCTTCAGGCGCCCGTCATGCATGGCGGCGCGGAAGCGGCGATAGCCTTCATTATCCTGATGGGTATCGGTCATGGCGTCGACGCTTCGCTTGGCAAGGGGTGCATGGCTCGTACCCTAGTGCATCATTGATGGGAATTGGAATCTCATTGTCTGCCTTGTGCTGCAAGGGTTTGCCCCGGCTTACACTGTGATTGCAGGTTGTCCATGGTCAACCGCGATGGCCGATCAGGTTGACTTAAGATATCAAAGCGACCGATAAATATCTCAATAGGCTTTCCGATATCGATCATGCCCCGCCGGCCGCGCGGATTTCGGCTGCCTCAATAGTCACGACTGGAGGGTTTTCGATGAAGATCACGGGGTTCACCGCTTGGCTGGTTGAGGCGGATCCGGGGCCGAAATTCATCTGGCGCGACGGCTTGCCCGGCTCGCACGGCGACATTCCGCGCGGAAAGAAGCCGAAGAAGGCGGTGATCCGCATGGACACCGACGCGGGTCTCTACGGGGCCTTCGAGATCGGCCGCGGCGATGCGGTGATCGACCTGATCGAGCGGCGATACCACGAGTTCATCGGCGAGAACCCGCTGCTCACCGAACGGATGTGGCGGCTGATGTGGGAGCTCGACCGGATTGAGGAAATCCACATGCGTTCGCTCGGCATTCTCGACATCCTCTGCTGGGACGTGAAGTCGCAGCACGCCGGGATGCCGATCTACCAGATGCTGGGCGGCGACGACCGCGTGGTTCCCGCCTATGCCTCGACCGTCACCTGGCCGACGATGGAGGAGTACGAGCGCTACATCAAGACGAGCCGCGACCTGGGATTCAAGGCGTTCAAGCTGCATGCCTGGGGCGGCCCGGTGAAGCGTGACATCGAGCTCTGCACCAACCTCCGCAAGTGGGTGGGAGACGATGCGGATCTGATGTTCGACGGCTCGGCAGGCTGGGACTATGTGAACGCGCTGGAGTTCGGCAAGGCGATCCAGGACCTTGGCTTCCTCTGGTACGAGGAGCCGATGCGCGAGTTCCATCTCGGCTCCTACACCAAGCTCTGCGAGAAGCTCGACATCCCGATCCTCGCGGCCGAGACCTCGGATGGGGTACACGGCAACATGGCGACCTGGATCGAGAACCGCGCGCTCGACATGGTGCGGGTCTCCTCGTTCTACAAAGGCGGCTTCACCGGCTCGATGAAGGTGGCGCACCTGGGTGAGAGCCACGGCATGCGCGCACAGGTGCACGGCATGGGGCTCGAGAACGCGCAGATCTGCGCGGCCATCTCCAACAACGACTACTACGAGCAGCTGATCATGAACGAGGAGCAGATCCGCGGCCTCGACAAGCTCGGACCGCTGGCGATCGTGGACGGCAACCTCACGGTCAGCGATGAACCCGGACTCGGCTATCGCCACGACTTCAAGCAGCTCGACGAAACCTGTCTGGCGAAGATCGAGGTCACGGAACGCTTGACCCCACAGGCCACTCCTGTACCATGGCATTGATATATCAAATCACAAAAGTGAACGATCACAGGGGAGTTGAATGACTATCAGTTTTAACCGGAGATCGGTCCTCAAGATGGGTGGCGGCCTGTTGGCGGCCTCGGCGCTGACGCCGATGGGCGCGTTCGCGCAGTCCACCGGCATCAATTACTGGCACACCTTCACCAGCCAGTCCGAAGCCGCCGGGCTGCAGGCGGTGCTCGACCTGTTCAAGGGCGCGCATGCGGACATCGCGGTGACGCCCGAGGGCATCCCGAACCCTGAGTTCATGGCAAAGATCACTGCCGCGATCGTCTCGGGCAGCCGTCCGAATGTCACCATGGTGGCGTCGGAGCGCTTCCAGGACCTGCTGGCGATGGGCGGTCTGGTCGACATGACCGACCGGATCGCGAACTGGGAGCGCCGCGGCGACTTTGACGACAAGCGCTTCGATTCGATCAGCCTCGACGACAAGACCTATGGCGTACCGGGGTTCACGTTCGTGGACTGGATGTACTACCGGAAGGACTGGTTCGAAGAGGCCGGCATCGCCCCGCCGACCACCTATGACGAGTTCCGCGACGCCGCCATCAAGCTGACCGATCCGGCCAAGGGCCGCTTCGGCTTCGGCCTGCGCGGCGGCCCGGGCGGCCAGAACTTCATCGTCAACGTGATGGAAGCCTTTGGCTCGCCGGTGCTGCATGCAGACGGCACGATCGGGCTCGACCGCGACAAGGCGATCCAGGCGCTCGATTGGTATGCGGGGCTGCTGGTCAACGACCATGCGGTGCCGCCGAGTGCTGCCAACGACGGCTTCCAGCAGGTGATTTCTGGTTTCCAGACCGGGGCAGACCGCGATGATCTGGCACCACACCGGATCGTATCAGGATATTGCGAGCAAGCTCGAGCCGGGCGTCGAATTCGGTACGCTGGCCATGCCGGCGGGACCGGCGACCCGAGTGGCCCGGCTCGCCTACGCCTACAACTGCATCACCAACGAGGAGAATGCGGACGCGGCGTGGGAGTGGATCAAGTTCTGGGGTGAGCCCGACGCGGCTGTCGCCTTCCTGGAGAAGACCGGCTACTTCCCGGCATCGAACGTGGCAGCTGCCGACGAGCGCATCACCGGCAACGAGATGTACAAGGCGGCCGCCGAGACGCTGGGCTTCGGCATCCCGCAGCCGAGTTTCCCGGGTGCCGCGGGCTGGGCCGAAAGCACCGTGCTGCCGGCGCTGCAGCAGATTCTGATCGGGCAGGCGACGCCCGAGCAGGCAGTGGACCAGATGATCGACGGCCTGGCCGCCGCCATCAACTGACGTCGTCCGGGGCGGCCGGTCCTGGCCGCCCCACTCACCCTCCCTTCGGATCAACGTGCTGAGGAGCCTTGATGAGCCAAGGCCGAACCATTGCTGCCCTGCCGCCGCCGCGTTCCACCTGGGACGCGATCAATCCGGTGCGGCTGCTCGGGGAGCTCTCCGAGACGCGCTACTGGATGTACCTGCTGCTGGTGCCCAGTGCGCTCCTGATCACGGCCATCGTACTCTTTCCTACCGTCTACGGCTTCCAGCTGAGCTTCACCGAAATGCGGCTCAACCGTCCGGCGGGCAACGGTGCGTTCGTCGGCTTCAAGCACTACGCGCGGATGTTGTCGGACCCGATCTTCTGGGTGTCGCTGCGCAACACGGCGGTGTGGGTCACGGCCTCCATCCTCATCGAATTCCTCGTCGGTCTCATTGCGGCGCTGGCGCTGAACCGCAACCTGCCGGGCACCAAGGTGCTCGCGGTGCTGATCCTCGTGCCCTACTTCCTGCCCAACGTGGTGGCGGGCAACATGTGGGCGCTGATGCTCGACAGCCGAGTTGGCGTGGTCAACGACCTGCTGGTGATGATCGGCGCGCTCGACAGCTACAAGGCATGGTTCGCCGACCCCAATACGGCAATGGCCGCGGCCATCTTCATCGAGTCGTGGCACAGCTTCCCGTTCTTCACGCTGCTGATCATGGCCGGCCTCAAGGGTATTCCGGCCGACCTCTACAAGGCCGCAGACATCGACGGGGCAGGGCCGTTCTCGCAACTGCGGCTGATCACCCTGCCGATGCTCCGTACCATTATCGCGGCGGCCGTGATCCTGCGCGTCATCGGTCTCGTCAACTCGCCGGACCTGCTGCTGATTCTCACGCAGGGCGGGCCGGGACGGTCGACGCAGGTGCTCAGCCTCTACGCGTTCCAGAATGCCTACAAGGACTTCAACTTCGGCTATGCCGGCGCGCTCTCCGTGGTGATGTTCGTGCTGCTGATGCTGTTCGCCTGGGCCTATGTCCGGCTCAGCAAGGTCAACCAGGACTAGCGCCATGGAACACACCCGCTCCGCCTCCAAACGCCTCTGGGACGTGCTCAGCTACGCCGTGCTGATCGTGCTCGCTGTGCTCTCCGTCGGCCCGCTGCTGTGGATGCTGCTCACCTCGTTCAAGGTCGAGGACGATATCATCACCCGCACGATGGTGTACTTTCCCACCCGTTTCACGCTCGAAAACTACGTCCAGCTCTGGAACCAGTCGGCCTACCCCGTGCTGGTGTTCAACAGCCTGATCACCACCTCGCTGACGGTGGCGATCTGCCTAGCTACCGGGACCATCGCCGCTTACGCCTTCTCGCGCTTCAACTTCCCCGGCCGCACGCAGCTGATGCTCGGCTACCTCGTGGTGCGCATGTTCCCAGCAGTGCTGATGATCATTCCGCTGTTCATCGTGATGCGGAATATCGGCCTGCTGGATTCCAGTGCCGGGCTGGCGGTGGCCTATACGAGCTTCCTGCTGCCGCTGTTCGTATGGATGCTGAAGGGCTTCTTCGACGCGGCCCCGAAGGAGCTCGAGAGTGCGGCGCGCATCGACGGCTCCACCCGCATCGGGGCCATGTTCCGCATCGTTATCCCGATCGCGCGGAACGGGCTGGTTGCGACCTGCGTGTTCGTCGCTATCGCGGCGTGGAACGAGTACCTGTTCGCCCTGATGCTCACCACCAGCACCGGGTCGCGCACCTGGCCGGTCGGCCTGCAGCTGATGGTCGGCGAGTTCCAGCTGCCCTGGGGCATGCTGGCCGCGGGCGGCGTCATTTCCATCATTCCAGTGATCGTGCTGTTCGCATTGGTGCAGCGCGTCATGGTTGCCGGCATCGCGGCCGGCGCAGTCAAGGGTTAGTGCCGATGGCCACTCTATCGATCCAGGGCATCCGCAAGAGCTTCGGTACCGTCGAAGTCCTGAAGAACATCGATCTCGAGCTCGAGGACGGCGGCTTCCTGGTGCTGCTCGGGCCCTCGGGCTGCGGGAAATCCACCCTGCTGTCGATCATCGCCGGACTGGAACCGAGTTCCGGCGGCGACATCCTCATCGGGACGCGCAGCGTCAACGACATGCATCCCAAGGACCGGAACATCGCCATGGTGTTCCAGAGCTACGCCCTCTACCCGACGATGCCGGTGCGCCGGAACATCGGCTTCGGGCTCGAGATGCGGAAGGTGCCGCAGGCGGAGCGCGACGCGGCCGTGAACAAGGCGGCGGAGTTGCTGCAGATCGAGCACCTGCTCGACCGCAAGCCGGCGCAGCTCTCGGGCGGGCAACGGCAGCGTGTCGCCATGGGGCGCGCGATCGTACGCGATCCGGACCTGTTCCTGTTCGACGAGCCGCTTTCCAACCTCGACGCCAAGCTGCGCGTCGAGATGCGGACCGAGATCAAGCGGTTGCACGACCGGCTGGGCACCTCGGTGGTCTACGTCACGCACGACCAGGTCGAGGCGATGACGCTCGGCACCAAGGTGGCGGTGATGAAGGAAGGCGTGATCCAGCAGATCGCCGATCCGCAGACCATCTACGAGCGGCCCGCGAACATGTTCGTCGCCGGCTTCATCGGGTCGCCGACGATGAACTTCCTGTCGGGTACGCTGGAGCAGGCGGGAGACACGCTGGCCCTTCGATATGGCGATGGGGCGCTGCCGCTGATCGGGCTGGAGCAGGAGGTTTCCGGCCACATCGGGCGCAAGGTGGTGGCCGGCATCCGGCCCGAGAGCCTCGGCGCCGGCATGGGCGCGGCGACGCTGAGCGGCACGGTGGACGTGGTGGAGCCGACCGGGCCGGACACGATGGTGATCGTGTCGGTGGGCGGGCAACTGATCACAGCGCGGCTCGGCTCGCGTTCGCGGCCGACGCTCGGAGAAACGCTGGATATCGTGGTGGACACCACGGCGGTGAACTTGTTCGACCCAGAGTCGGGCAACCGTATCTGAGGGATGGATCGACCCATGCAAGACCTGCGCATCAAGCGCCTGACCGTCACCCAGTACAAGTGGACGCGGCGGGACCTGACCGGTGACTACAACGGCTTCAACCACGTCTATCTCAAGGGCGGTGAAGTCGAGTTCACCGACTACGTGATGACGGTGGAGACCGAGGCGGGCATCACCGGCGAGTATTCCGGCGGCGTCGGTGTCTCCTATGCCCAGGTGGCGATGGTGGCGCAGTACCTGATCGGCAAGAACGCGCTCGAGCGCGAGAAGATCTGGAACGACCTGAAGCGCGCCCTGCGCAAGCACGACAAGTTCGGCATGGGACCGATCGACTGCGCGCTATGGGACATTGCCGGCAAGGTGGCCGGGCAGCCGGTCTATCAGTTGCTCGGCGGCTGGCGGAAGAAGCTGCCAGCCTATGCCTCGACCTTCCACGGCGACGAGAATGGGGGGCTCGACAGCCCGGAGGCGTTCGGCGATTTCGCCGTGCAGTGCCGGGAGATGGGCTATCCCGCGTTCAAGATCCACGGCTGGGGGCACGGGCCGATCCAGCGGGAGGCCAAGGCGGTGCTGGCGACGCGCAAGGCCGTCGGCGACAGCATGGACCTGATGATCGATCCCGGTTGCGAGTACGAGAATTTCGGCGACGCGCTAAAGGTGGGCCAGGCCTGCGACGAGGCGAACTACTTCTGGTACGAGGACCCTTACAAGGACGGAGGCCTGTCGGCCTACGCCCACAAGCGGCTGCGCGAATTGATCAAGACGCCGATCCTGATCGGCGAGCACATCCGTGGCATCGAGTCCCGGGTGGACAACCTGATCGGCGAGGGCACGGATTTCGTGCGCGCGGATGTGGACTATGACGGCGGCATCACCGGCGTGATGAAGCTGGCGCACGTGGCGGAGGGCTTCGGCCTTGACGTCGAAATCCACGCGCCCGGGCATGCGCCGCGGCACTGCATGGCGGCGATCCGCAACACCAACTATTACGAACTGGGGCTGGTGAACCCGAAGGTCGCCGGCTGGAAGTCGCAGCATCAGGTGCATGCGGACGATTACTCCGACGATCTCGATGCGGTGGACAGCGAAGGCTGCGTGCCCGTGCCGGATGGGCCGGGGCTCGGGTACAACCTGAACTGGGACTGGGTGCGCAAGCACGCCACCGGCACGACGGTCTACGAGTAGGACGGGACGGCGGGTCAGCCCCGCCGTTGCGCCAGGTAGATGTGCTGGCAGGCCAGTACGGTTTCGCCGCGCTGGTTGAGGACGCGGACTTCCTCGGTGATGCGGCCGTATTGCGGGCGCTTCGGATCGGGGTCGAGGCCGGCGATGGTGAGTTCGGTGCGGATCGTGTCGCCGATGAAGACCGGCTTGGGAAAGCGCAGCCGCTCGTAGCCATAGGTGAATGCAAGCGGGTTGATCTCGGTGGCGGTAAGCCCGATGCCGATGCTGAAGGTCATGGTGCCGTGCGCGATCCGCTGGCCGAACGCCGAGCCCTTCATGAACTCGGCATCCATGTGGTGGGGGAAGAAATCTCCCGTGTGTCCGGCATGGATCACGAAGTCGGTCTCGGTGATGGTCCGGCCGGCGGTCTGGCGGACCTCCCCGACAGCGTAGTCTTCGAAGTGGCGGGGACGCTCCATCAGAAACTCTCCCGGAACAACAGATCAATGTCGGCGAGGATGGCGGCAGGGGCTTCGCGGCCGATCAGGCCGGCATTGAGGCGCTTCGCCGCGGCATCCTGGAACGCCATGTAGCCATCGTGTCGGGGACGGACATAGGCGCGTTCCAGGGTCCTGCGGGTATTGCGGTAGAAGTTGCCGGCTGCCGCATTGACGGTGTCGTCTTCCCACGCGTCGGCGTGGCCGGGCTGGCCGCCTGAGCCGGCGTAGAGGCCGCGCTGCACCTCGGCCGAGGCGACCCAGTAGGCGTAGTCGAGCGCTGCGACGCGGTGCGGCGAGAAGGCGGAGACGGAGATGCCGGTGCCGCCGAGGGCGGAGCCCTTCGCCTCTGGCAGGGGAATATCGGCAAAGGTCAGGGCGTGGGGACGGAAGCCGGGCACCGCGTAGCTGACATAGCCGTAGCCGAGCGGCATCAGCGCCACCTCTGCGTCATCGCGGGCCAGGGCCTCGGAGGCGGCGATCGGGTCCATGGCGAAGTCGGACGGCGCAAGATGCTGCACAACTTCGGCCAGCATCTCGATGGCCCGGACGCCGGCCTGGCGATCGACGAACTCACCCGCCTCGACTGCGCAGGGATGACCGAGATTGGCGGTCAGGGTGAAGAAGCTCATCATCGAGTGCGGGGCCAGCAGGGGGAAGACGACCTGCCCCCGTTTCGCCAGGTCGACGATGCCATCCCAGTCCGCCGGCGGCGCGACCAGGTCGGGGCGGTAGGCCATGACCTGTGTGGCGGCGTCGATGGGGAAGGCCCACTGGTGGCCGGCATAGGTGTAGCTGGGATAGGATTGGCCGACCGAGCCTCTGGCCAGCGCCTCCCGTTCGGTCGCGCGGCCAGCACCGTCCAGTGGGGCGAGGCTGCCCTCGGCGGTAACCTGGCCGACATGGGGATGGTCGATGACGATCAGGTCGTATTGGCGGGCCAACTCCTCTACCGGGAAGGACTCGAAATCCTGCAGGCTCCGCTTGTCCCACGCGATCTCGACGCCGGTCCTCTCCGCCCAGGCCTTGGCGGTCGCCACCATGGGGTCGTAGCCGCGCGGGTGGTTCCATGTCATGCCCTTGAGGGTGAGGGTCACAGGTCGAACTCCTTGCGGATGCTGGCGCTCTGCTCGCCGATGAGCGGTGCGGCGCGGGTCGTCTTGGTGCGCACGCCGTCGATGCGAAGCGGGGAGCGGGTGGTAAGGATGGAGACGCCATCGCCACGATTGACCGTCTGCAGCATGTCGAGGGCCTTGAAGCCGTCGCTCTCTAGCAGCTCGGGCCACTCCAGCACCTTGGCGCACCACAGGTCGGCAGGTTCGAGCAGTTCCAGCCAGTCAGCGGTGGTTTTCGTTGCGAGGCGCTCGGCAATCAGGCGTTTGATCTCGTCGCGCGCGGTGAACCAGCTCTTCCGGTCGTCGACGTAGGGCGTGAGGGCAGGCAGTTCGAGCAAGTCGCGCACCCTGTCGAGCGGCGTCATCGCGACCGCCAGCCATCCGTCGGCGGTGGCGTACACGCCGTAGGGGGCCGAGAGGTAGGCGTGGGCGGAGCGGAATTCGGAACGCTTCGGCTTGCGGCGGCCGTCGTTGAGGTGGGTGGTCAGGACTTCGAACTGGAAGTCGACCAGCGCCTCGAGCAGGCTGGTTTCGACATGCGCGCCCACTCCCGTTCGACCCTTCCGGACCAGGGCGGCGAGGATGCCCTGCGCCACCGCGGCGCCCGCCAGCATGTCGGCGACGGCGAGGCCGAAGGGAACGGGGCCCTGCTCGTGGTCACCGTTGAGCCACATCACGCCCGAACGCGCCTGCGCCAGCAGGTCCTGGCCGGGGCGCTGGACCCACGGTCCTTCTTCGCCGTAGCCGGTGATGGAGGCGTAGACGATGCCGGGGTTGATCGCCTTGACGTCTTCGTAGGAGAGGCCAAGGCGTTTGATCACGCCGGGACGGAAGTTCTGCAGCATGACGTCGGCCCGGCCGAGCAGCTTCCGCAGCGCAGCAACATCCGCAGGGTTCTTGAGGTCGAGCGCGAGGCTTTCCTTGGAGCGGTTGATGGCGTGGAAGATGGTCGAGTCGCCGCCGATCTCGGTGTCGCTGAGGTAGAGGCGCCGGCTGAGGTCGCCACCGTCGGGCCGCTCGATCTTGATGACGCGGGCGCCAAGGTCCTGCAGGCGGAGCGAGGCATAGGGACCGGAAAGGAACTGGCAGAGGTCGACGACGAGAAAGCCGTCGAGTGGGGGCAGGGAAGTCATGTCGCGTGGTCTTGGCTGATGGGGGTAAGGAGGTCTAGCGGACGAAAGGTCGTATGGAGCCCGCGCGGCTGGCGCGGTATCAGCCGCCGTTGCACGCCGTGGCAGTGGTGCCGGTGAACTGCAGGAACGCGCTCATGCTCGAAACTCGCCCGGTCGGGCATACTTCGCTCACCCTCACCAGCCTGGGTCTCGGCTGCGCCTCGATCGGCAACCTCGGGCAGGCGGTCAGCGATGCCGACGCCGACGCGGTGCTGCACCGTGCGTGGCAGGCGGGCATACGGTATTTCGACACGGCGCCGCATTACGGGCGCGGCCGGTCGGAGCAGCGGCTGGGCCGCTTCCTGTCGCAGCAGGAGCGCTCGGCATACGTCGTCTCCACCAAGGTGGGGCGAGTGCTGCGACCGGGCGCCCAACTTCCCGAGGCGGAGGGTTTCGTCGACCCGCTGTCGAACGACGTGCACTACGACTACACGGCCGCGGGGTTCGAGGAGAGCCTGGCCGGCAGTCTGGCGCGAATGGGTACCGGGCGCGCCGACATCGTCTTCGTGCATGATATCGGCACCTTCGCGCACGGGCCCAGGAACGACCGGCAATTCGCCGACCTGATGTCGAGCGGCTTGCCCTACCTGGCGCGGCTCAAGGCCGAGGGCCGCATCGGCGCTTACGGGCTGGGAGTGAACGAGAGCGCGATCTGCGTGCGGGTGCTGCGGGAAGCGTCGCTTGACGTCATCCTGCTGGCCGGGCGCTGGACCCTCCTCGATCGCGAGGCGGAGGCCGAACTGGTGCCGCTCTGCCGCGAGCGGGGCACGAGCCTGGTGCTGGGCGGCATCTTCAACTCGGGCATCCTCGCGACCGGGGCAGTGCCGGGGGCGCTGTTCAACTATGCGCCGGCGGACGCAACGAAGCTGAAGCGGGTGCAGGAGTTGCAGCGGCTGGCGGAGGAGGCGGGCGTCGAGCTGCCTCATGCGGCCCTGCAGTTCGGGCTGACCCGGCCGGGAGTCGCCAGCGTGCTGGTCGGGACGGCAAGCGTTGCGCAACTGGAGCAGAACGTGCGGAACGCCGCGGCGGCGCTGCCGCGCGAAGCCGCCGAGCGGCTGTTCGGATAAGGAGTAGGGCCAATGAGCAGGATAGTTCGCGTCGACCTGGTGATGGTCGACCTCAAGCCCAAGGTGAAGCGGGTCGATGCGATCCAGAGCTTCGTTTCCCAGGAAACGCCGATCGTCCGCATCACCGACGCGGATGGCGCGGTGGGCACCGGCTACAGCTACACGATCGGCACCGGCGGGCATTCCGTGATGGCGTTGCTCGAGCGGACGCTGGCGCCCGCCATCATTGGCGATGATGCCACCGACATCGAGAAGATCTGGCGCAAGCTGCTGTTCCTCACCCACGCGACGACGGTCGGGGCGATCACCGCCATCGCGATGGCGGCCATCGACACGGCGCTGTGGGATTTGAAGGCGCGGAAGGCGGGGTTGCCGCTGCACAAGCTCGCGGGCGGCGCGCAGGACCGGATCCGGCTCTACACCACCGAAGGCGGCTGGCTGCACCTCGATGAGGCTGCGCTGGTCGAGGACGCGCTCCGGGCCAAGGAGGCGGGGTTCGGCGGTTGCAAGCTCAAGGTCGGCCGGCCGATCCACGAGGATGTCCGCCGAATCGCCGCGGTTCGCGAGGCCGTCGGGCCCGGCTTCGAGATCTTCACCGATGCCAACCAGGCCTTCGCCGTCGATGAGGCGATCCGCCGGGCGCGGGCCTATGAGCCGCTCGACATCGGCTGGCTCGAGGAACCGCTGCCGGCCGACGACATCGCCGGGCACAAGCGGCTCGTCGAGCACACCAGCATCCCCATCGCCGTCGGCGAGAGCCTCTACAGCCACCTGCATTTCCGGGAGTACCTGCAGCAGCATGCGGCGAGCATCGTGCAGGTCGACGTTGGCCGCATCGGCGGGATCACGCCGTGGCTGAAGGTCGCGCACCTCGCAGAGTGCTTCAACACCGCGGTGTGCCCACATTTCCTGATGGAGCTGCACGTCGCCCTGTGTGCCGCGGTGCCGAACGCGCGCTGGGTGGAGTACATCCCGCAGCTCGACGAACTCACCACCGAGGGCATGACCATCCGCGACGGTCACGCGGTGCCCTCCAGCGCCCCGGGCCTCGGGATCGCATGGGACTTCGAGGCGATCGACCGGATGGCGGTCGAGGGGGCGCAAGCGGCGGTGACGTGACGGCCGCACGCTAGATGAACATGCCGAGGTGGCGCTGCAGCGCAGCGTTGAAGTGCGCCACCAGGGCCGCTTCGGCGCGGTCGGGATCGCGCGCGGCGCAGGCGTCGATGATCTCGAGGTGCTCGCGGATGGAGCGCTGGGCCAGCGGCACCGTCAACTTGCGGTCCAGGCGGACGAGCCGCAGGTAGGTGTGCATGCGCTTGTAGCTGACGTCGATCAGCGGGTTGCGCAGGATTTCGATCACCGAGTTGTGGAGCAGGGATTCCAGCGCCTCGAGCTCGGCCATCGCCTCCTTGGTCAGGCCCTGCTTTTCGATCTCGCCACCCACGGCGCGGTGGCGAGCCCCGAGCTCGCGGATCAGGTCCTCGTCCCCCCATTCGGCGAAGGTGCGCACCGCAGCCCGCTCGATGATGGTGCGGAACTGGTAGGTCGACTTGGTGAGCTCCATCCCCGGTTTCACGAACTGGATGCCCGAGCGCGGGTGGATGGTGAGAATGCCCTCCACCTCCAGCACGCGCAGCGCGTCGCGCAGCGGCGCTACCGGGATGCCGAGCAGCTTTACGAGATCGTTCTGCGAGACGAACGCCCCCGCCGGGAGCCGGCGATCGAACAGATTCTCGAGGATGCGCGCATAGGCGAGGTCGCTCAGCCGGCGCCCCGGTTGTGCGTCCGCCAGTGCCTCCGATGCGTCTCTTTCAGCCACTTGTGCGCCCGTCCTCATTGGTCTATTACCATCCAAGTCTGATATATCAGTCTGACCCGTTAGTCGATCAGAGATTGCCGTCTATGCGCATTTCCGAGTTCCGTATTACCCGCTTCCAGTTTGCCCGCGATCGCGTGATCGGCGACAGCCAGGTGCGCATCGACGATGTGAACATAGCGGCGCTGGAGCTGATTGCCGATACGGGCGCCGTAGGCCTGGGGTTTATCCAGTCCTTGTTTCACCCGCTGCCTGAGCAGGCGGAGATCGAGCGGGTGTTCCGGCTCGAGGCGTGGCCGTCGCTGGAAGGGCAGCCTCCGTCGGCGCTGGCGCACCGGGTCGGGCGGCCGCGCGGCGGCAACCAGCGTGGCTATGGACTGCCGTTTCACGAGGCGCTGCAGGTGGCCCTCTGGGACCTGACGGCCAAGGAAGTGAACTTGCCCCTGCACCAGCTGCTCGGCAGCCGGCGCGACAAGGTTGAAGCCTACGCCAGCGGGCTCGACTATCACCTGTCGGACGAGGAGTTTGCGCGTTTCTTCGCCCATGCCGACGCCATCGGTTACCGGGCCTTCAAGATAAAGGTCGGGCATCCGGACTTCGACTGGGACCTGAACCGCCTGCGGATCCTCAAGGAGGTGGTCCGCAAGGACGCGCTGGTGATGATCGACGCCAACGAGGCGTGGGGCGCCAAGGAAGCGCTGATGAAGCTCACCGCCATCCGCGATGCCGGCCATGAACTGCTGTGGGCCGAGGATCCGATCCTGCGCAACGACCACCCGGGCCTGAAGATGCTCAAGGATGCGTGCAACTGGACGCTGATCAACTCCGGCGAGTACCTCGACGCGCACGGCAAGCGGCTGCTGATGGAAGCGGACGCGACCGACATCCTCAACGTGCACGGCCAGGTCACCGACGTGATGCGGATCGGCTGGCTGGCCGCCGACCGCGGCATCCCGGTCAGCCTCGGCAACACCTTCCTCGAGGTCGGAATCCACATGGCTTGCGCGCTGCCCGAAGTGCAGTGGATCGAGTATTCGTTCCAGAATTTCGACCATCTGGTCGAGCAGCCGGTCGAAATCCGGGACGGCTGGGCCCATGCCCCGAACCGTCCGGGCCATGGCCTGGTGCTGAGCGAAACCGCCCGCCGCGAGTGGGCGCGACCCCACCTGCTGCCGCGCTCCGAGCTCGGCGATGCCCCGTTCAATCCGCGCGTTGCCAGCACGCTCCGCGCGGCGTGAAGATAGTGACTACCCAAGACTGACGGTCATTCAGGGAGGACATACATGAATCTTCTACGCACAACCGTGGCGCTCTCGGCGATGCTGGTCGCCGGTGCGGCCATCGCCCAGGACGCGAACGGCATCACCGTGTGGGCCGATGCCACCCGCCAGCCGGCGGTCGAGGCCTTCATCGCCGCGCATCCGGAAGTCCCGGTCAACCTCGTGCTCGACGATGGCTCGTCGGGTGCTTCGGGCACCTTCCAGACCAAGATCGGCCTTGCCGACCAGGCGGGCGAGGGCTGGCCGGACGTGGTGTTCTCGACCCAGAACAACGACGCGGCCTGGGCGGCGCGCGACACCAACGGCATGCAGGCCTTCGCGCAGGTGCTGAACGAGGGCTTCCTCGACGAGGACTTCCTGAAGGGCTTCACCCCGGGCGCACTCGATCCGGTGACCGTCGATGGCAAGGTCTATGGCCTGCGCAACGACCTCGCGCCGGTGCTGTTCTGGTACAACAAGACCCTGCTCGACCAGTTCGGCTACGCCGCCCCGACCACCTGGGAAGAGTACCAGGAGCTGGGCGACAAGCTGGCGGCGGAGCATCCGGGCTATTTCCTCGGCGCCGTCGGCGATGCTTTCGAGGGCCCGTACATCTACTACTGGAGCGGCGAGGCGCCGATCTTCCAGGTCGAGGGTGACAGCTTCAAGTCGAATACCTCCGACCCGAACGCAGTGAAGGTCAGCAACCTCATCGACCACATGGTCGCGAACAAGACGCTGACGCTCGACAGCGTGTTCGGCGCCAACTTCGTTGCTACGGCCGACAAGCTCGTCGCCATTCCGGGCCCGGCCTGGTACGCGGGCGCGCTGTTCCAGAACCCGGGGGGCGTGAATGCCAAGGCCGGTGACTGGGTGGCCGCGCCGCCGCTGAAATGGGCGGACGGCGCAGCCGTGACTGGCAACGTGGGCGGTGGCGTCTGGTACGCTTCGAGCCACACGCAGAACCCCGAGGCGGTGAAGACCTTCCTCAAGTTCGTGACCAGCGACACGTCGGTGGCGGGCACGGGTGGCCTGCCGGCCTACCAGGCGGCGGCTGATGCCTGGCTCGACAAGCAGGCCTCGAGCGGCTTCTACGCCGGCGACTTCAAGGCAGCGATCCAGGCGGCTGCGTCGAGCGTGTGGAGCGGCTGGGGTTACCCCAACTTCTCGCCCGAAACGGCGTGGGCGAAGGTCGTCACCCCCGGCCTCGCCGCCGGCAAGACCATGACCGACCTCTCCCCTGCGTGGGAGCAGGAAATGAAGAACGAGGCACAGGTCGTCGGCTACACCGTCGACTGACCTGAGGAGTGGACCGGAGTGCCGACGACGTGACCACTCTCGACCAATCGGCCGCCCGCTCGATGAGCGGGCGGCACGCCACGGGCAACCGCCGCAGCGTCGAGAAGGCGCAGGGGCGGATGGGCGTCGCGTTCGTCAGCCTGTATGCCCTGTTCCTCCTGGCGTTCGGCGTGCTGCCGGCGCTCTATGCGATCTACCTGGCCTTCACCAAGAAGGGCGCCTTCGTCGGATTCGACAACTTCGCCAAGGTGTTCAAGGATTACCGCTTCTGGCCGGCGGTCGAGCACGTCGGCATCTTCCT
The DNA here is from genome assembly GCA_051959485.1 of Devosia sp. Lineage (GTDB taxonomy): Bacteria > Pseudomonadota > Alphaproteobacteria > Rhizobiales > Devosiaceae > Devosia_A. The sequence continues at coordinate 42 of JBQCFF010000057.1, read as the reverse complement.
CGTCGTCTGGCTGGTGCTGCTGATCGTGCTGGTGGTGCTGCT
>JBQCFF010000056.1:0-7898 GCA_051959485.1 Devosia sp. | reverse complement strand
GCGCAGTTCCTGCAGTCCGAGTACGCCAAGGTCGGCGTCAAGGTGAACATCAACATCATCACTGCCAACGAGTGGTACGAGAAGATCTACAAGGCGCACGACTTCCAGGCGACGCTGCAGGAGCACGTCAACCACCGCGATATCGTGTTCTACGGCAACCCGGACTTCTATTGGGGCTACAACAACCCCGAGGTAGTAAAGCTGATCGCCGACAGCGAGAGCGCCACCACCGAGGCCGACCAGGTGGCGAAGCTCACCGAGGCGAACAAGCTGATCGCCGAGGACGCCGCCAGCAACTGGCTCTACCTCTACCCGCAGATCGTCGTCTCGTCGGCCAACGTCACCGGCTATCCCGTCAACGGCCTGAACTCTCAGTTCTTCGCCTACGACATCAAGAAGGCGCAGTAAGCTGCTGCATCGACTCACCAGCCCCCGCCTCCGGGCGGGGGCTTTTGATTGAGCAAGTTCACCCCACCCCAGCTGCGCTATCTCGCTGCGCTCGCAAGCTCCGCTACCCTCCCCATCAAGGGGAGGGAGTCCGTCGGCCGGACCTGAGGCACTGTCTCCCTCCCCCTTGTGGGGAGGGTAGCGGCGCCAGGAGCGCAGCGACTTGGCAGAGCTGGGGTGGGGGTAATGCTTCCGCAGCACCAAGTCTCCCGCTACAACCCCTCCATGACCCTCACCGGCAAGCACATCCTGATCCTCGTGGGCGGCGGCATCGCCGCCTACAAGATTCCCGAGCTGGTCCGCCGCCTGCGCGACCGGGGCGCCACCGTGCGCTGCGCCATGACCGCCGCGGCGCAGCACTTCGTCACCCCGTTCACCCTCGCGACCGTCACCGGCGCGCCGGTGCCGTCCGACCTGTTCGAGGCCGACCGCGAGCCCGAGACCGGCCACATCCTCCTCGCCCGCGACCCCGACCTGATCCTCGTCGCCCCGGCCACCGCCGACCTGCTGGCGAAGCTGGCCCACGGTCTTGCCGGCGACCTCGTCACCGCCGTCCTCCTCGCCACCACTCGTCCAGTGCTGATGGCCCCGGCGATGAACCCGACCATGTGGGCCAACCCCGCCACCCAGCGGAACCACGCGCAGCTCGCCGCCGACGGCATCCGCTTCGTCGGCCCCGAGAGCGGCGCCATGGCCGAACGCGACGAAACCGGGGTCGGCCGCATGGCTGACGTTCCCGCCATCATCGCCGCCATCACCGCGATCCTCTCGCCCGCTCGCCCCCTCGCCGGCCGCCGCATCGTCGTGACCTCCGGCCCGACCCGCGAAGCGATCGACCCGATCCGCTTCATCTCCAACCACTCCTCGGGCCGGCAGGGCCACGCCATCGCGTCGGCGCTGGCGGCTCTCGGCGCCGACGTGCAGCTCGTCACCGGCCCGGCACAGCTGCCCGATCCGGCGGGGGTCACGGCCCATCATGTCGAAAGCGCGCTCGACATGGCCGCCGCCGTCGATAGCCTGCTGCCCGCCGATGCCGCGATCTTCGCCGCCGCCGTCGGCGACTGGCGGGTGGCCGAGGTGGCCTCCGGCAAGCTCAAGAAGACCGGCGGCGCCCCGCCGGAACTGCGCCTCGTCGAGAACCCCGACATCCTCGCCGGCGTCGGCAACGGCCCGAAGCGCCCCCGCCTCGTCATCGGCTTCGCGGCCGAGACCAGCGACCTCGTGGCGAACGCCCGGGCCAAGCTCGCCCGCAAGGGCGCCGACCTGATCGTCGCCAACGATGTCGGCGCGTTCGCCATGGGCGGCGCCCGCAACCGCGTCAGCATCGTCTCGGCCGACGGCGTCGACGCCTGGCCCGAGCTCGGCAAGGACGAGGTGGCAGAGCGCCTGGCGCAACTCGTCGCCGACCGGCTCACAGGGAGCTAGGCCATCCTCACCTACCTCGCCCACCGGCTGCTCATCCTCGTCCTGTCGCTGTTCATCGCGGCGGTGATCCTGTTCATCCTGCTGCGCCTGCTGCCGGGCGACCCGGCCAACGCGCTGCTCGGCGTCGGCGCGACCGAGGCGCAGATCGAGGCGGCGCGGGCCCAGATCGGCTCCGACCGGCCGCTGCTCGTCCAGTTCGGCACCTTCATCGGCAACCTCGCCCGCTTCGACCTCGGCGCCTCCTTCGTCAGCCGCGCCAGCGTGCTCGAGGAGATCGGCAACCGGATGAGCGTGACGCTGCCGCTGACCGTCTTCGGCTTCCTCCTCGCCATCGTCATCGCGCTGCCGCTCGGCATCGTCGCCGCCGTCAGGGCCGACCGCTGGTACGGCGCGGCCATCTCCATCGTCTCGCAGCTCGGCATCGCCATCCCGGTGTTCTGGCTCGGCATCCTGCTGGTCACGCTGTTCGCCATCAACCTCCGCATCTTCCCCTCGGGCGGCTTCCCGCTGAAGGGCTGGGCCAATTTCGGCGAGGCGGCCTATGCCATGGTGCTGCCGGTCCTGACGGTGGCGCTGGTCATCGCCGCCTCGCTGCTGCGCTATGTCCGCGCCGCGACGCAGGACGTGCTCGGCTCGGACTACCTCCGCACTGCCCGCGCCCTCGGGGCGGGCTTCGTCGAGGCGCTGGTGAAGCACGGCATCCGCAACGGCGCGGTGCCGGTCGTCTCCATCCTCGGCATCGAGCTCGCTACCACCTTCCTCGGCGCCGTGGTCGTGGAGAAGGTCTACGCCCTGCCCGGCCTCGGCTCGATGCTGCTGCTCGCCATCCAGCAGCGCGATTATCCGAACGTGCAGGGCGTGCTGTTCATCTCGACGCTGCTCGTGCTGCTGATCGGCTTCGCCGCCGACCTGCTGCAGCGCTTCATCGATCCGCGCCTGCGCGGGCGCCGGAGCGAGCCGTGAGCAGCATCGCCCTCCCCGCCCGCCGCCATTCCTTCACGCTGACCCTCGGCCTCATCCTCGTCGGGCTGCATGTCGCGGTCGGGCTGCTGACCCTCGTCTGGCTGCCCTACGATCCGACCGGCATGGCCGGCGGCCGCCTCGCCCCGCCCTCGTGGGAGCACTGGGCCGGCACCGACCGACTGGGCCGCGACTTCTTCACCCAGGTGATGATCGGCTCGCGCATCGCGCTGATCGTCGGCACCGGCGCCGTGCTGATCGGCGGGGTGATCGGCGTCACCCTCGGCCTCTTGGCCGCCTTCGCCACGAAGCTGCTCGACGATGCGCTCGCTGCCACGCTCGACATCCTCATCGCCTTCCCGACGCTGCTGATCGCCATGCTGGTGGTCGCGGCGAGCGATACGGCCAGCCTGTTCACCGCCATTCTCGCGGTGGGCATCGCGCTCAGCGCCATCGTGGCGCGGCTGACCCGCATCCTCGCCAAGCGGGTGCTGCTGCTCGACTACATCACCGCCGCCCGCACCTCCGGCGCCTCGTGGCCGGCCATCGTGTTCGAGCACGTGCTGCCCAACATCTGGCCGACCCTCGCCGTGAACTTCGCGCTGCAGTTCGGGCTCGCTGTCATCGCCGAGGCATCGCTAAGCTATCTCGGCCTCGGCGCGCCGCCGCCCAATGCCAGCTGGGGTCGCCTGCTGCAGGAGGCGCAGGGGACCGTCTACACCGCCCCCATCGGCGCCATCGCCCCCGGCGTGGCGCTCGTTTCGCTCGCCATCGGCGTCAACCTCCTGGCGGATGGCTTGCGCGACCTCGCGGACCCGACCCGGAAGGGCCGCGCATGACCCTTCTCGCCATCCGTGACCTCACCCTCACCGCCGGCCTGCCGCTGGTGCAGAACCTGTCCCTCCACGTCAGCCCCGGCGAGCGCCTCGGATTGATCGGCGAATCCGGCTCCGGCAAGTCGCTGACGGCGCTCGCCGCCATCGGCCTCCTCCCGCCGGCAATCACCGCCACCGGCTCCATCACGCTGGCCGGCACGGAAATCATCGGCGCTACTGACCAAGTGCTGAACCGCCTGCGCGGCACCGTCACCGCCACCATCTTCCAGGAGCCGCTGACGGCGCTCGATCCGCTGATGCGGGTCGGCCGCCAGGTTGCCGAACCGCTGCGCCGCCGCGCCCGCCGCGACGGCACGCCGCTCGCGATCGACCGCGAGGTGACCGCCCTGCTCGAAGCGGTCGCCCTGCCCGAGCCGGCGCGCATCGCCCGCGCCTACCCGCACGAGATCAGTGGCGGCCAGCGCCAGCGCGTCGCCATCGCCATGGCGCTCGCCTGCCGGCCGCAGCTGCTGATCGCCGACGAGCCGACCACCGCCCTCGACGTCACCACCCAGGCCGAGATCCTGCGGCTGCTCGACCGGCTGGTGCGCGAGCGCAACATGGCGCTGCTGTTCATCAGCCACGACCTGCCGGTGGTGGCCAGGATCGTCGACCGCGTCGTGGTGCTGCAGCGCGGGCAGGCCGTTGAGGCCGGCCCGGTGGCCGAGATCTTCGCCGCCCCGCAGCACCCTTACACGCAAAGCCTCGTCGCCGCCGCCCGCCGCTTCGACGCGGCGCTGGAGGCGACGCCATGAGCCTGCTCAGCGTCGACAAGGTCAGCTTCGCCTACGCCCGCCGCCCCACCCTGACCGACGTCAGCTTCAACGTCGCGGCCGGCCGCTCGCTCGGCCTCGTCGGGGAATCGGGGTCCGGCAAGACGACGCTGCTCCGCCTCATCCTCGGCCTCGAGCGCCCGGCCCAGGGCCAGATCCGCTTCGACGGCACGCCGCTGGCGCCGCAGGACGGCCGGTTCATGCGCGGGTATCGCCGCAGCGTGCAGGCGGTGTTCCAGGACCCCTACTCCTCGCTCGATCCGCGGCAGCGCGTGCTCCGCATCGTCTCCGAACCGCTGCGCGCACTCCGCGTCGAAGGCAACCACCGCGCCATGGTGCAGGCGGCCCTGACGGAGGTCGGCCTCGACCCGAACATCCTCTCCCGCTTCCCGCACGAGTTCTCCGGCGGCCAGCGGCAGCGCATCGCCATCGCCCGGGCGATTGTCGCCCGCCCGCGCCTGCTGCTCGCCGACGAGGCGGTGAGCGCCCTCGACCTCTCGACCCGGATCCGCATCATCGAGCTGTTCCGGACCCTCGAGACTCAGATGACGCTGGTCTTCGTCTCGCATGACCTCGGCGCCGTCGCCGCGCTCTGCGACGAGCTGGTGATTCTCGAGAAGGGCCGTCTCGTCGAAGCCGGGCCCACTCGCCAGATCCTGCAGCACCCCCAACATCCCTACACGCGCACGCTGCTCCAGAGCGTGCCGCGCATGCCCGCCTGATCGAGGATTCCGCCCATGCCCACCCCAGCCGACTACCCCGCCCAGATCGAAGCCTGGAAGACCCGCCGCCTCGCCGCCCTCAAGGCCCCGAACGGCTGGCTCAACATCATCGGCCGCACCTGGCTCGAGCCCGGCACCGTCACCGTCGGCTCCGACCCCGACAGCGGCATCGTGCTGAGCGCCGGCCCGGCCACCCTCGGCACCCTGACGCAGCACGACAGCGGCGAGGTCGATTTCGTTCCGGCCGACGGCAGCGCCCCGCACCACCTCGTGCCGAACAAGAAGCATCCGCCGCATTTCCTGCTGAACGGCCTCTACGTCGAGGTCACCACCATCAATGGCGACAACGCGCTGCGCGTCCGCGACACGAACTCCACCGCGCCCGACGAGCTGGAGCCGCTCCGCTACTTCCCGCTCGATCCGGACTGGCGCATCGAGGCGAAGTGGGTGCCCTACGAGGCGCCGCGCGGCCTCACGGTGAACACCACCAAGGACATCGAAACCGAGGTGGAAGTCACCCACAAGGCCGTGTTCGAGAAGGACGGCCAGACCTTCGAGCTGATCGCCACCCACGGCACGCCCGAGATGCCGCAATTCGTCATCCGCGACCTCACGTCCCGCGACGACACCTACCCGGCAAGCCGCTTCGTCTATGGCGAGAACGTCACCGACGACACCATCGTCCTCGACTTCAACAAGGCCATCAACCCGCCCTGCGCCTTCACCGAATACGCCGTCTGTCCGCTCCCGCCTGCGGAAAACGTCCTGCCGATCCGCATCGAAGCCGGCGAAAAACGCCTATCCGTACTCCACTGATCCCGCCCGGACCTCTATCTTCGGTAGAGGAGCGATGACGCCAACCGTTCCGCAACGCCCACCTCCCCCCTTGCGGGGGAGGTAGCGCAGCTAGTCGCGAAGCGACGTAGCGGAGCTAGGAGGGGGGTACCGCCGAGGCCCGCTCTGCCCCCCTGCCCACCCCCTCCCCAGCTCCGCTAGGGCTTCGCCCAAGCTCCGCCACCCTCCCCGCAAGGGGGAGGGTTGGCGCCGTGCCCAAGGGCTAGCGCCCTGCCCCGCGCCGCGCCAGAAACCCCACCGCCTCGCCGACCACCTCGTGCCCCGGCAGTCGCGAGCCGTCGGGCAGCACCAGCCGCACCCGCTGCACGGTGTGCTGGTTGTAGAGGCTCACCATGAAGTCCTCGACCCGCAGCGTGCCGTACTCCGCCAGCGGCACCTCCACCGCCTCGGTGACGAGCCGTAGCTCGCCGCGCACCAGCGCGAAGCAGCGACCGAGCGCCTCCGACTGCGCCACGAGCCCGGCGCGGAATGCCAGGATGTCGTCGGTCGCCTCCTGCTCGCCGAACAGCCGGTCGGCGTAGGCGTCGGCCAGCATCGCGACGAGCATCAGCTTCCTCGCCGAGAGCGGCGCCTGCTGCGCCGTCTCCCAGGCCTCGAGCAGATAGTCGAGGTGCCGCGCGAGCTTAGCCGAGGTGCTTATGGAAGAACTCGAGGGTACGCACCGAGGCCTTCTTGCACGACGCCTCGTTGAAGTTGCTCGGCCGGTCGGCGTTGCAGAAGCCGTGCACGCCGTCATAGGTGTAGATGTCGACCTTCGGGTGCCGCGCCTTCAGCTGCTCGATCTGCTCGAGCGGAATGCCGGTGTCCTTGTCGCCGAAATGCATCTCGGTCGGCACCCTGGGCTCGAGGTCGATGTAGTTCGGCACCCCGCCGCCGTAATAGCCCGAGGCCGCGCTGACCCCGGCGCCGCGCGCCGCGGTGACCCAGGTGATGCGCCCGCCGAAGCAGTAGCCGGTGATCCCGACCTTGCCGCCCTCGGCCGCCGCCTTGATCGCCGCGTCCACGTCCAGCGGCGCCGTGTCGTGGCTGAACTTCTTCATCAGTTCGCCGATGACCTGGAACTGCTCCGGCTCGTAGTTGTCGCTCTCGTAGCCGTACTGCACGCGGTCGAACATCGCCGGCGCCACTGCGAGGTAGCCGTGATGGGCGAAGCGGTCGACGACGCCGCGGACGAAGTTGCTGAGGCCCCAGACCTCCTGGATGACCACGACGCCGCCGCGAGGCTTGCCCTCCGGCGTGGCGCGATAGGCATTGAGTGAGAAGCCGTCCGATGCGGTCAGTTTGATTCGCTCGCCCATGATTATCCTCGATTTTTCGTTGCTTGTTGGCGGGAGCGGCAGCACTTCATCGCATCCGGCCGATGAAGCCAAGGGTGTTCACCACCCGGTGATCGCCGGGCCTGAGGCAGGGTTGGAGGCGGATCGGTCACAGCGCCCCTCCCCCGCCGCAAGTGGAGGGCCATGTTGCCGGGCAAAAGAAAAGGGCGCCGTGCGGCGCCCTTTGGGGTTCGTGAGCTTGGCTTAGCGGCTCGGGCTCGGGGGGAGGCCCTTCGACTTGCGCCAGGCCTGGTACTCATCCTCTGCGTCGGGATGCAGCGGGTAGTAGCGGCGGAGGTCGGCGCCGACCATCAGCTTCTCGCGCGAGAACACTTCCCACTCGGCGTGCTTCTTGGAGTCCTCGATGACCTTCTCGGCCATCGACTGCGGCAGCACCACGACGCCGTCGTCGTCGGCCATGATGATGTCGCCCGGGATGACGGTGACGCCGCCGCACGAGATCGGCACGTTCACGGCGTTCGGGAAGATCGAGACCTGGACGTGGTAGTTCGGGGTCCAGCCGCG
>JBQCFF010000055.1:0-3757 GCA_051959485.1 Devosia sp. | reverse complement strand
TGAGTTCGCCCTGGTACCAGCAGGCCTTCTCGCGCACGTCCTCGACGGGCAGCAGCGGCGGCCGTTCGGCGAAGCAGCGCTCGAAGCGGAAGGCGCAGCGCGGGTGGAAGGCGCAGCCCTGCGGCAGGTGCTCGAGGCTGGGCGGCAGGCCCTGGATCGGATCGAGCCGCTTGGCGCGCCGGGCGACGTGCGGCGTCGAGTGCAGCAGCCCGAGGGTGTAGGGGTGGCGCGGATCGTAGAACAGGCTGTCGGTGGGCCCCTTCTCGACGCAGCGGCCGCCATACATCACCATCATCCGGTCGGCGACGCCGGCCACCACGCCGAGGTCGTGCGTGATGAGAACGAGGGCCGTGCCGAACTCGTTGGAGAGCTTCTTGAACAGGTCGAGCATCTGCGCCTGCACGGTGACGTCGAGCGCCGTGGTGGGCTCGTCGGCGATCAGCACCTTGGGCCGGCAGAGCAACGCCATGGCGATCATCACGCGCTGCCGCATGCCGCCCGACAACTCGTGCGGATAGGCGTTGGCGCGCTTGGCGGGCTCGGGGATGCCGACGCGTTCCAGCATCTCGACGGTGGCCCGCACCGCCTGTTCGGGGGCGTAACCCTGGTGGCGCACCAGCACTTCGGCCAACTGCGTCTTGACCCGCAGCGTGGGGTTCAGCGACGTCATCGGATCCTGGAAGATCATAGCGATGTCGCGGCCCCGGTAGGCATCGAGCTCCCCGGGCGCGAGCCCGATGAGGTTGGTATCGCCCAGCATGGCGCGGCCGGAGACCCGGCCGTTCTTGGCGAGCAGCCCCATGATCGACAGGAAGGCCTGGCTCTTGCCCGAGCCGCTTTCGCCTACCACCGCGAGGGTTTCCCCTTCGCTGAGGGTGAAGTTCAGGTCGGAGACCGCCTTAACCTCGGAATCGTGAAGCTGGAAGGTAACGTCGAGATCATCGACGACGAGCACTTCGGCCATCGTTCTATCGGTCCTTGGGGTCCAGGGCGTCGCGCAAGCCGTCACCGATGTAGGAGAGCGACAGCAGCATGAGGACGAGGAAGAATGCCGGCGTGTAGAGCATCCACGGCAGCGCCTCGACCACCGGTGCACCGAACGAGATCAGCGTGCCGAGGGAGGTCTGCGGTTCCTGCACGCCGAGCCCGAGATAGGAAAGGAAACTCTCCGTGATGATGATCTCGGGGATGGTGAGGGTGGCGTAGATCACCACCGGCCCGGTGAGGTTGGGCACGATGTGCCGGAAGATGATGGTGAACGGCCCTGCCCCGCCGGCCTTCGCCGCCTCGATGAACTCGCGCTGCTTGATCGACAGCGTCTGCCCGCGAACGATACGCGCCATGGTGAGCCACTCGAGGCAGCCGATGCCGACGAAGAGCAGCACCGGCGAGCGGCCGAAGATCACCACCAGGATGATGACGAACAGGATGTAGGGCAGCGCGTACATGATGTCGACGAAGCGCATCATCACCGCGTCGACCTTGCCGCCGAAATAGCCGGCGATGGCGCCGTAGATGACGCCGATCACCACCGACACGGTGGTGGCGACGAAGGCGACCAGCAGCGACATCTGCGTGCCCTGCAGGGTGCGCGCGAGCATGTCGCGGCCGTTCTGGTCGGTGCCGAGGAAATGCCCCTTGGCCCAGTCGGGCGGCTTGCGGATGCCGGCCCAGTCGATCTTGTCGTAGGACCAGGGCAGGAAATACGGGCCCACATACGCAATCAGCACGATGGCGATGAAGACGAAGATCGAAACCAGCGCCGCCTTGTTGCCGATGAGGCGCCGGAACGCATCCTGCGTCAGCGAGCGCCCCTTGGGAGCGCCCTTCGCCAGGGCGTCGGCATAGCTGGTGAGGACGGCGTCCTTGCCGGTGATGCCAGCCATCAGCGGTACCTTACCTTGGGATCGAGCCAGGCGTAGACGACGTCGACGATGAGGTTCAGCGCCAGGATGATGAAGACGTAGAGGATGGTGGTGCCGAGCACGAGGCCGTAGTCTCGGTTCAGCGCGGCGGTGATGAAGTACTTGCCGATGCCGGGCAGCGCGAACACCTGCTCGACCACGATCGAGCCGGTGAGCAGGTAGGACAGCCCCGGCCCGAGATAGGATACGACCGGCACCAGCGCCGGCTTGATGGCATGGCGCGCCAGGATCAGCCGGGCGCCGAGGCCCTTGGAGCGGGCGGTGCGGATGTAGTTGGTGCCCAGCACCTCGATCATCGAGCCGCGGGTGAGGCGGGCGACGCGGGCGCCGTGCGGCATGGCGAGGATGAGCACCGGCAGCACCAGGTTGAGCCAGGCGCCGGGCTGGTAGCCGCCGACCGGCAGCCAGTGCAGGTACACCCCGAAGACGATCTGGGCCAGGTTGGCCATCAGGAAGTTCGGAATGATGATCGGCAGCAGCACGATAGCCACCAGGGCATAGTCTGGCCACCGGTTCTGGTTCACCGCGGCGATCGCGCCGGCCAGGAGGCCCGCGACCGTGCCGATGATGAAGGCGGTGAAGCCCAGCATCAGCGTGAAGGGCAGCCCGATGCCGATGAGGCGCGAGACGTTGAAGTCCTTCATCACCATCGACGGACCGAAATCGCCGGTGAACACGCCGCCGACATAGCGGAAGAACTGCATCACCAGCGGCTCGTCGAGGTGGTAGTACGCCCTGATGTTGCGCAACTGGTCAGGCGGCAGCGCGCGTTCACCGTCGAAGGGACCGCCCGGCGCCAGCCGCAGGATGAAGAAACAGACCGTGATCGTGATGAGCACGATCGGAATGGCCGAAACCACGCGCCTGAGCGCATATCCGAACATATGTGTGTGACCTTTCCCGCCGGTTCGCGGGATCGTCGCCGAGAGCCGGCGGTAAGCGAACAGCGGCCGCGGGGGTTGCCCCGCGGCCGCGTGAAGGAGGACTTACTCCGTCTTGGACATCCAGCGGACGCGGTTGATGTCCTTGGCGTTCGGCTCGAAGCCCGAGATCTTCGGCGAGACGACGTTCTTGCTGACGTACCAGTAGATCGGGATCGCGGCGAACTCATCCATCGCGATCTTCTCGGCCTCGTGCATCAGCGCGGCGCGCTTGGTGAGGTCGAGCTCCTTGGCGGCCTGGTTCAGCAGGTCGTCATACTGCGGGTTTGAGTAACGGCCGTAGTTGTTGCCCCAGTTCATCGTGTCGCCCTGCTGCACGCCGGTCTTGAGCAGGTCGAGCGTGTTCGAGGGGTCGTTGTAGTCGAGCAGCCAGCCGGCGCGGCCGACGTTGAAGTCGCCGGCACGCAGCGCGTCGTAGTGCACGGCGGTCTCGGCGTTGAACAGCTCGACGTCGACGCCGATCTGCTTCCACATGTCCGAGATGGCCACGGCGATGCGCTGGTGGTTCTCGTTGGTGTTGTAGCGCAGCTGCAGCTTCAGCGGCTTGTCGGTGGTGTAGCCGGCCTCGGACATCAGCTTCTTGGCTTCTTCGACGCGCTGGTCATAGGGCGTATCGGCCCAATCCGGCAGGTACTCCGCGCCCTCGTAGTTGCCGGTACCCGGGGGGACCCAGCCATAGGCCGGCAGTTCGCCGGTGCCGAGCACGTCGGGGCCGATCACGTCGCGCAGCACCGAGATCGACAGCGCCTTGCGGATGTTGACGTTGTCCAGCGGCGGCTTTTCCTGGTTCATCACGTAGTAGTAGATGCCCAGGAACGGCTCGACGACGGCCTGGCCGGGATAGTTGTCCTGCAGGAACTTGTACTGGTCGGCCGGGAAGTCGGTGAGGAT
>JBQCFF010000054.1:0-9326 GCA_051959485.1 Devosia sp. | reverse complement strand
GCCGCCGACCACGAACCGCTGGGTTCGGTGGTCGCGCTCGTCGAGGTCATGCACGGCGAGCGGCAGCAGCCGCAGCGCGCTCTGGCGCAGGCTGTCGTCATAGGCGAGGTTGAGCTGGTGCTGCATGACGGTGGCGGAGATCGCCGCGGCGCCGATCCACAGCAGCGCCATGAAGGCGCTGAGGCCCAGCGCCAGGCGCAGCGCGATGGAGGGGCGGCGGCTCATTCGCGCACCTGGTAGCCGAGGCCCCGGACGGTGCGCACGAACTCGCGCCCGAGCTTCTTGCGCAGCCGGCTCACATACACCTCCACCGCATTGCTCTCCACTTCGGCCCCGAAGGCATAGAGCGAATCCTCGATCTCCGGCTTGGTGACGATGGCGCCACGGTGCGACAGCAGCCGCTCGAGCACCGCCCATTCCCGCGCCGTGAGTCCGACCGGCCGGCCGTTGAGGCTGGCGGTGCGGTGGGCGAGGTCGACGGCGACCCCGGCCGAAACGACCACCGGCACCGGGCTGCCGCCATAGCGGCGGGCGACCGCGGCGATCCGGGCGCTCATCTCGGCCAGGTCGAACGGCTTGATCAGGTAGTCGTCGGCGCCGGCGTTCAGCCCCTCGATCCGCACCGCCACCTGGTCCTGTGCCGTGGTGATGATCACCGGGACGGTGTTGCCGGCGGTGCGCAGCTCGCGCAGCAGGTCCAGGCCCCGCCCATCCGGCAGCCCCAGGTCGAGCAGCAGCAGCTGGTAGGAGGTGCCCTGCAGCGCCAGGCGCGCATCGTCGAGCCGCTGCATCCAGTCGGCCGCATGGCCGGTGGACAGCAGGTGGTCGCGGATCGCCGCGCCGAGCACGTGATCATCCTCGATTAGCAGTACGCGCAAGCGGCCCCGAGCTCCTTTGCCGCGCCCCCCTAGCCGCCGAACCTTACGCCAGGCTGACGAACATTCCTCTCCGCCGTCAGGCTGGGGTCAGCTTGGCATGCTCGAACGGCATCATCCAACCGATGGAGTTTGACAGATGAAGAAGCTCGCCGCGATGCTGATGTTGGCGACCGCCCTGGTGGTCCCGGGTGTGGCGCTGGCGCGGGACGTGACCATCGACACCACCATGGTGCGCTACTCCGGGAATGCCGCGTACCTCGCCGTCTATCTCACCGACCCGTCGGGCGCCTACCATTCGACGCTGTGGGTCTCGGGCCACAAGACCCGCTACCTCGGCGCGCTCCGCGGCTGGGCCGAGGGTGTCACCCGCGCCGGCTCGCTCAACCTCGACGGCATCACCGGCGCCAGCGTCGGCGGCGGCGAGACGCTGACCGTGCACGCCAACCTCGCCGACAACCTGATCGACGCCGGCTACCAGATCCATGTCGACAGCGCGGTCGAGAACGGCGGCGAGTACACCAGCGACGCCGTGGTCGGCCTGACCTCGACGCCGGCGTCCGCCGACGGCACCGGCTACGTCAGCAAGCTCGCAGTCAGCATGTAGGTGACTGCCATGCGCCGCTTCCATGCCATCGCGGGCCTTGCCGGCTTCCTCCTCGTCGCCTTCATGGCGGTGACCGGCTTCGTCCTGTCGCTGCAGCCGCTGATCGACACGGCGACGGCTCGCTCCCCGGCCGGCACGCCCACCGTCGCTGCCCTGGCGGAACGGGTCGCCGAGCACGTTCCCGGCGTCGAACGGCTCGTCCGCTCCGCCTCGGGGCAGCTCGTCGCCTATTCCGTCGATGGCAGGACCCGCGCCGCCGACATCGTCGACCCGACCACCGGGGCGGTGGTGGCGCCTTATGCGCCGTCGCCGTTCTTCGCCTTCGTCACCGAACTGCACCGCTCGCTGTTCCTCGCAGCCGGCGGGCACGGCGCGGCCGGAATCGCCTCGCTGGCCATTCTCGTGCTGTCGGTGAGCGGCATCGGGCTGCTGCTGCGCAAGCTGGGCGGCTGGCGCCAGCTGCTCGGGCCGGCCAAGGGCACGGGCTCGCAGCGGCTGCACACCACGCTGGCGCGAGCCGCGGTGCTGGCGCTGTTCCTCACCGCCGCCACCGGCGCCTACATGTCCGCCGACTATTTCGAGCTCCTGCCCGCCACGGATGCGGGGTTCGCCTTTGCCCCGACCGGGGCCGGCACGGCGCCGGGGCCGATCGGCTCCCTCGCCGGGCTGACGAACATCCCGCTCACGGACCTGCGCGAGCTGCTCTTTCCCGCCCCCGGCGATGCCGCCGACGTCTTCACGGTGACCACCGCGACGGGGCAGGGCTATGTCGACCAGGCGACCGGTGAGCTGCTCGCCTTCACGCCCAACAGCCCGTGGAAGCAGGCCTACGAGTTCATCTACATGCTACACACGGGGCAGGGCGCGCCGCTGCTCGCCGTGCTGCTCGGGCTCGGCGCGCTGGCTGTGCCGGCGCTTGCCGTCACCGGCCTCGCCATCTGGTGGTCGCGCCGGCGCCGCATCCCGCGCGTCGCCCGCAATACCGCTCCCCGCGACGCCGACACGGTGATCCTCGTCGGCAGCGAGTCGGGCAGCACCTGGGGCTTCGCCGCCCACCTGCACGAGGCGCTGAGTGAAGCCGGCCACCGCGTGCACTTCGCCGCGATGAACGACCTGCGCCGCGCCTACCCCCGGGCGAGCCGCCTGCTCGTCCTCGCCGCGACCTATGGCGATGGCGCCGCTCCCGCCTCGGCGCGGCTGTTCCTGAAGCGGCTCGAGGCGTTCAGCTCCCGCCCGGCCTATGCCGTGCTGGGCTTCGGCGACGGCAGCTTCCCGCAGTTCTGCGGCTATGCGGCCGAGGTCGACGCTGCCCTCGCGGCCCGCGGTCTCGAGCCGCTGCTGCCGGTCTACGGCATCGACCGGCAGTCGCCCGCCGATTTCGCCGCCTGGGGCCACAGCCTCGGCGAAGCGACCGGGACCGAGTTCGCCCTCTCCTACGTGCCGCCGCGGCCGGCGACCCGCCGCCTCGTGCTCGACGAGCGTTCGCTCTACGGCATCGAGGTGCAGGCGCCGGTGGCGATGCTGCGCTTCAGCATGCCCCAGCGGCAAGGCGGCCTGCGCGGCTGGCTCGGCCGCGAGCGGCTGCCCCGCTTCGAGGCCGGCGACCTGGTGGGCATCCTCCCACCCGGCAGCGACCTGCCCCGCTACTACTCGATCGCCAGTTCGTCGCGCGACGGCGTGCTCGAGATCTGCGTGCGCAAGCAGGCCGGAGGCCGCTGCTCGGAATACCTGCATGGGCTCGCCGAAGGTGATGCGGTCGATGCGTTCATCCGCCCTAACCCCGACTTCCGCCCCAACCGCACGCGCCGCCCGCTGATCCTTGTCGGGGCCGGGGCTGGGGTGGCGCCGCTGGCCGGCTTCGTCCGCGGCAACCGGCATCGTCCCGTCCACCTGTTCTTCGGGGCCCGCGATCCCGGCTCGGACTTCCTCTACCGCGAGGAGTTCGACCAGGCGCTGGCCGAAGGCCGCCTCGCCTCGCTCACCACTGCGTTCTCGCGCGTGCTGGGCGGCGGCTACGTGCAGGATCGGCTGCTCGACGAAGCGGCGGCGATCCAGCAGCTGGTGCAGCGCGGGGCGCAGATCATGGTGTGCGGCGGCCGCGACATGGCGAGCGGCGTCCAGCAGGCGATCGACGCCTGCCTCGCCCCCCTCGGCCTCTCGGTCGAAACCCTGAAGCGCAAGGGATTGTACCTTGAAGATGCATACTGAACCTGAACTCGTCCGCCGGGTCCTGAACGGCCCGACCATGGGAACCCGCTGGGCCGCCGTGTTCTTCTCGCCCCCGGACCGCGACCTGGCCGGCCTGCAGCGCGAGCTGCAGCAGGCGGTCGACCGGGTCGACAAGCAGATGTCGACCTGGAAGCCGCAATCCGACCTGATGCAGCTCAACCGTGCACCGGTCGGCAGCTGGGTCGCGCTTCCCGAGGAGCTTGCCGCCGTGCTCGCGGCGGCGCTCGCGGTCGGGCGCCAGTCTGGCGGCGCCTTCGACATCGGGGTCGGCGAACTGGTGACGGCCTGGGGCTTCGGCCCCGCCGCCGGCCGGCCGGACAGCACGGCCATCGCCACTGCGGGCGCCAAGCCACGTCTTCCGGCCCACCTGGCGCTGGAACTGGACCGCGGCAGCAAGCGCGTCCGCAAGCATGCCGCCGTGACGCTCGACCTCTGCGGCATCGCCAAGGGCTTTGGCGTCGACCAGCTGGCGCATGTGCTCGAGGCCCATGGCATCGGCCGTTACCTCGCCTCGATCGACGGCGAGGTGCGAGCCGGCGCGGCAAAGCCCGACGGCTCGGGCTGGCGCGTGGCGCTCGAGCGCCCCGAATACGGGCACCGTGCGGCGGCGGGCGTCATCGAGCTTGTCGGCGCGGCACTCGCCACCTCCGGCGACTACCGCCACGTCGTCGAGCACCATGGCGTCGCCTATGGCCACACCATGGACCCGCGGCGCGCCGGCCCACTCACCGGCGGGCCGGCGTCGGTCACCGTCCGGGCGACCGACTGCATGACGGCCGATGCCTGGGCCACGGCCCTCATGGTGCTCGGCCCCCAACAGGGCCTCCCGCTCGCCCAGCGCCTTGGCCTCGAAGTGCTGTTCGCCGAGCGGGCGGAGCCAGCCGTCTTCACCCTGCCAACTCA
The DNA here is from genome assembly GCA_051959485.1 of Devosia sp. Classification (GTDB taxonomy): domain Bacteria; phylum Pseudomonadota; class Alphaproteobacteria; order Rhizobiales; family Devosiaceae; genus Devosia_A. The sequence continues at coordinate 4,712 of JBQCFF010000054.1, read as the reverse complement.
CCCCTCTGCTGAAAGGAGAACTACACCATGACCATCAGGACCATCCCGCTTGCCGCAGGCCTTTGCTGCGTCACCGCCCTCGCTGCCATGCCGGCCCTGGCCGCCGACGTGCGCGGCCAGCTGACCCCCGAGCTGATCTACGAGCACTGCCGGGCCGCCGGTCTCGGCTCGGAAACCGAGGGCACCTTCATGCTGCCGGGTGGCCAGCGCCTTACCGGCACGGTGCTGTGCACGGCCGAGGACCTGGTCGCGCCCAAGGTCACCGCCACCCGCGGCCATCGCGACGACGCCGAGGACGACGACCACCGCGGCGGTCACGACGATGAGGACGACGACGATTGATGGAGGAAACGGGGCTCGCCGGCGCGCACCGGGAAGGGCAGGGGCTACGGCTCCAGCCAGCTTCCCGGCGGCCGGTGGATCGACTAGAACCCGATCCCATGTCCACGTCCTCCCTCCGCGACTACGCACTCGTCCTGATCGCCCTGCTCGGCCTCGCGGCGGGTGCGGCCCTCTACTGGTTCGGCGATGCCCGGCTGGCCCCCTGGGTCTGGGGCATCGCCACCGTGCCGGTGCTGCTGGGCCTGCTCTGGCAGATCGTGGCGTCGCTGCGGCGCGGCGACCTGGGCCTCGACGTCGTCGCGGCGCTGTCGATGTCGGCGGCGCTCGTTTTCGGCGAGACGCTGGCCGGCAACGTCGTGGCGCTGATGTATGCCGGCGGGCAGGTGCTGGAGAGCTACGCGCAGGGCCGCGCCCGGCGGGAGATGTCGGCGCTGCTCGGCCGGGTGTCGCGCACCGCGATGCGCTATTGCGGCGACAGGCTGGAAGAGGTGCCGATCGCCGAGGTGGCGCCCGGCGACGAGCTGATGATCCGGCATGGCGAGGTGGTTCCGGTCGACGGCACCGTGCTGAAGGGCCCGGCGCTGCTCGACCTGTCGGCGCTGACCGGCGAGTCGGTGCCGGCGCGCCTGGAGCATGGCGGCGAGGTGCTCAGCGGCTCGACCTCGACCGGGCCAGCGTTCCGCATGGCGGCGACGCGGCCGGCGAGCGAGAGCACCTATGCCGGCATCGTGCGGCTGGTCGAAGCCGCCCAGCAGGCCCGCGCCCCGATGGTCCGCCTCGCCGATCGCTATGCCTGGGGCTTCCTGCTGCTGACGCTGGCGCTGGCCGGCGCCGCCTGGGCGCTGTCCGGCGATCCGATCCGGGCCCTGGCGGTGCTGGTGGTCGCGACGCCGTGCCCGCTGATCCTGGCCGTGCCGGTTGCCATCATCTCCGGCCTGTCGCGGTCGGCCCGGCATGGCGTGCTGATCAAGAACGGCGGCACGCTGGAGCAGCTCGCCCGGGTCAGGACCGCCATCCTCGACAAGACCGGCACCCTGACCCGCGGCTCGGCCGAGGTAGTGGCGATCAGGACCGCCGGCTGGATGGACGAAGACGAGGTGCTGCGCTTGGCCGCCAGCCTCGACCAGGCGTCCGGCCACGTGCTCGCGGCGGCGCTGATCGCGGCCGCCCGGGCCCGCGGACTGCCGCTTTCACCGCCGACCGAGGTGCACGAGACCCCCGGCACCGGGCTCGAGGGGCTGGTGGAGGGGCGGCGGGTGCTGGTGGGCGGCAACAGCTTCGTGCATTCCCGTTCGGATGGCGCGCACCCGCGGGAACTGCACGCCGGCCTCGGCTCGGAACTGGCGACCATTGCCGTCGCCGTGGACGGGGCGCTGGCCGGCGTGATCGTGCTCGAGGACCCGGTCCGGCCCGACGCCGACGCCCTGCTGCGCGAGCTGCGGGACAGCGGCATCTCGCGGATCGTCCTCGCCTCGGGCGATCGCACCGAGATCGCCGCGGCCGTCGGCAAGCAGCTGCAGGTCGATGCGGTGCTCAGCGAACTCGCGCCCGAGCACAAGGTCGACGCCGTGGCGGCCGAGCAGGCGCACGCGCCGGTGCTGATGGTGGGCGACGGCGTCAACGACGCGCCGGCGCTGGCCGCCGCCGATGTCGGTGTCGCCATGGGCGCCCGCGGCGCGGCGGCCTCCTCGGAGGCGGCGGGCGTGGTGCTGCTGGTCGACGAAATCCGGCCGCTCGCCAACGCCATCGGCATTGCCAAGCGCACCCGCGCCATCGCGCTGCAAAGCGTCTATGTGGGGCTGGGGCTGTCGGTGGGCGGCATGGTGTTCGCGGCCTTGGGCTACCTGGCCCCGGTGCAGGGCGCCCTGCTGCAGGAGGTGATCGACGTCGCCGTCATCCTCAACGCCCTGCGGGCGCTGCGTTGAAGTAGGGCGGTAGCGCGGGCGCGGCGGTGCGGCCTACAGTTCCCGCGCCAGCCGCGTCAGCCAGGCCTGGCGTTGCGTGGTGTCGAGGTATTTCATGCGGTCGATGCGGGTGACGCGGACCGGGGACACGCCGCAGAACTCCATGGTGGCGCGCCGCACCGCGTTGAGGTCGCTGTTGCGGTATTGCAGCCAGAGCCAGGCGGCGGGGGCATCGGAAGTGGTGACGATCCGTCCGGAGCGGCCCTTGAGCAGCTTGTCCCACAGCGGGTCCTCGTCGTGGTAGCGATAGGCGAACTCGGAATAGAGCGTGCGGTCGAAAAAGCCCTTCAGCAACGCCGGCACGTTGCCCCACCAGACCGGGTAGAACACCGCCCAATGCTGGCACCAGCTGAGGTTCGCCTGCGCCGCGATCAGGTCGGTCTCGAGCGGCTGTACCCGCCGGTAGCCGTGGTGCAGGATCGGGTCGAACTGCAGCTCGCCGATGTTCTGCCGGCGCACCTCGTGGCCGGCCGCCGTCGCGGCGGCGCAGTAGGCGTCGGCGAGCGCGCCGTTGAAGCTGTCGGTGTCGGGATGGCCGAGCAGGACGTAGATGCGCATGGCGGGCTCCGGAATGGGCCAAAGATGCCACATAGGGAGCATATCTGATTGATCTGGCGCAACGCCGCGGGCCGCTGCGTCAGCGCGCGGTCTTGATGTTTGGTGCCGCGCGCGGGATAGGTCATGTTGCTCGGGCTGACGAACCAGGTGCACCTTGGATTCCGTTGAGACTGTCGTTCACATCGTCGATGACGAAGAGGCCGTCCGCAGCTCGCTGGCCTTCCTGCTCGCTGCCTCGGGTTTCACCGTGCGCGTGCACGAGACGGCGACCGATTTCCTGCGGCTGGCGCCGAAGATCTCCAACGGCTGCCTGATCACCGACCTGCGCATGCCGGATATCGACGGCGTGGAACTGCTGCGGCGGCTGCGCGCCGCCGGGGCGCTGCTGCCGGCCATCGTGGTGACCGGCCACGGCGACGTGCAGATGGCCGTCGAGGCGATGAAGAACGGCGCCCTCGACTTCATCGAGAAGCCGTTCGCCAACGACGTGCTCATCGCCTCGATTCGCCGGGCGGTGAACCGTGCCGCCGAGCAGTACCAGTCGGCCGCCATGGCCGAAGAGGTGCGCCGCCGCCTCGATTCCCTCAGCGAACGGGAGCGCCAGGTGCTGGGCGGGGTCGCCGCCGGCCAGCCCAACAAGACCATCGCCTTCCGGCTCGGCATCTCGCCGCGCACCGTCGAGGTCTACCGCGCCGGCCTGATGGCGAAGATGCAGGCGAAAAGCCTCGCCGAGCTGGTCCGCATGGTGATGGACGCCGGCATCACCCTCGACGCCTGATCGCGTCCTCGCGCGGCCGGTTGATCCAGATCAAGGCCGCGTGAACGCCGTCCCCTAAGCCTCGCCCCGTATCGAAGTCTCATCGGGGGCAAAGGGTTGCGCAATCTGGGGTGGATCATAACGCTGGCGCTGGGGGCGTTGTTCACGCTCGTGCTGGCCGGGCTGGGGCAGGACGCCCCGTTCCGCATACACATGGGCATCGTCACCGCGGTGCTCGGCCTCGGCGCCGTCCTGCTGCTGCGGCGGCCGGACCACGTCGCGCTGCCGGCCGGCGTCGTCGAGGCCGACAGGGCCGGCTATTTCGACGCGCCGATCCGCATCGGCTCCATCCTCACCGTGTTCTGGGGCGTCGTCGGCATGACCGTCGGCGTGCTGATCGCGCTGCAGCTGGCGTGGCCCGACCTCAATTTCGGCCCCTGGTTCAATTTCGGCCGGCTGCGGCCGCTGCATACCTCGGGCGTCGTCTTCGCCTTCGGCGGCACCGCGCTCATCACCACCAGCTTCTACGTGGTGCAGCGCACCTCGCGCGCCCGGCTGATCAGCGACAACCTCGCCTGGTTCGTGTTCTGGGGCTACCAGCTGTTCATCGTCATGGCGGCGACCGGCTACCTGCTCGGCATCACCCAGAGCCGCGAATACGCCGAGCCAGAATGGTACACCGACCTGTGGCTGACCATCGTCTGGGTCGCCTACCTGGTGCTGTTCATGGGCACCATCGTGAAGCGCAAGGAGCCGCACATCTATGTGGCGAACTGGTTCTACCTTGCCTTCATCCTCACCATCGCGATGCTGCACGTCGTCAACAACCTGGCCGTGCCGGCGAGCCTCCTCGGCTCGAAGAGCTACTCGCTGTTCTCAGGCGTGCAGGATGCGCTGACGCAGTGGTGGTACGGCCACAACGCCGTCGGCTTCTTCCTCACCGCCGGCTTCCTGGGCATGATGTACTACTACATGCCCAAGCAGGCCGAGCGCCCGGTCTATTCGTACCGGCTGTCGATCATCCACTTCTGGGCGCTGATCTTCCTCTACATCTGGGCCGGCCCGCATCACCTCCACTACACGGCGCTGCC
>JBQCFF010000053.1:0-5907 GCA_051959485.1 Devosia sp. | reverse complement strand
TCGACCAGCATGGCGCTGGTGCGGTCGAGCCGCTGGCAGGCGAGGGTGGCGATGTGCAGCGCGGCGATCGGGCTCGCCTCGAGCCAGCGCCAGCCATCCTCGATGTGCCGCACCTCGGCCTCGGTGACGGCGGTGACGTTGGCCGAATGGTCGGTGCCGAGCAGCACGCTCATTTCGCCCACCAGCGTGCCGGGCTCGATCAGCCGGGCGATCTCGACCCCGTCGCGCTCGACCTTGAGCTGGCCGTGCACCAGGACGAACATCTCGCCCTTCGCCTCGCCCTCCTCGATCAGCCGGTCGCCCGGGCGGAGGCTGAGCACCGGATAGGCGTTGGTGAGCGTGAGCAGGTTGGCCATGGCGATCTCCCCCGATTTCGTCGCCGGGGAGGATAGACCGGAATCGCGGACATGCGGAAGCGCCCGGTGGAGCGAACTCCAGCGGGGTGGTCGGGAGGCAGGACGGCACCGGCGAGGCGTTGCCTCACGCGGGTAGTCCGCAAAGGACGAGGCTCCGCCTCGCCGGTGCAACCGGGGTTTTCGGCCTATGGCATGCCGGGTGGGGTGCATCCCCTGCCGCATCGCGAGGGCGGTGGCTGGCCGGCGACGGGGCATCGGCCCACATCGCCACCTCTTCCGGCCGCCCAAAGGGTGGCGGCCTTCGCCCCTGGGAGGTGCCCTTCGCAGCCTCCCCCGCGTGTCGAGCGGCTTGACCGGCGAACCGGCCCGTCCCGACCTGCTTTCCGCCTGGACGGGGACGACTCCCCGCCCACCCGGCCCCCCGCCCGCGATCGTTCGTATCGATCCGCCCAACGCGGGCGAGGTGGGGAGATGATAAGCCCGGCCAAAAGCGCGGGGATAAGTCTTGCGCCGCGCCGCCAAAATCACTGTGGGAGCAATGGCTTGCCGCCGCGGCAAGTCACTCGGTGGCGGCGGGCGTGCCCCATCTTGCCTGGCGCTCGGCCAGGTCGGCGGCCTGGCGTTCCGCCATGATTCGCACCCATTCACCCGGCTTGGCCCCGACCGGCATCAGGTGCGGCGGCGGCGAGGTGGTGCCGTAGAGCCGCTTGAGCTTGGCCAGCCGGGCCTTCTCGTCATTGTCGCCGGCCTTCCGCACCAGCCCGTCCCACACCTCTTCGGCATAGCGGGAGGAGGGCGGGCTGCCGGCGCTGCCATCGCTGTAGCCTTCATCGTAGCCGGCGGCGAAGCGGGCGATGATCAGCCGCGCCAGCTGCTTGCGCGCCTCCGAGGGCTCGCTGGCCCGCTCCGCGTCGCGCGCTGTCTCGCTGGCCGGCGGCTTGAGCCGCGTCACCGGCAGCGGCGGCCCGTCGAGCCGCCACACCGTGCACCTGGCCCTGGCCGACCAGCCGGAATTGGCCGCCTCGAACGCCTCGAGCGCCGCCCGGAGCTGCCCCAGCCCCACCGCCAGCGCCCCGAGATCGGCCGCGGCGCCGCCGCCAAGCCGCGCCGCCTCCCGCCCGATGATTTTTCGGCCCCCGCGGAACAGGTCCTGCGCGACGGCGAGCGTGGCCGCCGGCACCGGCTGCTGCGCGTGGCGGCCGGCCGCCTTCTCGACCTGCGCCAGCAGGGCGGTCACCCGCGGATAAAACCGCTCATGCGCCTGGGCGATGGCGGGGGTGAGGGTGGGGGTGGTGGATTTGGGCACGACGGTATCCTCGCGTGGGTTGTGGTGGGGCGATGATAGGGGAGGTGCGAGGTGCGGGGATAAGCCGAGCGGCAAGCTAAGGTCCTACCGTCGGCGGGATGCCCTCCGCTGGCCGAATTAGGACGCCAGAACCCTGAGGCCCAAGAAGCCTCCTCTGCGTAGATGGTCGTCTGATGCCGCCAGAATGTTAGAGAGCTTTTGAGGAAGTCCGGCCTTCTTAAGGCCGGGCTGGACGGCTATAAACTGGTAGTCAATCTGTGCCGCTGCATAGCCCGAGAGCAGAGTCTCAAGATCATCGATGGTGCCACGGACAAACTTTGCGCCGCCATGATTGCCGGCGAAGCGCCGCCTTATATGGTTCAGAACTCTCTGTTTGAGAGCCCAGATCACCGACTTGGTCGCTTGAGATACCACTTCGTACGCATCACCGACTCGATGGCCAGCTGCGTCACGGCCCGATCCTTTGCAGTGGTAGAGGCGGATCACTAACCGGTCACCTTCAACGGTAGCAGTGACAAAGTCTGCCATTTCTCCGCTCCCGTGGTCATAGTACACCACTGCTGGCGCCATTTCGGTCAGCATGAGTTCGAGACCATCATGGATGGAAACGCCAGACGGCGAGGCGGGGCCAAACTCAAGCCCTATGTCGATCTTTCGCGCCGACCAGTCCACAACCTCAATCTGGCCAACGTCAAACGGGAGGTCATCATCCGCGGGCAGGGATAAGTAACTAGTGCCGGTTAGTGAATTCAATTCAGCAGTAAAGAACGTCGCCGGCTCATCGTTCAAATAATCGATGATGCTTGTGTCCATGCCGTCTTCTGCAACGATAGTCAGTGCCGGTTCGTTTGTGGTAAACCAATCGAAAAGGCGATTATTGTTGAAAGAGAAGCGAACGGTAGCGGCATACCCCCCGTCATGGCTAATCCGGATAGCCAAGGCGTCCTCGGTTGATTGATTGGCGACCACTTTCAGGTCGAAATCGATTAGAGGTCCTTCGACCAAGCCTCTGGGTCCATCGAACCGGCATACGGGCGGGTTTCGATAAGCGATAGGTGGCCAGTCCGCCGCGACGATATCGTCCGGAAGTTTGTCTACCTCGTCACCCACATCAAGCATGTCGACGCCCGACATCGTTCGTGGTGCGCCTTTGGTAAAGATCCGGGTGGCGAGTGTTTCACACCAACCGATTAGGGCCGGTATTTTGTCCGCACGATTGCTCCAAACCTTAGAGGCGCTGCTCAGACCAATTGTGACGGCGTCGCCATCCTGCTCACCTCGCCCGAATGCGTGACCTGCGTGAAACAGCCTTCCATCGGACTTGCTGATAGACTTGTCGGCGCTTGATCCGGTTACAATTCTATACGATTCCATCGTGTTGGCCGCGACGCGATTGCGCATTCCGACGTTGAAGAATTCTGGCGACGCAATGTCATTGAGTACTCGGTTTAACTTAACCAGGGGCAGAGCGCGGGGCACCGCATTGTGAAATGTTGACGCGATGCTTTCGTATACCCCAGCACTTCGTCTAGAGGCACACACAAATAGCAGCATACTATCGGGATGCTGATATAAGATGAAAAGATCGGATGAGAGCGAAGACAGGCGATCGTCCGATGTCCAGCGCGGCTGAGTGATTTCCCGAGTTATATATATGGCAGCGCCATGCGCCTCGCTGCTTCCTTGAAAAACGATCTGCATTGGAAATGGGAATTTCACCCCGGACGCAACGTCGACAAGTTCTCGGAGCTGGAATATCTTCACATGAAAGTAGGGCTCTAGATCGAACAGCGAGAGGTCAGCTAGATCGTCACTGTCCGCTGTCAAACTAAATGAATCTAGAACCTCGCGCGTGGAGACTTCCTTCTCGACCCTAGTAGCGCTCAGGTTCTGGACGATCTCCTGCCAAACGGCGCGAGCGTCGTATAGGCGCTCCGCCTCGATCTCGATTTCCGCAGGAACTGCGAGGAACGTTGCCATTCCTACGTTTTCGCCAACAGTGCGGGCAAAGCGCCCGATAAACTGCAGAGTAACCGCCAGAGACCGGTGTGGAGAGTGAATAGCCGCGATCTTGAGCTTAGGAAGATCGAACCCTTCGCCGAGCATGTTGACGCATATCACGCCATCGAGGGTGCCGGCGTTAAGGTCGTTAATAACCTTCTTCACGAACCGCAGTGAACGGTCGCCGGTAACCAGCCGGACGCGAAGCTTGGTGTGTTCCTCGTAGATCTTGGTCAATTCGTCCGCTCGCGCCCGGCTGTCCGTGCGGATCATGATCCTGTGGTTGAGCTTTTTGGCGCGATCGGCTTCAAACGCTGCCTGTGCCGCGACCGCTATCGCAACATCAGGGTTCTGCCCCTGCTCAACGATGACTGGCCGATAGACTATCTCGCCGAACACCCCATCCTGATATGCCTTCCGGAGGTCATAGGTGTAGATGAAGCGCCCCTTGATCTCGCGCTGGTCCTGCCTGAATGGTGTAGCCGTGAACAACACGCGCTTCGCATCTACGAAATGCGAGAGGGTCGCCTGCCAAGTTCGTGCAGGACTATGGTGCGCCTCATCAACCAAAACCAAGTCAAACAGGTCTGCCGGTGGTTCCGGTATGTCTTTGTACTCGGGGCTTATGCTCGGGACCGTTCCAACTACAACATCGTAGTCTCGAAGGGTCTCCCACTCGGCCGCCGAGGTTATGCGGCTGGTCGTTGATATGACCTTGGGGCCGTCGACCATATCGACGGCGCCTGCCCTGCGCAGTGTTCGCAAAGCCGCAGCTTCTTCGGTGATCTGCTCCCTGACTAATCTGCTTGGCGTGATTATTAGGACTCGTTTCGCCCTTAGCACGAATGCAGCTGCCAGAAGCACAGCAGTCTTCCCTGATCCCGTTGGCATGGTGATAACGGCGGGCTCGGAGCGGATTGAGAAGTGTGCCGCGATAGCGTGAATAGCGCCCAACTGCGCCGACCGCAGACCTGCAACACCATCGCCGTCCTTAATCGGGTACGTCAGTCGATCGTAGTTGTCGGAGAAAAAGCTCACCGCAGGATCTCGAAGAAAAATGCGTAAATTACCAAATAACCATAGCGAGATTCTCCCGGCATACATACTTAAAATAAGCGCGCATCACAGGTAGAGTGTGCGTGTGCCGTCTTGCTACGAATGTGGATCGCCTGGCGGGCGTTTATCTTACTGCCGCGGTGCCTGCGCCTGCGTCAGCACATCGCTCGGCAGGTGGCGCTTCGCGTCCAGTAATTCCATACCGACGATGCGGCCGTCCTTGTCGTAGTCGAGGACGATACCCTGGGCGACTTCCTCGCTCTCCTCGACGCGCTGGGTGGAGAAGCGGATATAGGCCGCATCGACTTCGGCGTCATAGGTCACGGTGGGAGTCATTTCACGGCCTCCGGGCGCCTCGGTTGGCGCAGGAGTGTAGGTGCTTCAGCGCTGGCGTTCCACCACAACGCTGTCATCCCGGGCTTGACCCGGGACCCATGGCATTACCTGCGCTGGTTTCGAGTTGGGTCCCGGCTCTTCGGCCGGGATGACAACTGAGCGGGGGAGGGGCAGCAGTGCCGCTAACCCTCACTCATCCCCCATCTTCAGCGCCTGGATGAACGCTTCCTGGGGAATCTCCACGTTGCCGAACTGGCGCATGCGTTTCTTGCCGCGCTTCTGGGCTTCGAGCAGCTTGCGTTTGCGCGTCGCGTCGCCGCCGTAGCATTTCGCCGTCACGTCCTTGCGGAGCGCCCGGATCGTTTCGCGGGCGATGATCTTGCCGCCGATGGCGGCCTGGATCGGGATGACGAAGAGGTGCGGGGGGATCAGCTCCTTGAGCTTCTCGCACATCTGGCGGCCGCGCGATTCCGCCGCGTGGCGGTGCACCAGCATCGAGAGCGCGTCGACCGGCTCGGAATTGACCAGGATGGTGAGCTTCACCAGGTCGCCGGGGCGGTAGTCGGCCAGCGTGTAGTCGAAGCTGGCATAGCCCTTCGACATCGACTTCAGCCGGTCGTAGAAATCGAACACCACCTCGTTGAGCGGCAGCTCGTATTCCACCATGGCGCGGTTGCCCACATAGGTGAGGTTGACCTGGATGCCGCGCCGGTCCTGGCAGAGCTTCAGGATCGAGCCGAGATACTCGTCGGGGGTGAGGATGGTCGCCTTGATCCACGGCTCGCGGATCTCCTCGATGCGGGTGACATCGGGGAGGTCGGCCGGGTTGTGCAGCTCCAGCGTCTCGCCGGC
>JBQCFF010000052.1:0-2194 GCA_051959485.1 Devosia sp. | reverse complement strand
CTGAGCCCCGCCGCGCCGAGCAGCAGGAACAGGTTCATCTCGGCGATGCCGAGCTCGATATGCTGGCCCTCGGGCGTGAACTGCCACTTCTGCGCGCTCGGGATGCGCTCGGCCTGGAAGACGTCGCGCAGTTCCTCGTTGGCGAACAGGTGCCGCCGGTTCACCCAGGTGCCGAGGTTGGTCGACACCGTCACGTCGGGCGAGGTGGTGACGATGCGCCGGGCCATCTCGCTGTCGGTCTTCGCGATCGCGTCGAGGATCTTGCCGAACGCCGTCTGCGTCGAGGTGGCGCCGGTGCCGACGAACTGCGGGCCGATGGTCGCGACCGGCGGCGAGGCGAGCCGGCGGGGCGCCGCCGTGTTGAACGGCACCGAGGCGAGGAAGCGCTCGATCTCGTGCGGCTCCCCCAGCCCCTCGAGCTTCTCCCACTCGTGGCCCTCGCGCACGCCCATCGCGGTCCGCAGGCTCTCGATCTGCGCCCCGGTCATCTGCCCGGCATGGTTGTCCTTGTGCCCGGCGAGCGGTGTGCCCCAGCCCTTCACCGTGTAGGCGATGAACACCGTCGGCTGGTCGGAGGTCGCCGCTTCGAATTGCTCGATAAGGCTCGGGATGCAGTGCCCGCCGAGGTTCGCCATCAGTTCGGCCAGTTCCGCGTCGGTGCGGCGCCCGAGCAGCGCCGAGGTCGGCCCCTGGTCGCCGATCTCGTCGGTGAGCCGCTCGCGCCACGCCGCCCCGCCGCGGAACATCAGCGCCGAGTAGAGGTCGTTGGGGCAGGCATCGATCCAGTCGCGCAGGCGCTGCCCGCCGGGTTCCTCGAACGCCGCCCGCTGCAGCGCACCGTATTTCAGCGTCACCACCTTCCAGCCGAAGGCGGCGAAGATCGCCTCGATGCGGTCGTAGAGCCCCTCGCGCACTACCCCGTCGAGCGACTGGCGGTTGTAGTCGATCACCCACCAGCAGTTGCGCAGCTTGTGCTTCCAGCCCTCCTGCAGGCACTCGTAGACGTTGCCCTCGTCGAGTTCGGCGTCGCCCACCAGCGCGATCATCCGCCCTTCGGGCCGGCGCCTGGCCCAGGGCTTCAGCCGCACGTAATCCTGCACCATCGAGGCAAAGGCGGTGAACGCCACGCCGAGGCCCACGGAGCCGGTGGAGAAATCCACCTCGTCGCTGTCCTTGGTCCGCGACGGGTAGGACTGCGCCCCGCCATAGCCGCGGAACGCCTTGAGCTTGTCGAGGCTCTGCTTGCCGAACAGGTACTGGATGGCGTGGAACACCGGCGCCGCATGCGGCTTCACCGCCACCCGGTCCTCGGGCCTGAGCACGCCGAAATAGAGCGCCGACATGATCGCCGTCATGGAAGCAGACGAGGCCTGATGGCCACCGACCTTCAGCCCGTCGGGATTGGGGCGGATGTGGTTGGCGTGGTGGATCATCCAGTTGGAGAGCCACAGCACCTTCCGCGTCAGCGCCTCGATGCGCCTGATCCGGTCGCGCGACTCCACGTATCTGTCCATGCGGGCACTCCTCCGATACGGGATAGTCTGCGCTCGCCTTGACGGTAGTTTCAGCCTATCTTTGGCGCCGCGCAAGTCTTCTGCGCAGGATTTCACCTCACGGACGTCACAGCGTGGCAGAAACCACCAATCCGAAGCTGAGCACGATAGACCGCCGGATTCTCCGCGCCCTGCAGGAGGATGGCCGGATGACCGTGCAAGCGATCGCCGACCGCGTCGGCCTCTCGGCCTCCCCCTGCCTCCGCCGCATCCGGCAGCTCGAAGCGGCGGGGATCATCACCGCCTATGCGGCGACGGTGGACCAGAAGGCGGTAGGCCTGCCGGTCTCGGTATTCATCTCGATCAAGCTCGAACGCCAGCGCGCCGAGGAACTCGACCGCTTCGCCACCGCGGTGAGCCGCTGGCCCGAGGTGATGGAGTGCTACCTGATGACCGGCCAGTTCGATTACCTGCTCCGCGTCGTCTGCGCCGACCTCGCCGCCTACGAGGAGTTCCTGCGCCAGAAGCTGACCCAGCTCGAGGGCGTCGGCTCGATCGAGTCGAGCTTTTCGCTGGCGCAGGTGAAGTACTCGCGGGTGCTGCCGGTGTAGGCGGGGCGCGCGTGGCCTACCCCCACCCCAGCTTTGCTACGTCGCTGCGCTCCTAGCGCCGCTGCCCTCCCCACAAGGGGGAGGGAGACC
>JBQCFF010000051.1:0-3733 GCA_051959485.1 Devosia sp. | reverse complement strand
GCCCGCGAAACCGAGAAACGAGACCAAGAGACTGATGATGACCAGCCCCATCGATAAGCTTCGCGAATACGGCTACGAGCTGCCGATGCCAAAGGCGCCGGTTGCCACCTATGTGCCGATCACCCGCACCGGCAACATCGTTTACGTGTCGGGCCAGATTTCCTCGGGCGACCAGGGCGTGGTCACCGGCCGCCTCGGCGACAACATGAACGTCGTGCAGGGCGGCAATGCCGCCGAGCTCGCCGCGGTCAATTTCCTGAGCCAGATCGTCCACACCGCCGGCATCGACCTCACCAAGGTGAAGCGCGTCCTCAAGCTTACCGTCTTCGTGGCGTCGACGCCGGAGTTCGCCGAGCACCATCTCGTCGCCAATGGCGCCTCCAACCTGATCGTCGGAGTGCTGGGCGACAACGGCAAGCATGCCCGTTCCGCGGTCGGCATGGCGGCGCTGCCGCTCGGCGCTGCCGTCGAGGTCGAAGGCATCATCGAGGTGGAAGGCTGACGCGAACCTGTCATTTCGGGATGGTAGCGGCCCTGCCCTGCCCTCCCACCATGACCGCCCGGACACCATGAGCGCCAAACCCCAGTTCGACCGACCCATCGCCCACCGCGGCCTGCATGACCGCAGCAAGGGCATCATCGAGAACACCGCCTCGGCCTTCGAGGCGGCGTGCGCCCGCGGCTACACGATCGAGTGCGACGTGCAGCTCAGCCGCGACGGCATCCCCATGATCTTCCACGACGACGAGCTCGACCGCCTCACCGGCGTCCCCGGGCCGGTCGGCGCCAAAACCATGGCGGAGCTGAGCCAGATCAAGCTGCTCGACAGCGCCACCGGCGACACGCCGCAGCGCTTCAGCGAGTTCCTCGCCCAGGTGAACGGCCGGGTGCTGCTGCAGATCGAGCTCAAGCAGCAGGCCGACCAGGCAGCCACCGACGTGCTGGCGCAGACCGTGCTCGACGAGCTGCGGAGCTATCGCGGCCCCGTCACCATCGAATCCTTCGATCCCCGCCTGCTGGTGGCGCTGCGCAAGCGCGGTGCCGCCTATCCGCTCGGCATCGTCACCTACGCCTACGACGAGCCGACCTGGGAGGGCGACATGGCGGGCAGCACCAGGTTCATGCTGCGCCACCTGCTGCACTGGCCGACCACCCGTTTCGACTTCATCTCGTGCCGCGACAACGCCCTCGGCCTGCCGGCGGTGAAACTCTTCCGCTCGCTGGGCATTCCCGTAACTGCCTGGACCATCAAGTCCCCGGCGGCGGCGCTTGCCGTGATGGGCAAGGCTGACCAGATCGTCTTCGAGGGGTTCGAGCCGCCAAGTGCCTGAGGCCGTCCTCAGCGCCAGCGTCGTCAGTTCGGCGGCGGAGATTCCCGCCGCCGTCTGGAACGGGCTTGCGCCGAACCACGGCGGGGTCGTGGACAACCCGTTCATCGACCACGCCTTCTTCCTCGCCGCCGAGCAGTCCGGCTCCTCCACCCGCCGCACCGGCTGGCAGCCCCAGCACCTGCTGCTGTCCGATGCTGCCGGCGAGCCGGTCGGGGTGCTGCCGCTGTTCCTCAAGAACCACTCGCAGGGCGAATACGTCTTCGACCATGGCTGGGCCGATGCCTTCCAGCGGGCCGGTGGGCACTACTACCCCAAGCTGCAATGCTCGGTGCCGTTCACCCCGGTCACCGGGCCGCGCGCCCTGGCGCACGACCCGGCGCACCGCGCCGCCCTGCTCCGCGCCGCCGAGCAGCTGGCGACCCAGCACGACATCTCCTCGGTTCACATGACCTTCGCCACCGAGGAGGAGGCCGAACTCGCCCGCGCCAATGGCTGGCTGATCCGCCACGACACGCAATACCACTGGCACAACCACGGCTTCGGGTCCTTCGAGGATTTCCTCGGCACGCTGTCGTCGCGTCACCGCAAGGTTACGCGTCGCGAGCGCCGCGACGCCCTCGAGGCCGATGGCCTGACCGTGAAGTGGCTCACCGGATCCGACCTCACCGAAACCGTGTGGGACCACTTCTTCGAGTTCTACCAGGATACCGGCAGCCGCAAGTGGGGCCGACCCTACCTCACCCGCAGCTTCTTCTCGCTGCTCGGCGACGCCATGGCCGACCGGGTGGTGCTGATGTTCGCCTATGACGGCGACGAGCCGATCGCCGGCACCCTCAGCCTGGTCGGACGGGACCGGCTCTACGGCCGCTACTGGGGCGCCACACGCCACGTGCCGTTCCTCCACTTCGAACTCTGCTACTACCAGGCCATCGACTACGCCATCGAGCACGGCCTCGGCGTCGTCGAGGCTGGCGCACAGGGCGAGCACAAGCTGGCCCGGGGCTACGAGCCGACCATCACCCGCTCCGCTCACTGGATCGGGCACCCCGGCCTCCGCGATGCGGTCGCCCGCTTCGTCGCGCAGGAGCGCGCCTCGGTGGCGCGCGAGCAACAGGTGCTCGAGCACTACACCCCATTCCGGCACGGCGACGCGCCGCCGCGTTGAATCGTTGCCAACCATCACCAGCTATGTTGCAACCGCCCCGGCTGGACGGCTGAGGGGCCGGCGCGGTACTTTCGGCCCTACAGGGGCCACACTCTCAGTGAATGGCAACGTCACCGGAGAACAGGGAGACGGCATGGGCAAGCGCATCGCGATTGCGGCTATCGGCACAATGGGGGACGTCCAGCCCTTCGTTGCGCTCGGCCGCGCGCTGATGAAGCGGGGCCACTCCGTCGTCATCGCCACCACGGTCGATTTCGAAAGCTTCGTCACCTCGCACGGGCTGGAGTTCCAGACGCTCGGCGCCGACATCCAGGCGTTCATGCGGCAGAGCCAGTTCGACACGGTGATGCAGAAGAACTCCCTGCTCTATGCCCCGAAACTGCTGCGGGACGGCCAGAAGATCCTCCGCGTCGCCTGCCGTCACCTGTGGGCGACCGCGCAGGACGTCGACGCCATCGTCTTCCACCAGACCACGAACTTCGCCGTCGACATCGCCGAAGCCCTCGACATCCCGGCGATCATGACCGCCTTCCAGCCGCTCAATCCGACCGGCGAGTTCCCCTACTTCGCCTATGAAGGCACCACGCCCGAGCCGCTGTTCAACCGCATCAGCCTCGACCCGCTCTTCAACCGCCTCAGCTACGTCATGCAGGCGGCCTACCAGAGCTACTACGATTTTCCCCGCGACCGCATGCGCGCCAAGCTGCTGGGCCTGCGCAGCCGCAAGCGCTCCGGCTTCTCCAAGAACGCCCGCGGCGAGCCGATCCCGGCGCTGCACGCCTACTCGGCGATCATCTCGCCCCGCCCCGGCGACTGGCCAGACTCGACCACCGTCACCGGCTTCTGGCGCCTCGACGACATCACCGGGTGGGAGCCCGACGCGGCGTTCCGCAAGTTCCTCGATGCCGGCGACCCGCCGATCTACCTCGGCTTCGGCTCGATGCCCTGGGGCGCGCAGCGCAACACCGAGATCATCACCAAGGCGCTCAAGGCCTGGGGCGGGCGCGCCGTGGTCGGCAAGGGCTGGGGCGGCATCCGCGCCGAGGACCTGCCGGACACCGTGTATTCCATCGACAAGGCGCCCCACACCAAGCTCTTCCCGCTGATGAAGGCGCTGGTGCATCACGGCGGCGCCGGCACCACCTATGCCGGCCTCTACGCCGGCAAGCCGACCTTCGTGGTGCCGCACTTCTTCGATCAGCCCTACTGGGGTCGCCGGGTGTTCGAACTCGGCTGC
>JBQCFF010000050.1:0-3137 GCA_051959485.1 Devosia sp. | reverse complement strand
CTCCTTCGCCCTCCTCCGGTGGCGGGGGCGGGGCGCGCACCCACACCCGCGAACCGGGGGCGGGGGACCATGCGACGCATGGTGGAGGGGGCGGTCCGAGCGCGGCGTTTGTGGCCGCCCCCTCCACCGCCTGCGGCGGTCCCCCTCCCCCGCTCTGCGGGTGAGGAACACGGACCTCATCGCTTGTCTCCCCCGCCCCCCTCATCCTGAGCCTGTCGAAGGACGAGGGCTCCCCCACCGACAAGCGCATTGCCCCCACCCGGCGGGCGGCCCATATTCAGCCCATGTCGCGGAAAACCGACCCCTTCGCCATCGAGCTGACGCCGGAGCTCATCATCCGCGCCTACCAGGCGGGTATTTTCCCGATGGCCGAGGACGCCGGCTCGCCTGACCTGTTCTGGGTCAGCCCGCAGCAGCGCGGCATCATCCCGCTCGACGATTTCCACATCAGCCGGACGCTGCGGAAGACGCTCCGCACCCACCCCTACACCGTCACCGTCGATACCGACTTCGACGGCGTGATCGAGGGGTGCGCCACCGCCGGCGTCGATCGCGACACCACCTGGATCAACGCGGAAATCCGCCGCCTCTACCGCGCGCTGTTCCGGCGCGGCCTCGTCCACACCGTCGAGGTATGGGACGGCCCTGCCCTGGTCGGCGGGCTCTACGGCGTCTCGCTGGGCGCGGCGTTCTTCGGCGAGTCGATGTTCCACCGCCGCACCGACTGCTCCAAGATCGCCATGGCGCACCTGCTGTTCCGCCTCAAGGCCGGCGGCTATCGGCTGCTCGACACGCAGTTCGTCACCGACCACCTCAGGACCTTCGGCGGCATCGAGATCCCCCGCGAAGACTACGAGGTCCGTCTGGCCGAAGCGCTGCGCCACCACGCCGACTATTTCGCCATCGACCGCACGGCTGCAGGACAGCCGGCGCTCAATCCCTGAGCTTGATCGCGACGACGGTCTGCCACCAGTCCGGGTCGGGTTCTTCCTCGGGGCTGTTGAGGTAGAACTCCACCCGCGAGGCGAAGTGGTCGCCATCCGCGCGCGCCTCCATGTCGAAGGCCAGCCCCTCGGCGCGCGCCCAGTCGATCAGCGCCGCGTTGGCATCGATCAGGTGGTCGTAGTGGCCGAAATAGGTGAGCTCGGCGTAGCGCCCGGCCGGCAACATGCCCCCGACCAGGTCCCCCGGGTTGTGCAATGGCGCGGCCAGTTCCACGCCGAACTCGATCTCGAGTTCCGGCATCCTGACGACATCATACTTGAAGAAGACCGCGCCGGCGGGCTGGATTCCGCGCGCTTCCAAACCGCCAAACAGCTTGCCCATCGCTTCGTCGATGGCCCCGCCGAACGGCATCACAACCTGCCGTCGCACCGCCGCATAGGGTTGCGCCGTCCGCTCGACGATCCGTGGCTTGCCGATCTCCATCCCGACCCTCCGTAGCTGATGGGCAAGGCAAGTACGGGCCTCAGCCCCGGTCGTCGGCCTGCCCGGCGGCCGGCGGCTGCACCGGCGCGGGGGCCTTGGCCTCCGGCGGCGGCACTTTCGAGCTCTGCTTACAGTCGATCAGCCAGATATCGTACACGGCATGGTCGATGGCGTTGAGCGCCGGGCTGTCGGCGAACATCCAGCCGGTGAAGATGCGGTCGACCGTGCCGCGCAGGCTTACCTGGTCCACCTCGACGAACACGCTGGTGCGCTGCGCCTCGGTCGGCGGCCGCGTATAGCAGGCGCGCGGCGTGATCTGCAGCGCGCCGAACTGCACCGTCTCGTCGATATAGACGTCGAAACTGGTGAGGCGGCCGGTGATCTTGTCGAGCCCCGAGAACTCCGCCACCGGGTTGGCGATGGTGTCCGCCAGCGCGGACGACGCGCAGAGGCAAAGCGCCAGCGCGCCCGAGCGGAGCCAACCCCGGTGCATGAGAACCGCCAAGAGCCTTATTCGGGCGACCAGGCGTCGTAGTCGCCGGTGACGCGCGGCCGTTCGCCCTTGTTGAGCAGCGAGCCGTCCGGACGGTAGGCGAACGGCGTGCCGGTCAGGTTCGGCACGTGCGCCTTCTCCCATGTGTACGGGCGGTACTCCGCCTCCGACGGCGGCACGTTGGTGCGGTAGTGCATCCAGCCATGCCAGCCGGGCGGGATTTCCGAGGCCTCGGCGTAGCCGCCGGCATAGACCACCATCCGCCGCTCGGTGCCGTTCGGCCCCGGCTTCGAGCCCGGGCGCGAGCGGTAATAGCGGTTGCCGCGCTCGTCGGAGCCGACATACTCGCCCTTTGTCGCGATCCACAGGCGGGTGCCCCAGGTGTTGCCGCGCCACCAGGCCAGGATCTCGAGGAGGAAGTCCTTCCAGCGGAAGTTTTCGCGGGTGTCGCGTGCCATGCCGTCTCGTCCGAATGCTCTTGGCGGGCGAAGTTCGGGAAGCCCGCGGATGCGGTAGCGTCTAGCATGTTCAAGCCACTAGCGCCTAGCACAAACGCGGCACGTCAGGACGCTCTACATCTAGTGCCCGGCTCTCCACAGACTGCTCCCTATGGGGGGGTAGAAAAGTGAAGGAAATAACACGCTTGACAGGGACCCGGTCGAAATCGCTCGTCAGCTTAGCGCCTGCTTTTCACGTTCAAGCGCTGCCTGAAGATGGCCGAAGAGTGGCGGAGTCGCTGAGGGTTAGCGACGTTTCCCGCACTGCTGCGCGACGGTGACGCAGACAAAATTAGCCGTCCGCGATCACGAATCAGGGTTGGAGCTTTTCCCCGTAATCCACATATGAGATACTGGATTTAGCCGTTAGTGGTCGCCTCAGCCACTACGGCTTGTGGTCGCGTTCGATCGCCGGGCATTGACCGACTCGCAGTCAGCCGGCAACTGTCTGGGGGTTGCGCTGATCCTTCCGGACGGTGTGGCTGAGTACGGGACAAACCGCCGGCACCGGATTGGCGGAGGTTCCAACGGGGCTCGTAACACCGCTACGGCGGATGCGTACAACAGCGTCAATAAATGAGGCAGAAGCCGTCCTTGGCGGCTCGCGGGCAGACTCGTCCGCTGATTTTGGGGATATTATAGCGAATGCGCATCGAACGCCGGTACACCGAAGCCAATGCGGGCGCCTATGCCGGGATCGAATTCCACTCGGTGACGAG
>JBQCFF010000049.1:0-3868 GCA_051959485.1 Devosia sp. | reverse complement strand
TGCACCTTGCCCGACTGCGGGGTGAACTTCACCGCGTTGGAGAGCAGGTTGAGCACCACCTGGCGGATGGCGCGCTCGTCGCCCCAGAGCTTCGGCAGGTGGTTGCCGTAGCTGACGGCCAGCTCGATGCCCTTGGCCTTGGCGCGCATCTCCACCATGCGGCGGCAATCCTCGGCGATGTCGACCAGCGAGATCGCCTCTTCGTTGAGCTCGTACTTGCCGGCCTCGATGCGGGAGAGGTCGAGGAGCTCGTTGATGAGGGTGAGCAGGTGCTGGCCGGAGCGGTGGATGTCGCCGGCATATTCCTTGTATTGCGGGATGTGGTGCGGCCCGAGCAGCTCCGATTGCAGCACCTCGGAAAAGCCGATGATGGCGTTGAGCGGCGTGCGGAGCTCGTGGCTCATGGTCGCTAGGAACTGCGACTTGGCGATGTTCGCCTGCTCGGCGTGGCGCCGGGCCTCGTCGCTCATCTCCCGCGCTTCCTCGAGCTCGGCGATCAGCGAGTCCTTCTCGGACTGGTGCGCCACCGTCTCGAGCTCGGACCTGTAGAGCTGCTTGGCGAGATAGACGAAGAAGATCTCGGCGCCGATGGTGACCGCCGCCAGCGACCAGTTGAGCGTGCCGCCGGCAAAGCCGAGGATGATCGTCACCGCCAGCGCCAAAGGCAGGGTGCTGACCAGCGTCGCGCTTGTCAGCGTGCGGGTGGTCACGGCGTTCGAGGCGATGCCCACGAGGCCCATCGCGAACATCGCGACCTGCAGCGCCCCCGTGTCGGCGCTGATGAAGCTGAACAGGGTGAGCAGCGACCAGGCGATGCCGTGCACCATCTCGGCGGCAACGAAGCTGGTGGTCCAGCGCGAGGCGTTGAACTTCGCCGGGTCCGAGTGCTTGAAGCGGCGGCAGACCAGCGCTGCTGCCGAATTGGTGACGATCACCAGCGCCGCCCAGGCCGCGGCGGCGAAGGGCGAGACCCAGAGGCTGGCGAAGACGGCAAGGATGAGCACCAGGGCGGGCACCGCCAGCACGCTCGACAGGCGCGAGTTGGCGTACTCGTCCATCAGCTCGAAATCGAACGAAGCGCGGGTGCCGGAGGTGGAGGTGAGGCGCTGGCGGGCGTCCTCGACCGCCTTCTGTGTGCGCCGGAGCTCGCGACCCATGATCCGGGCGCGCACGTCGGACTCGTGCATCGCGGGCTTCAGCGACATTACTCGAACTCAACAACAACTAATGCACACGTGAGCAGAAACGCGCTCACTACGCTTGCATGCGAGACCGTACGCACAGCATGGTTAAGCGGCGGTGAAGTTCGGGGTGCGGGGCTTGGGCAAGCGTGGTTGGAACCGCGGCGTATCGCGGATGCGCGCGGGGCCGATGCCTGCCTGGGCGGGCGGAGCTCGGCGGCGATCGTTTCCGGGGCGGCGGAGGTGGCCGGTCCGCTGGCTGGCCTCGGTGATTGCGGCGGCGGTGCTGGGTGGGTGGCTGCTGTCGCCATCCGACGGCGTACCCGCCGGGCCGCTGACCGGCGAGAGCCGGACGGTGGATGGCGACACGCTGGAGGTCGGCGGCCACCGTATCCGGCTCGTGGGGATCGACGCGCCCGAGCGGCTGCAGACCTGTACCGATGCGGCGGGCCAGCCGTGGTCCTGCGGCCGGGCAGCAGGGGCCTTGCTCGAGGAGTTAAGGCGGCGCGGGCCGGTGCGCTGCACGCCGCTCGAGCAGGACCGGTACGGGCGGATTGTCGCGACCTGCGAGGCGGGCGGGGTGGATCTCGGCGGGGCGGTCGTTGCCGCCGGGCTGGCCGTGCCGGACGGGCGTTATGCCTCGGAGGCGCGCGAGGCGCAGGCCGCCCGCCGCGGCATCTGGGCGGGCACGTTCGAGCCGCCGGCGGCGTGGCGGCGAGCCCATTCCGGCGACGGCGAGACCACCGCTCAGCCGAGCCGGATCGCCGCGTTCCTCAATTGGGTCGGAAACGTGTTCGCCCGTTGACATGCGCAAGTTATTTTCGTTGTATCGCCCATCTTACCGGCAGGCTTTGCGCAGTTCGGCGCCTGTGATCCCCTCGCCGCAATCTCATTTCAGGGGGCTGAAATAGCTTTGGACAAGATCGACCGTAAGATTCTCGCGCTGTTGCAGAAGGATGCGACGACGCCGGTGGCAGAAATCGGCCGCAAGGTGGGCCTTTCCACCACCCCGTGCTGGCGCCGTATCCAGAAGATGGAAGAGGACGGGGTGATCCGCGGCCGCGTGGCGGTGCTCGACCCGGTGAAGGTGAATGCCGGCGTCACCGTGTTCGTGTCGATCCGCACCTCCGAGCACAACGAAGCCTGGATGCGCAAGTTCTCCGCCGTGGTCGAGGACTTCACCGAGGTGGTGGAATTCTACCGCATGAGCGGCGAGACCGACTACCTGCTGCGCGTGGTGGTGCCCGACATCGCGGCCTACGACGCGTTCTACAAGAAGCTGATCGCGAAGATTAACCTCAGCGACGTCAGCTCGTCCTTCGCCATGGGCCAGATCAAGTACACCACGGCCCTGCCGCTGGAGTTCGCGATCGTCAGCGACGACGACAAGTAGCGGGCTGGCCGCGGCGTTAGTCCTGTTGCGCCGCGTCGCCGCCTTGCCTAAGCCTCGCTGAAAAGCGGAGGAACATCATGGCGTTGACGCGAACTCGCCTGCGCGAGCTGATCGGGCTGGCGGAGCCCCCGGTGGCCCTGCGGTCGGCCGCGATCGAGCGGCGCGACGGCTATGTGGTTGAGCACTTGCGGCTCGACCTCGGCGGGCTCGAGGTGCGCGGCATCCTGACCCGGCCCGAGGCGGCAGGCCGGCATCCGGCGATCCTCTACGGCCACTCGCATGGCGGCAGGTACGAGATCGGCGCGGCCGAACTGCTGCAGGGGCGCGAGTACCTGCTTGAGCCGCTCGGGCCGGTCTTCGCCCGCGCCGGCTATGTGACGCTCTGCATCGACATGCCGATCTTCGGCGAACGCGCCACGGTGAAGGAGAGCGCCGCGGCCAAGGCGCTGCTCTGGTACGGCAAGTCGCTGTTCTCTGAGATGCTCGGCGACCACGCGGCGGCGCTGACCTATCTCGCCTCGCGGCCGGACGTTGACCCCAGGCGCATCGGCGCGTTCGGCATCTCGATGGGTTGCACGCTGAGCTACTGGCTGGCCGCGATGGACGAGCGGATCGCCGCCACCGCGCATCTTTGCTGCTTCGCCGACCAGCGCGAGATGATCCGGCTCGGGGCGCATGACGGGCACGGCATCTACATGACCGTGCCGGGGCTGCTGAACGATGCCGATGCCGGCTCGATCGCCGCGCTGGTGGCGCCACGGCCGCAGCTCATCTGCATCGGCGAGGCGGATTCGCTGACCCCGCCCGAGGCGGTGGGGATCGCCTGGGCCGAGGCAAGCGCCGGCTACGCGGCGGCGCCGGGCGGGTTGCGGATGGTGTCGGAGCCGGGGGTAGGGCACCAGGAGACGCCGCGGATGCGGGAGGCGATGCTGGCGTTCTTTGCGGAAACGCTGAGGTAGTACTTTCGACCGCCGAGGTCGCCGGGGATCCTCCCCCGCGTCAGGGGGGGAGGGGGCCCAGGCGGCGCCTGGTGGAGGGGGCGGTCCGGTCTCGGTGGTTGGTCAGGCCTGGCGGGGTGGGAGGTCGGCGTTGGTGCCGCCCCCTCCACCAGCCTTCGGCTGGTCCCCCTCCCCCGTTTCACGGTGGAGGAACCGTGCGGTCCACCAAGGTCCCTTGCTTCAGGGGATGGCGGTGATTTTGGCGAAGTGCCGACCTGGCCGGGGGTCCTCCACCGCGGCAGCGGGGGAGGGTGACCATGCGGAGCATGGTGGAGGGGGCGGTCCGGACCTGGCGG
>JBQCFF010000048.1:0-4229 GCA_051959485.1 Devosia sp. | reverse complement strand
GAGGCGGTGTCGATCGCCTTCGACTTCAACCTGTCGCTGTTTCTCTCGTCCGTCACCTATGACGGCAAGCGCAAGCGGCTGCGGCTCGGCGGAACGAAATAGCTACTCCGCGGCGGTCTTCTGCCCGGCGCCGAAGCGCTTTTCGATGTAGTCGGCCACCATGGTCTTGAACTGGTCCGCCACGTCGGCCCCGCGCAGCGTGGCGACCTTCTGGCCGTCGATGAAGACCGGGGCAGCCGGGGTTTCGCCGGTGCCGGGAAGCGAAATGCCGATATCGGCGTGCTTGCTCTCGCCCGGGCCGTTGACGATGCAGCCCATCACTGCGACCGACAGGCTCTCGACCCCTGGGTAGCGCTCCTTCCACTCGGGCATGGAGGCGGTGAGATGATCCTGGATCTCCTTGGCCAGCACCTGGAAGGTCTGGCTGGTGGTGCGGCCGCAACCGGGGCAGGCCGCGACCACCGGCAGGAACTGGCGGAAGCCCATGGTCTGTAGCAGTTCCTGCGCCACGCGCACTTCCTGCGTGCGGTCGCCCCCCGGTTCGGGCGTGAGCGAGACGCGGATGGTATCGCCGATGCCCTGCTGCAGCAGGATGCCCATGGCCGCCGACGAGGCGACGATGCCCTTCGACCCCATGCCGGCCTCGGTGAGGCCGAGGTGGAGCGCATAGTCGCAGCGGGCGGCGAGGTCCTGGTACACCGCGATCAGGTGCTGGACGTCCGACACCTTGGTGGAAAGGATGATCTTGTCAGGGCCGAGCCCGAGCTCCTCGGCGCGCCTGGCGGAGAGGAGCGCCGACTGGATGATCGCCTCGCGTTGCACCGCAGCGGCGCCGACGGGTTCGGCGGAGGCGGAGTTCTCGTCCATCAGCCGGGTCAGCAGCTCTTCGTCGAGCGAGCCCCAGTTCACGCCGATGCGGACCGGCTTGCCGTACTGCATCGCGAGCTCGATCAGAGTCGCGAACTGCGTGTCGCGCTTGTTCTTGAAGCCGACATTGCCCGGGTTGATGCGGTACTTGTCGAGCGCCTCCGCGGCGGCCGGGTGTTCGGTGAGCAGCTTGTGGCCGATGTAGTGGAAGTCGCCGACCAGCGGCACAGTGATGCCGCGCGCCCGCAGCCGGTCGCGGATATGCGGCACGGCAGCGGCGCTTTCGTCGCGGTCGACGGTGATGCGAACGATCTCGGAGCCGGAGCGCCAGAGCTGCGCCACCTGCCGGACGGTGGCCTCGATGTCGGCCGTGTCGGTGTTGGTCATCGACTGCACGACGATGGGGGCACCGCCACCCACCATCACGCCGCCGACATTGACGCCGATCGAACGCCGGCGGGGAGAAATGCTCATCGAAAGACCTCGTGCCGCCCCAGCAGATAGGCCTTTGAGCCTGACCGCGCAATGTTACGTTTGCGTGACCTTGAAGCGGAGCGGCGCAGGACCCATGTGCAGGCCATGACCAGATTGCTCGTCCGCTTCGTCACCTTCCGCAACGAACTCGCCACGCTGTGGCGCGCCTTCATGGCGCCCGAGACGCCGTGGCACCTGAAGGCGCTGATGCTGCTGGTGCCGGCCTATCTGCTGAGCCCGATCGACCTGATTCCCGACGTCGTGCCGCTGCTCGGCTGGGTCGACGACTTCGTCGTCGTGCCGATGCTGGTGGGCTGGATCGTCAAGATGCTGCCGCAGCCCATCAGGGCGCACCAAGACGGCAGTAAAGAAATCGACGGCACTTACCGGCGGCGCTGACATCCGCCTTTCTTTACTCGAAAGCTTGATTTTCTTGCCGGACTGAGCTCATTTCTCTCCAGCTAGGGGGGAATATGCTGCAGCAACTTGCATTCGCCGCGGTGGGAGGTTTCGGCGCGAGCTTCGGTCGAGATCTATATCGGTCCATCAAAAAGAACCCGGTTGTGGCCTTCGTAGTCGGCGCCCTCATACTCGCATTTGGCTGGAGAAACCTTTTTCTAGGAGTAGGCCACGGCCCAATTTATAAGATTTTCGTCACCGGACTGGGATCCGTCTTGATGATCCTAGTTGGAGCTGTCGTTACCGCTCTCGGCAGCTTTTACGCAGCATCACTCTTCTTCAGAGAGAATCCCGCCGCCGAGGTTGTTATAGTTGTAGGGTGCCTCATCGTCGTGTCCCTATTAGGTACTTGGTGGGGCCTTCGTGATCGCCGCGCGAGATTGTGGCAGATGGAAGTGGCGTTCCGGAATGCCTCTTTCATGGAGGAGGAGGGTCTTCACGATAGCGGATTCGACAGCGACATGATTGAAGACCGCGAAGGTAACCGTCTAAAACTCATCGAGCAGAGTGCTGATCGGATGGTGTTTTCCGTAGCCGGGCGGCGCGGCTTGCGCGCGGCCATAAAGTTGGCAGACGGCGAGATGATCGAGTACACCGGCGTAGTGCGCATTTAGCCGGGTGTTCCTCGAGTGCTGCGCCTTCACGAACTCGAGTGCTGACGAAGATGCGAAGTCGAGCCAGCGCGTTTTGATCACTCGAACCTGACCAGCAGGTCCTTGGCGTCGATCTGATCGCCGGGCTTCACCGTGACTTCGGCCACCACTCCGTCGGCTTCGGCGTGGATGGCCGTTTCCATCTTCATCGCTTCGATCGAGAGCAGCACGTCGCCGGCGAAGACCTTGTCGCCGACCTTCACGCCGAGGCCCGAGATGACGCCCGGCATCGGCGCGCCGACCTGCCTGGCATCGCCGATCGCCGCCTTGGCGCGGACCTTCACCTCACCGACCTTCAGGCGGTCGGGCACCGTGATGGTGCGCGGCTGGCCGTTGAGGTCGAAGAAGACGCGGACCTCGCCCTTCTCGTTGGTCTCGGTATGGCCTTGGTAGGCCAGCACCAGCGTCTTGCCCTTCTCGATATCGACGAAGACTTCCTCGCCTTCCTCCAGCCCGTAGAAATAGACCGGCGTCGGCAGCACCTCGGTGGGACCATACTTGTCCTGGGTCTTGAGGAAGTCCGAGAAGACCTTCGGGTACATCAGATAGGAGGCGAGACGCTTGTCGTCGATCGCCTCCCCCGCTTCCTTGGCGATCTCCGCCCGCTTGGCCTCGAGGTCGATCGGTTCGAGGTAGGAGCCCGGCCGCTCGGTGAGCGGCGTCCTGCCCTTCAGCACCTTCTTCTGCAGCTTCTGCGGGAAGCCGCCCGGCGGCTGGCCGAGATCGCCGGCGAAGAAGCCGACGACAGAATCGGGGAAGGCGATGTCGCGGCTCGGGTCCTCGACATCGGCACGCGTCAGGCCGGCCGACACCATGGCGAGCGCCATGTCGCCGACCACCTTCGAGGACGGGGTGACCTTGACGATGTCGCCGAACATCTTGTTCACGTCGGCATAGGTCTGCGCCACCTCGTGCCAACGCGACTCGAGCCCCAGGGAGCGCGCCTGCTCCTTGAGGTTGGTGAACTGCCCGCCGGGCATCTCGTGCAGGTAGACTTCCGAGGCGCCGCCCTTCAGGTCGCTCTCGAAGGCGCGGTACTGCGTGCGCACCGCCTCCCAGTAGAACGAGATCTCGCGGATGACCTTGCCGTCGAGCTGCGGGTCGCGCGGGCCGTCCTTGAGCGCGGCGACCAGCGAGCCGAGGGTCGGCTGCGAGGTGGTGCCGCTGAGCGCATCCATCGCCGCGTCGAACGCGTCGCCGCCGGCGTCGACGGCGGCCATGATGGTGGCGGCGGCGGCGCCCGAGGTGTCGTGCGTATGGAGGTGGATGGGCAGCCCGACTTCCTGCTTCAGCGTCTCGACCAGCTTCCTGGCGGCGGCGGGCTTGAGCAGCCCCGCCATGTCCTTGATGCCGAGGACATGGGCGCCGGCGGCTTCCAGCTCCTTGGCGAGGCCGACATAGTATTTGAGATCGTACTTGGAGCGATCGGGATCGAGCAGGTCGCCGGTGTAGCAGATGGCGCCCTCGGCGACCTTGTCGGCCTCGGCCACCGCATCGATCGAGACGCGCATGTTCTCGACCCAGTTGAGGCAGTCGAAGATGCGGAACACGTCGACGCCGCCCTGCGCCGCCTGCCGGACGAAGAACTTCACCACGTTGTCGGGGTAGTTGGTGTAGCCGACGCCGTTGGAGCCGCGCAGCAGCATCTGGGTGAGGATGTTGGGCGCGCCCTCGCGCACCGCGGCGAGCCGCTCCCACGGATCCTCGTTGAGGAAGCGCATGGCGACGTCGAAGGTGGCGCCGCCCCAGCACTCGAGCGAGAACAGGTTCGGCAGC
>JBQCFF010000047.1:0-3412 GCA_051959485.1 Devosia sp. | reverse complement strand
ATCGTGCTCCGGCTGAGCGGAACCGGAACGGTCGGGGCCACGTTGCGGCTCTACCTCGAAAGGTACGAGCCGCCGCATGGACAGCACGATCTTGACACCCAGTCTGCCCTCCAGCCACTCATCGCCATTGCCGACAGCCTCGCCGGAATCCGTCGGCGGACCGGCCGTGATGCGCCGAGCGTTGTCACTTGAGGACCCCACGCTGGTGACTCCGCATCTCGTGCCGGGTGGCGGCTCAGCCGAAAAGCTGGGCGCCACCATCACCGCCGAAGGCGTGAACTTCGCGGTCTATTCCGAGACCGCGTCCGCCATGTGGGTGTCGATCTACGACGAGCTCGATCGCGAGGTGGCGCGTCTTGAGCTCGACGGGCACACCGACAACATCCATCACGGACTGGTCGCCGGCATCGGGGCAGGGGCCAAGTACGGCTTCCGCGCCGACGGTCGCTACGACCCCGACCAGGGCTTCTTCTTCGATCCCCACAAGCTGCTGGTCGATCCCTATGCGCGGCGCCTCGACCGCGCCTTCGTCCGCTCGCCCCGCCTGCGCCTGCCGCGCGAGGAGGCGGTGGATACCGCCCCGCTGATCCCCAAGGCGATCGTGGTTGGCGCGTCGAACAAGCCCGCCATACCGCGCCGCAAGGCGCCGCAGATGTTCTACGAGCTGAACGTGCGCGGCTACACCATGCGCCACCCGTCGGTGCAGGGTCCGTTGCGCGGCACCATCGCCGGCCTGACCACGCGCCGGGTCATCGACCACTTCAAGTATCTCGGCGTCGACGTGGTGCAGCTGATGCCCACGGCCGCCTGGATCGACGAGGGCCACCTGCCGGCCCTGGGGCTGACCAACGCGTGGGGCTACAACCCCGTCACCTATTTCGCGCTCGACCCCCGGATCGCGCCGCGCGGCCCGCAGGAACTGCGCTACATGACCGACACCTACCGCAAGGCCGGCATCTCGGTGATCCTCGACGTGGTCTACAACCACACCGGCGAGGGCGATGCGAACGGGCCCATGCTGTCGCTGATGGGCCTCGACGCCAAGACCTACTACCGGTTCACCGAAGTCGACGGAAAGCAGGTCCTCGTCAACGACACCGGCACCGGCAACACGCTGCGCTGCGACCACCCGGCGACGCAGCGGTTGGTGATCGAGAGCCTGCGCTACTGGGTCGAGGAGATGGGCGTCTCCGGCTTCCGCTTCGATCTCGCTCCGATACTGGGCCGCGAACCCGGCTTCAATCCGGATGCCCGGATGCTGCAGATGATCAAGTCCGATCCGGTGCTGAGCAAGTCCATCCTCGTCGCCGAGCCGTGGGACCCCGGCCCGGGCGGCTACCAGCTCGGCCGCTTTGGCAAGGAATTCCACGAGCACAACGACACCTTCCGCGACGATGTCCGCTCGTTCTGGAAGGGCGACCAGGGGAAGATCGGCGCACTTGCCGGCAAGGTGGCCGGCTCGGCCGAAATCTTCAACTTCGCCGGCCGCAAGCCCAGCGCCGGCGTCAACATGCTGGCCGTGCACGACGGCTTCACCCTCGCCGACCTCGTCAGCTACCTCGACAAGCACAACGAGGCGAACGGCGAGGACAACCGCGACGGCCACAACAACAACTACTCGTGGAACTGCGGCGTCGAGGGCCCGACCGATGACCCCGGCATCAATGCCATGCGCCGCCGCGACGTTCGCGCGCTGCTGGCCACGCTGTTCCTCTCCCGTGGCCTGCCGCTGCTGCAGCAGGGCGACGAGTTCGGCCGCAGCCAGCAGGGCAACAACAATGCCTACGCGCAGGACAACGAGATCACCTGGGTCGACTGGGAAAAGGCCGACGGCGCGCTGGTCGATTACGTCTCCGCGCTGGTCGCGTTCCGCAAGAAACATCTGGCGTTGACCCACGACCACTTTCTCACCGGGCAGGTCCATAAGGGCCTGCGGGACGTCGCCTGGCTGCATCCCGACGGTCGCGAGATGAACGACGGCGACTGGAACGAAGCTGCCGCCTCCGTGCTCGGCATGCGGCTGCAGGTACCTGAGGAGGATCTGATCGTGTGGTACAATCGTCGCATCGATCCGGTGCTGGCGCGCCTGCCGGAAGGCTACTGGACCCTGGGCATTGTCTCCGACGACACCGCCGTCGTCCCGCTGGCCGACAGGGCCGCCACCCTGCCGCCGCGCTCCGTGGTGGTACTGGTCAAGGGCCAGATCCCGCCGTCCCAGCCGGACAACACCCCGCCCGCCTACCCGCAGGAAACCCCGGTCGAGCCCGAGATCCCGCAGCCGCCACCCCAGCCCGACCAGGCCCCCGGCAACCCGCCAGTCGAAGTCCCCCAGCAGGAACCCCCCGAGCAGGTCCCCAACGAGACCCCGCCGAGGGAAGGGTAGGGGGTTCCCCCACCCTAGCTTCGCTATCTCGCTGCGCTCGCAAGCTCCGCTACCCTCCCCACAAGGGGGAGGGAGACCAGTGTCTCTGCTCTGGCCACCACGGCTCCCTCCCCTTGATGGGGAGGGTAGCGCAGCTTGGCCGCTCGCGGCCGTAGCGAAGCTAGGGTGGGGTGGACTCGGGGATCGAGGGACGCGTCAGTCCGCCACGAACCCGAACCGCTGGTACAGCCGCTGCGCGTTGGCGTTGTAGATGTCGACCTTGAGCGCGATCTCCTCCCGCCCGCGCGCCCGCATCCCCTCGATCGCCTTCGTCAGCAGCGCCGAGCCGATGCCGTGGCGGCGCATTGGTGCGTCCACCACGATGTCCTTGATGAAGCTCGAGGTCCACACGAGGCAGAAGCCGACCACCTGCGCGCCCGCCTTGGCCACGAAGGCCAGGTTGCGGTCGAACTCGCTGTCGGTGACCAGCGCCTCCCACCAGTCGAGCGGATCGGGCCGGACGCTGCCATAGCCCGGGGCGTAAGCCGCCTCGAGCAGCCGGTGGATGGCCACCGCGTCGGCCGCCGACAGCGCCAGGATGCCGACGCCGTCGGGCAGGGTGGCGGGCGGTGCGGGCTCGCTCAACGGGCGCCGCATCAGCAGGTAACCTTCGGTTTGCGTCATCGAAAATCGGGCTCCCGGCAACTTACCAATATTACCCTCCGTCCATCATTGGACCGGTTCGAAAAAGCCTACAATTCGGCGGATTTCCGGCGAAATACTTCCTTCTTACCTTCGAACATTCGCCGTGCTCCGAGCGCTTGATCCTGGCCGTCGACGCGACGTCACGCCGATGACCGCTCGCCGGAACGATGCCGGATGAACCGACACCCGAACCACGCAAGATTTGCCCTGCGGCCCCTCTCATCCCGTATGGAGATCACGATGTCCCTCAACCTCAAGACCATAGCCACCGTAACCCTCGTCGCCCTGCTCTCGGCGCCTGCCATGGCGGCCACGGCGCCCCTGTCCGCCACCATGGCAAAAGCG
>JBQCFF010000046.1:0-5542 GCA_051959485.1 Devosia sp. | reverse complement strand
CCTGCGCGACAACCACGAGCTCTACAATGCCGGCCACATGCTCGAAGGCGCCATCGCCTACTACGAGACCACCGGCCGCCGCCGCTGGCTCGACATCATGGAGCGCTACGTCGAGCACATCCGGCAGACCTTCGGCACCGGCCCCGGGCAGAAGCGCGGCTATGACGGGCACGAGGAGATCGAGCTGGCGCTGATCAAGCTCTACCACCTCACCAAGGAGAAGAAGCACCTCGACCTCGCCGCCTACTTCATCAACGAGCGCGGCCGGCAGCCGCCGCACTATTTCGACCTCGAGCGCGAGGCGCGCGAGCAGAAGGGCTGGGAAACGCAGCGCTACGCCCAGGCCAGCTACGAGTATTCGCAGTCGCACCGGCCGGTGCGCGAGCAGGACAAGGTGGTCGGCCACGCGGTGCGCGCCATGTACCTCTACACCGCCATGGCCGACCTCGCGGTCGAGCTCAACGATGCCGGCCTGAAGCAGGCCTGCGAGACGCTGTGGCGCGACGTGATGGACACCAAGATGTACATCACCGCCGGCCTCGGCCCCTCGGCCCACAACGAGGGCTTCACCTACGACTACGACCTGCCCAACCAGACGGCCTATGCCGAGACCTGCGCCTCGGTGGCGCTGATCTTCTGGGCCCAGCGCATGCTGCACCTCGACCTCGACGGCAAGTATGCCGACGTGCTCGAGACCGCCCTCTACAACGGCGCGCTCGCCGGGCTCAGCCGCGACGGCGAGCACTACTTCTACATGAACCCGCTGGAGAGCAACGGCACGCCCAACCGCTGGGAGTGGCACACCTGCCCGTGCTGCACCATGAACGTGTCGCGGCTCGTCGCCTCGGTGGGCGGCTACTTCGTCTCCACCGCGCCCGACGGCATCGCCTTCCACCTCTATGGCGGCATCTCGTCGACGCTCGACGTCGGCGGCACCAGGGTGGCGGTGCGCGAGGTCTCGAACTACCCGTGGTCGGGCGACGTCGCCATCACCATCGACCCCGACGCCGACAAGGCGTTCGACGTGAAGCTGCGCATCCCGGGCTGGTGCCGGGGCGCGACGATCAAGGTCAACGGCGAGGCGGTCGCGGCCGAGCCCGCCAACGGCTACGTCACCATCCACCGCACCTGGCACAAGGGCGACAGCATAGCGCTCGACCTGCCGATGCCGGCCGAGCGCGTCTTCGCCCACCCGGCCGTGGTGATGGATGCCGGCCGCGTCGCCCTGAAGCGCGGGCCGCTGGTCTATTGCGTCGAGGAGGCCGACAATCCGGGCGGCACGGTGCAGCGCCTGAAGCTGCCGCGCGACAGCGAGCTGGCCGTCCGCCAGCGCAATGACCTGTTCGACGGCGTCGTCACCCTCACCGCCCCGGCGGCGGCGATCGACGAGGCCGAGTGGAACACGCTCTACCGCACCGCCCCGCCACGCCAGGCCCCCGCCACACTCACCGCGCTGCCGTACTACCTCTGGGCCAACCGCGGCCAGGGCTCGATGGTGGTCTGGATCCCGGAGGCATAGGGGGCGAGTTCTCCTTCACCATGCCGTCGCCGTGAGGCGCCCGGATCCTCCCCCGCGCAGCGGGGGAGGGGGACCATGCGAAGCATGGTGGAGGGGGCGGCACACACCCGACGACAGCACAACAAAAAGGGGCCCCTCAGGCCCCTTTTTCCAATCGCACTGCCGCTCGACGCTATTCCGCCGCCATCGGCACGCCGCCGAATTGCTCCTCGAGCAGCGAGCGCTCATAGGCCAGGCGCGAAGTGGCGGGCTGTGGCCCGCCGAGCCTGCCTTCGGCGGGGCGGCCGAACAGCGCCTCGCGCTCGCTTTCGGTCGACATGAAGAACGGATAGCGCCGCAACAGCCGCGGCAGCTCCACCGGCACGTCCGCCGCCCACAGCTGCATCGGGAAGGTCAGCCCGTGGTAGTAGCGCTCGCTCGCCATCAGCTGCGAGTTGAAGACGCGGCGGTAGAACGCGGCGTGCTCCGGCCGGACGCTGGCGAGGCAGTATTTCACCTGCGCATAGGCCGACGCCATCACCACGATCCGCAACGTCAGGAAAGGCAGGGCGGGGTAGGCGAGGCTCGCCTCGTGGTCGGCGGTGAAGCGACCCGGATCGACGAAGGTGGCGCCCGCATCGAGCAGTGGATCCAGCACGTCGGTGAACACCGAGTAGGAGGGCGAGTGCCGGCAGTCCGGCGTGATCAGGTGGAAGCGCAGCGCGCTGACCAGCGCGCCGTCGATGTAGATGCCGTAGCTGTAGGCGTTCGGCAGCTCGTCGAACTCGTCGCGGACCACCTGCTCGGGATTGAACGGCACGAAGTTCTCGCGCCGATAGGCTTCGTAGCGCAGCCGGTAGACCGGATCGAACTGCTCGGCCGGCGTGACGCGGCGGTACTCGACCCGATCGAGCACATCCATAAGGGTGCCAACAAAGCGGGACGCAGGGGCAGCCGCGATCGCACCCGCGGTTTCGTCCGAACGCATAAAGTAACTCCGCAACTTTCATCACGGATTTAACCATTTGTTAGGCATAATCAAACCGCAAACGGCGCAATTGCCCCCCGCGCCGACTGCATGGCGTGGCGTCAGGCGTCAACCTGCAGGAAATCCTGAAAGCAGCAGAATGGGTTAACGGGAATTAACCACGATTGCTGTTTGCTGCTGCCGCCAGCGGGGCGGGCGCCGCCAGTGCGGCGCTTGCCGACCGCGCCGCCATGTGGGCGATCAGCTCGGTCACCTCGCGCCGCGGCAGCGGCACGCCGAACAGGTAGCCCTGGATCTGGTCCACCTTGGTATGGGTGGCAATGGCGTTGAGCTGCTCCTCGGTCTCGACGCCCTCGGCGGTGACCATGAGGTTGATGTCCTTGCCCAGCTGCGCCACGTTGCTGAGCAGCTTCAGCGAGCGCGGGTTGTCGCCGATGTCCATGACGAAGGAGCGGTCGATCTTCAGCTTGGTGAAGGGCAGCGCCTGCAGGTAGCTCAGCGACGAGTAGCCGGTGCCGAAATCGTCGAGGGCGATACCGATGCCCTGCTTCGCGAGCTTGTTCAGCACCTTGGTGGCGACCGACTTCTCCTCGATCAGCGCCGTCTCGGTGACCTCGACCTCGAGCCGGTGCGGTGCGAGGCCGGAGCCACCCAGCGCCTCCTTCACCATCTTCGGCACGTCGGCGTTGCGGAAGTCGCGGGCCGAGATGTTGACAGATACCGACACTTCCTCCGGCCAGTTGCGGCACTCGGCGGTTGCCGCCCGCAGCACCCAGCGGCTGATGTCGGAGATGAGGCCGGTCTCCTCGGCGATGGGGATGAACAGCGAGGGCGGAATGGAGCCGAGCTTGGGGTGGTGCCAGCGCGCCAGCGCCTCGCAGCTCACCACGCGACGGCTCTTGAGGTCGACGATCGGCTGGTACACCAGGCTCAGTTCGCCATCGGCCACCGCCTGCTTCAGGTCGGCCTTCAGCCGCTGCCGGTAGCGGTAGTCGGTGTCCATCTCGTCGTGGAACACCTGCGCCTGGCCCTTGCCGTTGCCCTTGGCCTTGTAGAGCGCCAGGTCGGCCTTGGTCATCAGGTCGTCGAGGCTGTCGGGCGCATCGGTGATGGTGACGACGCCGATCGAGACGTTGACCGAGAACATTTCGCCCGCCACCCCGAAGGTGTGCTGGAACGCCTCGAGGATCTTCGCCGGCTCGTCCACGGTATCGCTCGGCCGCACCCCGCCGGCGCGATAGACGACGTACTCGTCGCCGCCCAGCCGCGCCACCAGGCTGTCCTGGCCGAGCACGCGGCTGAGCCGCTCCGAGGTCTCGACCAGCACGCGATCGCCGATCAGGTGGCCCATGGTGTCGTTGACATGCTTGAAGTCGTCGACGTCGACGATCATCAGCATCGCCATGTCCTGCGTCTTGCCGTGGCGACGGCGCTTCAGGTCGGCTTCCACCTGCTCGGTGAAATAGGCGCGGTTCGGCAGCCCGGTCAGCGTGTCGTAATGCGCCATGTAGTTGATGCGCTCTTCAGCCTTGACGCGCTCGGTGATGTCCTCGAACAGCAGCACCGTCTTGTCCTGGCGCGAGGAGACGGTCACCTCGCAATAGCGTCCGTCGGTAAGCTTCAGCACCACTTTGCCGCCGCCGCCCGCCTCGACGGTTTCGAGCAGCTGCTCGGCCGAGCGCTGGGGCAGGGCCCCTTGCGCCGCGGCGCTGGAAATCAGCGCTGCGAACGGCCGGTCACTCCACTTGCCGGGCACCAGCGAGGCGAAGATCGCCTCGGCCTGGCGGTTCGACACCGAGATCACGCCGTGCTCGTCGAGCATGCAGATGCCGTGCTGCATGGTCTCGAGCGCCGCATCGAGCTCATTGGCGAGCCGCGTCGCATCGATGCGGCTGTGCACGGCCGCCATCAGCACCTCGCGCACGTCGCCGGCGAGGAACCGGAACGAGATCAGGGTCGGCAGCAGCATGCAGGCGAGCAGCGGGTGGTAGAAGTCCCCCTTGAGGAACAGGCCCAGCCCGAGCAGCGTCGTCGCCACGATGATCTGCAGCGTCAGCAGCCGGTCGAGGCCGAAATTGCGGGTCACGATGCCGACCATGCAGCCCACCGTGGTGGTCATGGCGATCAGCTCGGCAACCGAGTCATTGACGAACAGGAAGCTGACGAAGCACCAGAAGCCGCACAGCGCCGCGAACACCGTGGCGAAATAGGTGGCGCGGATCTCCCAGCGATAGGCGGTCTCGACGTCGTCGGCCGCCACGCGGGCCCGCTCGAAAGCCTTCATGCTGCGGTAGCGGAAAAAGGCGATGAGGACGAAGCCGATGGCCACCGCCCACAGCATCGGCGAGCTGGTCTTGAACGCCGATGCCGAGGCGCCGACGACGCACAGCATGGCGCCTGCAAGCATGGCGCGCCGGTCCTTGTAGACCGCCGCGACCGCTGAAACGTAGTCGATGCCGGGCATCGTCTTGCGGGCAGGTGTGAACACCCACATAAACTCCGAGCTCGCACAAAGAGCCAATCCGACACCTATGCCGGGCGGGGTTAATGTGGGCTGAAGCTGCAGGGTCGCGACGGCTTTCCAGCCACTGTGGTGAACGGAGTTCTAAGCCCGCCGCCACCGGATCGTGCTTTATGCTTCGTCCCCACCCCACCCATCCGAAAGAATGTCGCCCGCGCGCTTGCAACGGCTCCCCGCTTGTCGCTAACCACGGCCCGGCGACCCCTGCCATCCTCGACTCGCGCGGGATGCGGGCCAGCGACCGACCAGTCGGGCCGGGTCAGCCGTGTTCAGGAGGCAAGTCATTGACCAGCATTAATGCTATTCCCGCCATGGGGTTCGGCACCTTCGATCGCCGCGAGGAGGCGGGGATCCGCGCCATCCAGTACGCGCTCGAGCTCGGCTACCGGCACCTCGACACGGCGCAGAGCTACGACACCGAGCGCGAATGCGGCGAGGCGCTGCGCCGCTCCGGCCTCAAGCGCTCCGACGTCTTCCTCACCACCAAGGTCACCGGGGCGAACTGCGCCGCCGGCCAGCTCATCCCGTCGCTCGA
>JBQCFF010000045.1:0-3583 GCA_051959485.1 Devosia sp. | reverse complement strand
AGCGCGCCGTGGAGGCCGAGGGCCGCCGCTGCATCGTGCTGAAGGGCGACGTGCGGGTGAAGGAGTTCTGCGTCGATGCGGTGGAGAAGGTGGTCGAGGAGCTCAGCAAGCTCGACATCCTCGTCAACAACGCCGCCTTCCAGGTGCACACCAAGGCGATCGAGGACCTCAGCGAGCAGCATTTCGACGAGACCATCCGCACCAACCTCTACGGCTATTTCTTCATGGCGCAGGCGGCGGTGCCGCACCTCAGGCGGGGCTCGGCGATCATCAACACCGGCTCGGTCACCGGCATCGAGGGCAGCCCGGCGCTGCTTGACTACTCGATGACCAAGGGCGGCATCCATGCCTTCACGCGAGCGCTGGCCGGCAACCTGATCAGGCAGGGCATCCGGGTGAACTGCGTGGCGCCCGGCCCGGTGTGGACGCCGCTCAACCCCTCGGACAAGGAGGCCGAGGACGTCTCGAAGTTCGGTTCGAAGGTGCCGATGAAGCGGCCGGCGCAGCCCGAGGAGATCGCGCCCGCCTACGTCTTCCTCGCCAGCCCGCAGACCTCGAGCTACATCACCGGCGAGATCCTCCCCATCATCGGCGGCTACGGCGGCAGCTGAGGTAGTGATCGGTCTGACCCGGCGCCTCCTCCCCCTCGGTGGGGGAGGATAGCGAAGCTTGGCGGCTCCGCCGCCTGGCGCAGCTGAGGAGAGGGGGGCAGCGTTCGAGTGAGCCACCCGAAACCACCCCTATCTTGGGTGGCGGAAATCCGGCCCATCGCGTGACGACCCTACCCCTCCTCCGGCCAGGTCGTCTCCATCGTCACCGACAGGCGCACCGGGCCGTCGTCGCCGTCGCGGATGACGATGTGAATGCCGTGCGCGTCGCGGTCGCCGACCAGCAGCTCCTTGGTCATGTCGGCCAGCGCCCGCCTTGCCTCGGCCACCGCGGCGTCCATGTCCCCCAGCTCGAGGCCGACCTCGTCGCGAAACACACCGTCCTTGTCATGCACGTCGAAATAATAGCGTGGCATGCCGTGTCCCCTAGCGGGGCTCCCGTTCGTCATGGAGATAGGCGGAGTCGAACTCGGCCACCTTGGTGAGCCGGGCCCAGTCGAGAACCCGGACCGATTGGCCCTGCCAGATGATCAGCTGCTCGGCCCTGAGCTGCTGCAGCGTGCGGTTGACGTGCACTGCCGACAAACCAAGCGTGTCGCCCAGCTCGATCTGGGTGATCGGCAGCGATACTTCCTGGTCGAACTCGGCGAGGCCGATGAGGTGCAGGCGGCTGAAGATCTCGCAGATCAGGTGCGCCAGCTGCTGCGCCGCGGTGCGCCGCCCCATGGCCACGATCCACTCGCGATGGATGGCGCTGTCGAGCAGCGTCGTCAGCCAGAGCAGCCGGGTCAAATGCGGGTAGCGCTCGGTGATCAGCCGCAGGTTGGCGTGCGGGAAGGTGACCACGCGGACGTTGGACAGCGCCCCCACGGAATGGTCCATGGTGTGCAGCAGGAACGAGTGCAGGTCCACGAAGTCGCCCGGCAGGTGGATGGCGGTGATCTGCCGCTGCCCGTCCGCCAGCACCCGGTAGCGGGTGGTGAACCCCTGCGTCACCAGGATGGAGCGGTCCGGGCGGTCGCCCTCGCGCACCAGGTCGCTGCCGGCCGCGAACGATTCCCGCGGGCCCGCCGCCGCGATCATGGCGTCACGTTCCTCGGCCGACAGCACGTCGCGCCGTTCGAGCTTCCGGAAGAAGCTTTCGAGATCCGCCGCGGTGCTCATTGCCGCACCCGGGCGAAGCGGTCGGCTTTCGAGATACTCATCCACTCCTCCGCTGCAGGGGATTGGCGCCGCACTAACAAAGGTTAGTGAGCCGCTGCGACCCCTCAGGCACATCGCCTCACATGACAGATGATGACTTGGGGCGGTCGCCCGTGGCGCGGCAACGATCGGCTGCCGCGCAGGCCGGTCGCGACGCAGCCGCGCTGGTCCGTGAACTCAACCGCCAGCTCGGCACGTGGCAGGCTTCCTCGGTGAAGCTCCACACCATGGCCGAACGGGCGAAATCGGCTGGCGACGCCGCTGACCATGTGGCCTCCGAAATCCGCACCCTGTTCGCTGCCGTGACCGCCGAGGCCCGCCGGTTCGATGCGAGCATCGCGTCGCAACCGCCGGAGGTCGCCGAACACGGACGGGTTCGGGACACACGGCGTTCCTTCGAGATGATCTCGGGCCGGCTCAGGCAGAGCCTCAGGCTGCTGGGTGAACATGAGCGAGAGGAGTGAGCGCGCCAGCCGCGCCCACCCCGAACCGCCATCCGGGTCAGGCCGCCTTCCGGTTGGCGTCGGCCATCGCGACCTGCGTCAGCTTCCTGTCGGTCGCTTCCTCTTCCTTGAGGGTGGCGTCGAGCAGCGTCACCGCCTCCTTGAGGCCGAGCTGCTGCGCCCAGGTCTTCAGCGTGCCGTAGCGGGCGATCTCGTAGTGCTCGACCGCTTGGGCCGAGGACACGAGGCCGGCGTCGAGCGCCTGGGTGCCCTTAAACTCATCCATGATCGACTTGCCTTCCTCGATGATGCCGAGGATGGCGTCGCAGGTCTTGCCGCGCGCCGGCTTGCCGATCATCTCGAACACCTGCTCGAGGCGCTCGATGTGGCCCTCGGATTCCTCCAGGTGCTGTTCGAACCCGGCCTTCAGCTCCGGCGAGGTCGCGGCCTTGGCCAACTTGGGCAGCGTCTTCACGATCTGCTTTTCGGCGTAGTAGATGTCCTTGAGGGTATCGAGGAACAGGTCGTCGAGAGTTTTCTGCTCGGCCATTTCACATCTCCGGCTGTCTGTCTTGAACGGTTGGCACCCGGCGGGCGCTTCGCCGATTCCAATCAGGCAGAGGGAATTTGGTTCCGATACGCGGCGTGGCCGGAGCGCCGGTCCGGCGCCCGCCGTCGGTGGGGAACGCCGCTTGACGAAGTAACCAGACGGTGAATTAGTTCGGGCGCCGGCCGCTGCTGCCGGCCGACTCCCCTTCCTGCGACGAGGCCTCCCCAAAGTGAAATACGCGATCGTCGGCGCCGGTGGGCGCCATGCCATGTTCCGCAAGGCGATCACCGAGACCCATGCCGGCGGCAACGAACTGGTGGCGCTCTGCGACGTCAACGAAAGCCGCCTCGCGCTCTCGGCCGGCAAGATCACGAACCAGCCCGGCAACGGCATTGCCACCTACACCGCCGCCGATTTCGGCCGCATGCTCGCCGAGCAGCAGCCCGATACGGTGATCGTCACCACGCCCGACTACCTGCACCACGAGTACATCGTCGCGGCGCTGCGCTCGGGCCGCAACGTGATGACCGAGAAGCCGATGACCGTCGACCTCGGCAAGCTCAAGGCGGTGCTCGATGCGCAGCGGGAGACCGGGGGGAAGGTCACAGTCACCTTCAACTATCGCTACACGCCGGCCCGTACGCAGCTGAAGGACCTGCTGCTGTCGGGCGCCATCGGCGACATCCAGGCGGTGGATTTCCGCTGGTACC
The DNA here is from genome assembly GCA_051959485.1 of Devosia sp. Taxonomy (GTDB): domain Bacteria; phylum Pseudomonadota; class Alphaproteobacteria; order Rhizobiales; family Devosiaceae; genus Devosia_A. The sequence continues at coordinate 69 of JBQCFF010000045.1, read as the reverse complement.
TCGACCGCGTGCACGGCGCCGACTACTTCCGCCGCTGGCACCGCTACAAGGAAAAGTCGGGCGGGCTGC
>JBQCFF010000044.1:0-21142 GCA_051959485.1 Devosia sp. | reverse complement strand
CTCGGTGCTCGACGCCCCGAGCCTCGAAGGCGTCAAGATCCGCGACACCCTGGTGGGCGGCGTCGAGAAGCCGGGCACCTTCGGCGACAAGTTCATCGCGCTCAACTACGTGATGACCGTCTACGGCATCTGGTACTCGGCACAGCTGTTCGAGGACAATGGCTGGACCCCGCCGACCACCTGGGCCGAAGCCATCGAGCTGGGCAAGAAGGCCAAGGAAAAGAACCTCTACCTGTTCGGCTGGGGCAAGGAAGCTGCCACCTACTACCGCACTACCGCGGTCGCTTCGGCGATCAAGGAAGGCGGCGACGAGGTGCGGCTGGCGGTCGACAACTTCACCCCGGGCTTCTGGTCGCATCCGGCGTTCCAGTCGGTCTTCAACTCGCTCTACGAGATCATCCAGGGCGGCATGATGAAGCCGGGTGGGTCGGGCACCCAGTTCACCGCTGCCCAGGCGCAGTGGTCGAACGACCAGTCCTTCCTGCTCTATCCCTCGGGCTCGTGGATCGAGAACGAGATGAAGAAGGCGACCAAGGAAGGCTTCCGGATGACCGGCATGCCGGAGCTCTCCGTTTCCGACAACGGTGCGCTGCCGAAGACCGCTCTGCACGCCACGGCGGGCGAGCCCTTCATCATTCCGGCCGGTGCGCTGAACGTGCCGGGCGGCAAGGAACTGCTGCGCACGATGCTGTCGAAGGAAGCGGCGTCGAACTTCGCCAAGACCAAGCTCGCCCCGACCATCGTCAAGGACACGGTGCCGGCCGACGGCTTCGGTTCCACGGCGCTGGTCTCGCAGAGCAAGCTGCTCGCCGACGCCGGCAACGACGTCTTCACCTGGAACTCGTTCGATCTCTACGGCACGAACCAGGACGAGCTCGTCGTCTGGAACAGCTTCCTCGACGGCAAGATGGACGTCGCGGCTTTCACTGCGGCGCTGCAGCAGATCACCGACCGGGTCTACAACGACCCGTCCGTTACGAAGGTTGAAGTGAAGTAATGGACAGCACGATGGCGAGGGCACCGGCCACGACGACCCGCCGGTGGAAATTGCCGAGCTTCGAGAACGCCAGCTTCGCGCTGGTGTTCCTCGGGCTCCCGCTGGTGATCTACGTGATCTTCGTGATCTCGCCATTCGTGCAGGCCTTCTACTACTCTATGACCGATTGGTCAGGCTTTTCGAAGAGCATGAACTTCGTGGGCCTGGCCAATTACCTGGCCCTGCTGACCGACCCGGTGTTCACCAAGGCCGTCTACAACAGCATCGTGCTGGTACTGGTCCTGCCGCCGCTCGTCATCGTGCTGTCGCTGACGCTGGCGACGCTGGTGACCGTCGGTGGCACTACCCGCGGACAGATACGGGGGCTCGAGAACTCGGGCATCTACCGCGTCATTTCCTTTTTCCCCTACACCGTGCCGGCCATCGTCATCGGCATCCTGTGGGCGCAGATGTACGATCCGTCCAGCGGCCTGCTGAACGGCATCCTCACGGCCATGGGGTTCGATTTCTTCAAATCCTTCCCCTGGCTCGGCGACGAGCGCACGGCCATGGGCGCGTCGATCTTCGTCATCGCCTGGTCGATGGTCGGGTTCTACATGGTGCTGTTCATCGCAGCCATCAAAGGCATCCCGGCCGAAGTCTACGAGGCGGCACGCGTGGACGGGGCCGGACGCTTCCGCACGGCGATCAGCGTCACGGTGCCGATGATCCGCGACACTATCCGTACGGCGTACATCTACCTCGGCATCCTGGCGCTCGACGCCTTCGTCTACATGCAGGCGCTGAACCCGTCGGGTGGCCCTGCCAACTCGACCGTCGTCATCTCGCAGCACCTGCTGAACACGGCCTTCAAGAAGGGGAAGTTCGGCTACGCGACCTCGATGGGCGCGACCCTCGCCATCATCACGCTGGTCTTCGCGGCCCTGGTATTCTTCGTCTTCTGGTGGACCGGCCGGCCGGCAAAGTCCGGGCCGATCAGCACCGCACCCGCACCCCTCCCTCGCGCTGCTACTCCGACTGCCGCGGTGACCAAGCCTACCGGCCAGCTCGAGCACCCGGTGGCGCGCAAGACGATCTGGACTGACAAGACAGTCGCCACGATTTCCCACGTCGCGCTGATCGCCTGGGTGGTCATCATCTGCGCGCCGCTGCTGTGGGTTCTGATGTCGTCGTTCAAGACGACATCCCAGATCTTCCAGTCGCCGTTCACGCTGCCCACCAGCCTCAACTTCGACAACTACGTTTCGGCCTGGACCACGGCGAGCATCGGCACCTATTTCTTCAACACGGTGATCGTGGTCGGCTTCTCGCTGGTCATCGTCATGCTGCTCGGCGCGATGTGCGCCTATTACCTGGCGCGCTACGAGTTCAAGGGCAGCAGGATCATTTACTACCTGATGCTGGCCGGGCTGACGTTCCCGATCTTCCTTGCGGTGGTGCCGCTGTTCCAGACGCTCAGGGGCTTCGGGCTGCTCAACACCTTCCCCGGCCTGATCATCACCTACGTGGCGTTCGCGCTGCCGTTCACGGTGTTCTTCCTGTTCGCCTTCTTCCGCACCCTGCCGCAGGAAGTGGCGGAGGCAGCCGCGATCGACGGGGCAGGGCCATGGCGCATCTTCTTCACCATCATGCTGCCGATGGCCGGCCCGGGAATGGCCTCGGTGGCGATCTTCAACTTCCTCGGGCTCTGGAATCAGTTCCTGCTGCCGATCGCGCTCAACACCAACACGCAGAACTACGTGCTGAGCCAGGGCATGGCGTCCTTCGCTTCGCAGGCGGGCTATTCGGTGAACTTCGGCGCGCTGTTCGCGGCCGTGGTGATCACGGTGCTGCCGGTGCTGGTGACCTACGTCATCTTCCAGCGCCAGCTGCAGGGTTCGGTCTCGCAGGGCCTGCTTAAATAGGCGAGCCCGTTACTGCGTCGTGCCAGCAATGGCGCGGCGCAGGAAGCCGTTGGCAGACGCGAGGCTGGCCCGGGCCGTCTCTGCGTCCTGGCGGGTGAGGAGCATCAGGATCGCGAGCTTGCTGTCGTTGCCGGAGCGGGCGAGCGCCGCCTCCGCCTCGGCGACGCTGCAGCCGGTCGCCTGCGTGACGATACGGGCGGCGCGGGCCACCAGCTTGCCGTTGCTGGCGATCATGTCGACCATCAGGTTGCCGTAGGTCTTGCCGATGCGGATCATGCTGGCGGTCGACAACATGTTGAGCACCAGCTTCTGCGCCGTGCCCGACTTCAACCGCGTCGAGCCGGTGACGACCTCGGGCCCGACCACCGGCGCGATCGAGATATCGGCCATCGCGGCGATCGCGGACTCCGGGTTGCAGGTAAGCGCGACGGTCACGGCGCCCAGGGTTTTCGCGTAGTCGAGCGCGCCGATGACATAGGGCGTGCGGCCGCTGACGGCGATGCCAACCACGACGTCGCGAGCCGTGAGACGGATATTCATGAGGTCGGTGGCGCCGGCCTCGGTGCGGTCTTCAGCGCCTTCGGAGGCATTGACCAGCGCATCCAAGCCACCGGCGATCAGTCCGACCACCATGCTTGGCGGCACGCCGAAGGTTGGCGGGCACTCCGAAGCATCGAGCACACCGAGCCGGCCACTGGTGCCGGCGCCGATGTAGACGAGACGGCCGCCCGCGTTGAAAGCCGCGACGATCGCATCGACCGCCTGCGCCACCTGCGGGAGGGTCTTGCCGACCGCTTCCGGGACCGCGCGATCCTCGGCGTTCATCGTGGTGACGATGTCGAGGCTGGACATCAGATCGATATCTGCGGTGCGCGGGTTGCGGCCTTCGGACACGAGCTGCTGGAGTTCGGCGTGCAGCGTGTCGTTGCTGGTCATGACAGGTCTCCTCGATCGACGCCGATGTCCTACGCTGGCGGGCGAACGGGTGGAAGGGCTCTGGCGTTGCCGGGCGATATTCGCTACATCGAGCGGGCTTGCTTCAACCTCACACCCGGACAAGGACCGGGCCATCTCGAACCGCCCGATGGATCCGGCATTGCCGGAGTGAGCGCGGTGCGTTGCGCCGCTGTTTGACGGAGTTTCCTGTGACTGCTGCTGCTTCCTCAAAGCTCGAGGCTTTGACGATCGTTCCGCCTGCGCATCCGCTGGTCGGGCGCGTTACCCCGCCGGGGTCGAAGTCGATTACCAACCGGGCCCTGCTGCTCGCCGCCCTGGCACAAGGGACGAGCCGCCTGACCGGCGCGCTGAAGAGCAAGGACACGGCGCTGATGGCGCGGGCGCTTCTGCAGATGGGCGTAGGAGTGGAGGAGCCGGACGAAACGACGTTTGTCGTGACCTCCGACGGCACGCTGCAGGCCCCGGCCGAGCCGCTGCTGCTCGGCAATGCCGGCACCGCGACGCGCTTCCTCACGGCTGCGGTGTCGCTGGTGAACGGCCGCGTGGTCGTGGATGGCGATGAAGCGATGCGCAAGCGCCCGATCGAGCCGCTGCTGGTCGCGCTGCGTTCGCTGGGTATCGACGCGACCGCCCAGACCGGCTGTCCGCCGGTAGTGATCAACGGGACGGGGCAGTTCGGCAAGGGTCGGGTGACGATAGATAGCGGGCTGTCGAGCCAGTACGTCTCGGCGCTGCTGATGGCGGCGCCGTTCGGCGACGGGCCGATCGAGGTGCAGCTGACTGGGAAGGACCTCGACGCCCGTGGCTACGTCAACCTGACCCTGGCGGCGATGCGGGCCTTCGGCGCCAGCGTCGAGCAGGTCGACGAGATGACCTGGCGGGTACAGCCGACCGGCTACCGCGCCACCGACTACACCATCGAACCCGACGCCTCGGCCGCCACCTATCTCTGGGCGGCGGAGGCGCTGACCGGGGGCGGCATCGACCTCGGTGTGCCGATGGAGGCGTTCACGCAGCCCGACGCGGAGGCCGCCAGGTTGATCCGGATGTTCCCACACATGCCCGCGGTGATCGACGGTTCGCAGATGCAGGACGCGGTACCGACCCTGGCAGTCCTCGCGGCCTTCAACGAAACGCCGGTGCGCTTTGTCGGCATCTCGAACCTGCGGGTGAAGGAGTGCGACCGGATCTCGGCGCTCGCCACCGAACTCAGCCGCATCCGGCCCGGGCTGGCGCACGAAGAGGGCGATGACCTCGTGGTGTCGTCCGACCCCACCCTGGCCGGGCAAACACTGCCCACGCGCATCGAGACCTACGAAGACCACCGGATCGCCATGGCCTTCGCGCTGGCGGGCCTCAAGATCGGCGGCATCACCATTCTCGACCCGCTGTGCGTGGGGAAAACGTATCCCGGCTACTGGGAGGCGCTGCGGGGGCTGGGGGTGGAGCTGCGGTGAAGGGCGAGCCAGATCAGGCCGCCGCTGTCGCTTCGTCCCCCAGCGCTACCTCGCTGACCACCATGTTCCGGCCGGCGCGCTTGGCGGCATAGAGGCAGCGATCAGCGCGCTCGATCAGGGATGACGCGCTGTCTTCGGGCCGGAGCATGGCGACGCCGAAGGAGGCAGTGACGCGGCCGAGTTTCTCATTCGTGGAGCGCTTCAGGAGTTCCTTGGCCTGCACGGCCCGGCGGATATTCTCCGCGACGTGAATGGCGCCTTCGAGGTCGGTGTCCGGCAGGATGGCGCCGAACTCCTCGCCGCCGTAGCGCGCCGCGATGTCCTTGCCCTTGATGTTGGACTTCACTGTCATTGCTACGAGGCGCAGGACCTGATCACCGGTCTGGTGGCCCCAGGTGTCGTTGAAGCGCTTGAAGTGGTCGATGTCGATCAGCATCAGGCTGAGCGGCCTGCCGCTCTCGGCGGCATGGGCAATGGCGCGCAGCAGGCCGTCGTCGAAAGCCTTGCGGTTGTGCACCTTGGTGAGCGGATCGAGCAGCGCTTCGCGGCGGACGTCGTCTAGGTCCCGCTGCAGCGCGGCGATCTCGGCGCGCGAGGCCTCCAGCGTCCGTTCCAGCGTCAGGTTGGCACCCTGCATGCGCCGCGTTTCGGCGAGCAACGACCCGGCCAGTTGCTTGAGCCGGTCCGCAGGCAGATGGTCCGTCAGGTCGCCACTGGCGGTCTGCAGGGTGGCCGAGTAGGAGTTCGCGGTGGCCATGGCGGTGTCGATGGCGTCGTGCATCGCCTCGATGCGATGCGACATGCGTTCGGAGACACCGGACAGCCGCTCGTTGGCATCCTGGCTCTTGAGGAACTCGTTATAGAGTCGCTCAGCCATCTCGATGCTGGTGTCCTTGTCCCGCAGGATGCTGTTGATACGGGCGTTCAGCGCCGGATTGACGCCGGTGGCGTAGGTGTAGAGCAGTTCATAGAACTGCGGATACGGCGGCACTGCCGCTCGCCTCAGTAGTTCGATTGCCGAAGTGGCGTAGCTGAAGGCGCGCCTGAATTCCTGATCCGACACCGGTACCCGCCATCCGTCCAAAGCGCGAGAAGTTCCCCGCGCATTGTCTGATCTGCAGGCTTAACGGCGCGTAAAAATACACGCCACAACAGTTGTTCGGGGCGGCGACGCCAATAAATTTCTTGAATCCGGCGGCGTTCTACCGCCGGAGCAGGTCAACTTACGCGAGTAGGACGCAGCAGGAAGGCCGGGATCGGCCCATCGGCGCCGAAGGGCGAAGCGGCATCGATGCCTTCCACCTTGCGGTCCGACCACTCCGGCGCCTCGTCACGCGGTGGCCGCGGCTCGCGGCGGGGCTGCCGGGGCTCTTCACGATGGGGCCGCGACTCATGATGGGTCTGCCGCGGTTCGTCGCGGTGTGGCCGGGCGTCGCCGTTGGCGCCCTCCGGGCGACCACGGGTTGCACCACGACGGCCACGCGACGGACGCTCGGCCGGTGCTTCCTCGGTCCTGCTCGCCGACGATGCCGGCGAAACATCGCCGGGCAGCTTGCCTTCCGGGATGTCCTTGTGGATCAGCTTGGTGATGGCGTCGACATACTTGCCCTCGGCCGGCGAGGCGAGGGTGACCGCGACACCCGAACGGCCGGCCCGGCCAGTGCGGCCGATGCGGTGCACGTAGTCTTCGGCATGGGTAGGCACGTCGAAGTTGAAGACATGGCTCACTGCCGGAATGTCGAGCCCGCGGGCCGCCACATCCGAAGCGATCAGGAGCTTCAGCTTGTCCGACTTGAAGGCGTCGAGTGTCTCCATGCGCGCCTTCTGGTCCATGTCGCCGTGCAGCCCGCCGGCGGAGAAGCCGTGCCGCTGCAGCGAGCGCGCCAGGGTCGCTACGTCGCGCTTGCGATTGCAGAAGATGATCGCGTTCTTGAGGTGGTCCTCGCCGCGGATCAGGGCGCGCAGGGCGGCGCGCTTCTCGTCCGGCTTGCCCGGAACGTGTACGAGCCGCTGCTCGATGGTTTCGGCAGTGGAGTTCTGCCGCGCCACCTCGATCTTCACGGGGTCGCGCAGGAAGCGGCTGGTGAGCCGCTGGATTTCCGGCGGCATGGTGGCCGAGAAGAACAGCGTCTGCCGACGCGCCGGCAGCAGCCCGCAGATGCGCTCGATATCCGGGATGAAGCCCATGTCGAGCATGCGGTCGGCCTCGTCGATGACGAGAATGTCGACGCCGGTAAGCAGGATGCGGCCGCGCTCGAACTGGTCGAGCATGCGACCGGGGGTAGCGATCAGCACGTCGGCGCCGCGATCGAGCACCTTGTTCTGGTCCTCGAACGACACGCCGCCGATCAGCAGAGCGACCGAGAGCTTGTGGTTCTTGCCGTATTTCTCGAAGTTCTCGGCGACCTGCGCGGCGAGTTCGCGCGTCGGCTCGAGGATCAGGGTGCGCGGCATGCGGGCGCGGGCCCGGCCGGATTCCAGCAGCGTCAGCATGGGGAGCACGAAGCCCGCCGTCTTGCCGGTGCCGGTCTGCGCGATGCCGATAATGTCCTTCTTTTCAAGGACGCGGGGGATAGCCTGGGCCTGGATGTCGGTGGGCTTCGTGTAGCCAGCGGCAGCAACCGCGTCGATCACCTTTGCGCTCAGGCCAAGTCCGGAAAAATCGTCTGCCAAATCTGTATGTCCGCTCAAGTCGAAGAATATGCCATGTCGACGAGCAGCTACTTGAGGAGGTGCGGGTCGACCATCGGTCGGATCAGCCATGAAGGCTAAGCCGCGCTCCCGGTCCGGAATTCCGCCCTATTCACGGGACCTCAGCGCGACGTGAGCGGAACATAGTGGAAACCCCTTGCGAGTCAACGGGATTCACGGCCGGGTGATTAACGGGCGATGCTGTCGCACTAAATGTCAAGGTCGGTGACGAACGCGGCGTTTTCCTGGATGAACTCGAAACGCGCTTCCGGGCGGTTGCCCATCAGGCGATCGACAGCCGACTTGGTTTCGTCGCGGTCCTGCCGCACCCGGACCTGCAGCAGGGTGCGGGTCTTCTTGTCCATCGTCGTTTCACGCAGGTGGGCGTAGGGCATCTCCCCCAGGCCCTTGAAGCGCGTGATGTCCGGCTTCTTGCCCTTGAACTCGGTGGCCAGCAGCTCGTCGCGGTGCGCATCGGTCATCGCGTAGGCGACCTTGGGGCCGTGGCTGATGCGGAAGAGCGGCGGCATGGCGAGATAGAGGTGGCCGCCATCGATCAGCTTCGGCATCTCCTGGAAGAAGAAGGTCATGAGCAGCGACGCGATGTGGGCGCCGTCGACATCGGCGTCGGTCATCAGGATGACCTTGTCGTAGCGCAGGTCATCCTCGCGGTAGCGGTCGCGGGTGCCGCAGCCCAGAGCCTGCACCAGGTCGGCGATCTGCTGGTTGGCCGACAGTTTTTCGCGGCTGGCGCCGGCAACGTTGAGCACCTTGCCGCGCAAGGGCAGGATTGCCTGGCTGACGCGGTCGCGCGCCTGCTTGGCGGAACCGCCGGCCGAGTCGCCCTCGACGATGAAGATCTCGGCGCCCTGGGCCGCCGATTGCGTGCAGTCCGCCAGTTTGCCAGGCAGGCGCAGCTTCCGGGTCGCCGACTGGCGGTCGATGTCCCGTTCCTTCTTGCGCCGGATACGTTCGTCGGCGCGCTCCAGCGCCCAGTCGAGCAGCTTGCCGGCCTGGTTGGGCGATTGGGCCAGCCAGTGGTCGAAGGCATCGGACAGCGCCTTGTCGACGATGCGCGTGGCCTCGCCTGAACTGAGCTTGTCCTTGGTCTGCCCTACGAACTCGGGTTCCCGAATGAACACCGACAGCATCGCCGAGCAGGAGACGAAGAGGTCTTCAGCGGTGAGCTGTGCCGCCCGCTTGTTGCCGCTGAGCTCGGCGTAGTTGCGGAGGCCGCGGAGCAGGGCGACGCGCATGCCCTGCTCGTGCGTGCCGCCGTCGCCGGTCGGCACCGTGTTGCAGTAGGAGTTGACGAAACCGTCGCCCAGGCACCACGAGACGGCCCATTCCACGGCGCCGTGGCTGCCGGGCTTGCCGACGATCCCTGAGAAGATGTCGTCGACGATGCGCGGCTCCCCCTCGATGCGGTTGCCGAGGAAATCGCGCAGGCCGCCGGGAAAGTGGAAGGTCGCCTTGGCCGGGACTTCGCTCGTTGCGAGACTCTCGTCGCAGCTCCAGCGGATTTCCACGCCGCCGAACAGGTAGGCCTTCGAGCGCGTCATCTTGAACAGCCGCGCAGGCGAGAACCGGACTTCGCCGAAGATTTCGGGATCGGGGTGGAAGCGTTGCGTCGTGCCGCGGCGGTTCTGGACTTTGCCGACTACCTCTACCCCGCCCAGCGGCTTGCCGCGCGAGAAAGTGATCCGGTAGAGCACCTGGTCGCGGGCCACCTCGGTGACTAGCGAGTCCGAGAGGGCGTTCACCACGGAGACACCGACGCCGTGCAGTCCGCCCGAAGTCTCGTAGGCCTTGCCGTCGAACTTGCCCCCCGCGTGCAGCCGGGTCATGACGATTTCGAGTGTGGAGACGCCGGGGAACTTCGGGTGGTTCTCGACCGGGATGCCGCGACCATTGTCGCTGACAGTCAGGAAGCCATCTTCGCCCAGGTGCACTTCGATGCGGTTGGCATGGCCGGCAATGGCCTCGTCCATCGAGTTGTCGATCACTTCGGCGAACAGGTGGTGGAGCGCGTTGGCGTCGGTGCCACCGATATACATGCCGGGGCGGCGGCGCACTGGCTCGAGGCCTTCCAGCACCTCGATGTCTGCGGCGGAATAAGACCCGGCGGAGGCGACGTTGGGCGTCGGGGCAGGGGCTTTGGCAACCACCGGCTCCGGCCTGGTTCGGCGCGGCTCGGGCGCTGCTTCTTCGGGGCCGCCGAACAGGTCTTCGATCGCCATGAAACCTCCGTCTCGGGCGCGCGAATCGCGCACCAAAAGCTACCACGAGTTGGGCTTGGGTGAGTTGCGACCCGAGATAGGGTGCGCGCCGGGCCAAAGTCAATCGCCGTGAACAAGATATGAACGATGGCTTCGGTCGCGGTTCAAGACGCCTCGACGACAAGCCGTGACGAGGTTGCGGGGCACCCAGGCTCGTTCCGGTAGGCAGTGTCCGGGATGGGTGCTCGGCAACCTCGGTACCGCCAAAACCGCGCCAGTGCCTTGGACTCGCCCTGAAAAGGCCCTCGACCTGAACGGCAAATGAATGGTGGCTTCGGTGAGCGTTAAGATAGCGGCGCGTACCTTCAGGCCCAAGCTAGTGAAGCTAGCACCAGAAGAATACCAATGGAGACTCCCTCGATGACCTTCACCCTTTCGACTCTGAAGAAGTCCGGCCGCGCTGCGCTCGTCGCCCTCGCCATGGGCGCGGTCAGCATGACTGCGATGCCCGCCCAGGCCGCGCCCGAGCCGTCGTTCAACTTCCAGCTCGGCATCGGCAATGATGGTGGCGTGATGGGCTTCGAGTTCGGCAACAAGCGGAACAATAGCCACAACAAGTGGAGGCCGATCAACCGTTGCCTGAGCGACCGGCAGGTCGAACGCGGTCTCCAGCGCTACGGCTTCGACGATGCGGACGTCGTCCGCTCGCTCTCCCGGACCCGTGTTCTGGTCGTCGCGGAGTGGAACAACCGCTTCTACTCGATGCGCGTGAACAAGTGCTCCGGCGAGGTTTCCGACGTCAAGCGCCTCCGCCGCGGCTACGACTTCTTTGATGGCCCGCGTCATGGCGGCCCGCGGGGTGGCGGCTTCGGTTACGAGAAGGATGGCTTCTCGTTCCAGTTCAACTTCTGATCTGGTCCTCGGCGGGAGCCGGGCTCCCTGTCTGAGCGTTTGGATCCCGGCCCTACCAAGGGCCGGGATTTTTGCTTTGAGGGCGTCACGCAAGGAGACTGAACCATGAAGATCGCTTCCATCCTCCGGGCCGGTGTGCTCGGGCTGGCGCTCGCGGCGGCAAGCGTGCCGGCGCAGGCGGCGAGCATGCAGTACAACTTCGGCATGGGCGGCGGCTACGGGTACGGGTTTGGGTACGGCCACCGCCGGCCGAGCATGTGCGTCGAGCTGACGGACCGCCAGATCCGCAACGCGGTGGCACGGCAGGGCTACCGCAACATCTACCTGAACGTCCGCAACGACCGCCGCATTCAGGTGCGGGCTAGCCGCGGCAGGTCGGTGTACCTGCTCAGGGTCTCCACCTGCACCGGCGCCATCCTCTCCCGTGACCGGCTGCGCCGCCGGTACTGATGCCGATTGCTGAACGACGCCGTGCCCGACCCTCCACGCGAGGGCCGGGCGCACCCTTTTGGGGCAGCGGATTCAGACTTCGTTTGCTTTGTCTCAGCACTTTCTTAAGCGCCTTCACGTAGGGTCACGGACATACGGTTTTGAGTTCGGAGTAGCCGTATGCGTGCCGCCAGCAGCCTCGCGTATCCTGAGGTTCGGGCAGTGCGCCACCAACACGGGTGGCTGCAAGCCGGGTTGAAAAGTTCTGCGTACCGGCTTGCCCATCTGGTCCTTCCGCGCGGCGTCTGCGTGACGCTGGTGGCGGTGGCATTCTTCCTCGCGTGATGTTCGGAACTGCTGCGCCGGCCTGCTTGCTGCAGCCACCTGGCCCCGTTATAACCACCGCACCCGCAACACCAGCAGCAAGGGAGGTCGGCGTGGGATACCGTTACGATACGCACCGCAGCCGTGGCCCTGCTGGTGCCCTGAAGCGCATGTTGCCGGGCTGACCAAGCGGGTCCGGACGACATTCGTTCACACCTGATGGTCTGCACGTACCGGCTGCGCCCCCGAGCGTCAGCCTTCGGAATTCCAGACCAGTGAGAACGAAATGGGCTCGATCAGCCTCCAGAACCTTTCCATCATCGCCGGCGTGCAGCTGTTCCGCGAGTTGAGTCTCGTGATCGCCGATGGCGATCGCGTTGGCCTCATCGCCGGCAACGGCAACGGCAAGACCACGCTGTTGCGCCTCATCGCCGGGCTCGCCGAGCCGACCACCGGGGAGGTGGCGCGCTCGCGCGGCCTGCGCATCGGCTATGTCGAGCAGGACGTGCCGACGGACCTCATGGCGCTGAGCATGCGGAACGCCGTGCTGGACGCGCTGCCGACGGCTGATCGCGAAGCGGACGCGTGGCGCGCCGACGTGGCGCTCGACGGCTTCGAGACGCCGTGGGAGATGCGAGACCGGCTGGTCAGCGAACTCTCCGGCGGCTGGCAGCGGCTGATGCTGATCGCGCGCGTCTGGGTCAGCGAGCCCGATGCCCTGCTGATGGACGAGCCGACCAACCATCTCGACCTCGGCAAGATCTTCCGGCTCGAGCAGTGGCTCAATCGCGAGGCGCGCAACGTGCCGCTGCTGGTCGCGAGCCACGACCGCGACTTCCTCGACACGGTGACCAACCGCACGCTGTTCCTGCGGCCCGGCACGTCGCGCTACTTCGCGCTCAGCTACTCCGCCGCGCGGGCCGAGCTCGAGCGCGAGGACGAGGCGCAGGAGGCGCAGAACGAGCGGGACCTCAAGGAAGCAGCGAAGCTCAGGAAGCAGGCGGCGAAGCTCAACAATATCGGCATCAACTCGGGCAGCGACCTGCTCGTGGTGAAGACCAAGCAGCTGAGGGAGCGGGCGGCACGGATCGAGGAGCGGGTGATCGATGCGCACAAGGAGCGCTCGGGCGAAATCCGGCTCGCCAATCGCGGCATGCATGCCCGGCTGCTGGTTGGCATCGAGAACGTTACCGTGACGACGCCGGTCGGCACGCCGCTTTTCCGCATCGACAAGCTGCACATCTTCCAGGGCGAGCGCATCGTGCTGCTGGGCCGCAACGGCACCGGCAAGTCACAGTTCGTGAAGCTGCTCAACCGGGCGATCACCGAGGCCGGCAATGACGGCGGCGTCGAGGGCATCAAGGTGACGCCTTCGGTGGTGCTGGGCTACACCGATCAGGCGATGAGCCAGTTGCCCGACCGAGAGACGCCGGAAGCGTTCATCGGCACGCGGTTCCGGCTGCCGGACGCGCGGGTGCGCAGCCTGCTGGCCGCGGCTGGTTTTGCCATCGAGAAGCAGAGCCGGCCCATGGCGGAACTGAGCTTCGGACAGCGCGCGCGGGTAGGGCTCCTGGCGCTGCGGCTCACCGAGCCCAACTTCTACCTGATGGACGAGCCGACCAACCACGTCGACATCCCGGGTCGCGAGGCGCTCGAAGGCGAGATCCTGGAGCACGAGGCCACCGCGGTGCTGGTGTCGCACGACCGCAGCTTCGTGCGCCATGTCGGCAATCGATACCTGCTGATCGAGGGCCGCCGGCTGCGTGAAGTCGATGGACCGGAATCGTTCTTCGAAGAGATGGCGCTCGGAGCCGTGTAATGGCCGATATCGCCCGCCCAGTAATGTCGCACGACAAAGAGCAACGCGACATTTGCTGCCGGTTTTAGGGGAAGATTTACTTGCCTTGATCTACTCTCGGTCGCGAATAACCGCGAAAGCTGAGCGTCATGGATGCGTCTGGGCCCGACGGGGTCGGTTCGTTGAAGGCCGTGGAACGGCGCAGTGAAGTGCGGTTCGAGAGCGGTCTCAAGGCCACCTTCACCATTTCGGACAGCCGTGGCGTAAGGGTGGTGCAGTGCACCATCGAAAACCTGTCGGCCGCCGCGATGCGGATCGGCAGCGACGAGCCGGTCGGGCTCGGGCAGTCGGTGTGGGTCGACCTCGAAGGGTTCGGACCGGTCCGCGCGTGCATCGAGACGGTCCGTCACGACGGGTTCATCTGTCACACCCTGCTGAACGAGCCGGCACGCAAGCGACTCGGCACCTGGGTGGCGTGGCTGGCGCGGCGCAACGGCCGCGTGGAGCGCGACCGGCGCGTGTTCGTCCGCACCCGGCCGCATGACAGCCGCACCACCGTCGCCTTCGAGGACGGCGAAATGGTCGCAGTGGTGCTGAAGGATGTATCGCGCTCCGGCGCGGCGGTGCTCAGCGACCATACGGCCATGCCGGGCACTCCCGTGATGGTGGGCCGGGTCCTCGGCCGCGTGAGCCGCACCTTCACCGGCGGCTTCGCGGTGGAGTTCGAGCGGGTGCTCGAGGCGGCGGAGGCCGACCGGCTCATCAGCGGATACCAGGTGAAGGCGGTACCGGCCGCCCGTACTGCCTGAGGCGGCATGGGTGAGCGACTGCTGTTTTCGGCCCCGCAACTCAACGCCCGCCTGCAACCGGGCCTTGCGCGATGACGCGTATGGCTGCAGATCGATCACCTAGACGGAACGGCATGCAGGATCGTCTCTCCAGGCAGGACACCGGGCGGGCAAGCGATATCCGTTTCGTCGGCGCCGTGATGGGCCGCTACCTGCTGGCCAGTCGTCGCGAACGCGCCGACAGCGTGCAGGTGTTCGCCTGCCGCCTGCTGAGTATCTCCCCGCAGACGATGGTGGCCTCCGCGCCGGTTCCAGGCCATCCAGGGGAAGAGATTTCCGCCAGTTTCGAGCCGTTCGGACGGCTCCGCGGCAAGGTGGAACGGCTGATCGAGGGAGGCTTCTCGGTGGCCATCGAGGCGCGCGACGAGGAGCGAGCGCGGCTCGCCAAGCGGATCGCCTGGTACAAGCAGAAGGCCGTCCACAGCGTGGTCGACAAGCGCGTGCACAAGCGGGTGATGCCACGCGACCCGCGGTCGCGGCTGGTATTCGCCGACGGCACGGTGGTGGAATGCCTGATCATCGACATGTCGCTTTCGGGGGCGGCGGTGTCGGCGGACGTCCAGCCGGAGATCGGCACTCCGCTGGCGCTGGGCACGGTGGTCTGCCGTGTCGTGC
Organism: Devosia sp.; assembly: GCA_051959485.1. GTDB lineage: Bacteria > Pseudomonadota > Alphaproteobacteria > Rhizobiales > Devosiaceae > Devosia_A. The sequence continues at coordinate 5,991 of JBQCFF010000044.1, read as the reverse complement.
GCTGGCTCGAAGTCGGCTTCGCCGTACGCTTCACTACCGAGCTGGAGCCCCGGATGCTTGAGGGGCGGCTGCACCCGGCGAAGTAGGCGGCTACTCGTCGGTTCGCGTCAGCACGTGGGCGGGGCCGATGATGTCGAGCCGCACCACGGCGCCGACCTGGGGAGCGGCGAGCGACGAGGTCTCCACCGTCAGGCTCTGGCCGTCTTCCGCGTCGTCCTTGCGCCACATGGCCTCGACGACGAGGCGGCAGCGGGCGCCGTGGAAGGACTGGCTCAGCACGCGGCCCGTTGGACCGTTGGTGCTGGTCGAATTGTCGAGGGGGGTGACGGCGATCTGCTCGGTGCGGAGCATGATGGTGGCGCGGCCGTTGACGCCAGCGGCGTTGGTCTCGATCGGCCCGAAGATGGAGTTGGCGCGGCCGTCCTCGATCTCGGCGTCGATGATCAGCGCGTCGCCGAGGAAGCGGGCCGTCATGGCGTCGGCGGGCTGGCGATAGAGCGTTTCCGGCGCGCCGGCCTGGATCAGGGCGCCATCGCGCATGATCGCCAGGTGGTCGGCAAAGCTCAGCGCCTCCGCCCGATCGTGGGTGACGAGGATGGAGGCGATACCGGCCGTCCGGAGCGCCTCGCCCACCATGCCGCGCATGGCTTCGCGCAGTCCCGCGTCGAGGGCGGAGAACGGCTCGTCGAGCAGCATCAGCCTCGGCTTGCGGGCGAGGGCGCGGGCCAGGGCCACGCGCTGCTGCTGGCCGCCCGACAGCTCATGCGGCCGGCGGTCGCGCATGGTCGAGGGAAGGCCGACCAGATCCATCAGCTCAGTGATGCGGACGCGGCGGGTGGGATCCGAGCGCTCGAGGCCGAAGCCGATGTTCTCGGCGATGCTCAGGTGCGGGAACAGGGCACCTTCCTGCGCCACGTAGCCGATGCCGCGACGATGGGCGGGAATACGGGTCAGGTCCTGCCCCTCCAGCAGCACCTGCCCGCTGTCGGGTGTCTCGAAGCCGGCAACGATGCGCAGCAGCGTCGTCTTGCCGGAGCCTGACGGCCCGACAATGGCGGTGCGACTGTCGGCCGGCACGGTGAGGTTGACGTTGCCGACGGCGAGATGGTCGCCGTAGGTCTTGCTGACGTTCCTCAGCTCCAGCAGGGTCATTTGGTCACCCGATCGGCTTCGAGCCGCAGCAGCAGGACGAGGGGCAGGGACACGACCACCATCAGCAGCGCGTAGGGGGCGGCGGCGGAAAAGTTGAGTTCGGCGGTGTAGGCCCAGAAGCGGGTGGCGAGCGTCCGCACGCCGTTGGGCGCCAGCATCAGCGTACCGGTCAGTTCGTTGGCGATCCCCAGCGCGACCAGCGCGCCGGCGGCGAAGGCGCCGGGGGCGGCGAGGCGAACCGTGGTCTGCCAGACGGCGACCAGCGGCGGCTTGCCAAGGCTCTGTGCGGCCCGCTCGAGTTCGACCGGTGCCTGCGCGATGGAGGCGCGAAGGCCGACCATGGCGCGGGGCAGGAACATCAGGAGGTAGGCGAGCAGCAGCGTTGCCATGGTCTGGTAGAGCGGCAGCGCCACGCGGACGGTGATGGTGACCAGCGCCAGGGCGACAATCACGCCGGGCAGGGCGCCAACATAGTAGTGGCTCGCCTCGAGGAGGCGCGCCAGCCGGGTCGGCGCCCGCACCGACAGCCAGGCCGCGGGCAGGGCAGCAGCGATCGCCAGCCCCGCACCGGCGAGCGACAGGAAGAAGGTCTGGCCAAGCGCGGGCAGGATGTTGGTGAACTCCCAGATCGCCGCGCCGCCGAGTACGAGCCAGCGGGTCAGGGTGTAGATCGGCACGCCGACCGACAGCATCACCACGGCCGTGAGCAGAAGCTGTGCCGGCAGGGTCCAGTTCCCGAGGCCCCAGCGGCTCGCGGCGCGAGCTGCGCCGGTCCCCACGCGGGCGTAACGCGCATCGCCGCGGACGAAGGATTCGAGGCCGAGCAGCGCGAAGCAGAGCAGCACCAGCACGCCGCCGAGCAAATTGGCGGCAGGGCCGTTGAACACCGACTGGAACTGGTCGACGATCGCCGTGGCGAAGGTGTCGAAGCGCATCAGCACGTAGAGGCCATACTCGGCGAGCAGGTGCAGGCCGATCAGCAGCGAACCGCCGCAGATGGCGAGGCGGAGCTGCGGCAGGATCACGCGGAAGAAGATCTGGGCGGGCGACTTGCCGAGCGACGCGGCAGTCTCCTCGAGCGCCGGATCGAGGCGACGGAGCTGCGCGGCGACGGGCAGGTAGAGAAAGGGAAAGTAGGCGAGGATCGAGACGAGCACGGCGCCCCAGAGGCCGTAGAGCGTCGGCGCCACGGTGTTCCAGGCATAGGATTGCACGAAGGCAGGGACGGCGAGAGGGGCGACGAGCAGCCAGCTCCAGATGCGCGCGTAGGGCAGCCGGGTCCGTTCGGTGAGCCAGGCGAGCGCTATCGAAAGCACGATGGCGATGGGCAGCGTCAGCGCCACCAGCACCACGGTGTTGATGATGAGTTCGCCGACCTTGGGGCGGAACACCAGCGACCGCACGGTATCCCAGCCGCTATCGACGGCGATCCAGCCGATGAAGCCCAGCGGGATCAGGCTCAGCAGCGAGACCAGAGTCGCGGCGGCGATTACGGCAAGGTAGCGCGGCCTGGACTGGGACCGTGGCGTGGCGCGGGGGAAATCTGCGGTGGTGGACAGGCTCATGGCCCGCTTTCTTCGGAACACGCGCCCGCCGATATCCGGATGGTTCCGGCACCGGCGGGCTAAACTTGATAGGCCTTATCAGAGAAGGCCGGCAGCCGTCATCAGTTCAGTGACCTTGGCGTTGTCGAGGGTCGAGGGGTCCACCTTCGGCGCATCGAGCTCGGCGATCGGCGGCAGGGCAGCGTTGGCTGCCTGGTCCACGCCGATGGCATACTCGAACGAAGTGCCTTCGCGCAGCACCTTCTGGCCGCCCGGACCGGTGACGAATTTCAGGAACTTGAGCGCCTCTTCCTTGTGGCTGGACGACTTCAGCACGCCGCCGCCGGACACGGAGAGGAAGGCCCCGGGGTCCTGGTTCTTGAAGTAGTGCATGCCGATGTTGCCGCTCGACTCCTTCGTGCCGGCCTGGTCGCCGTAGAAGTAGTAGTGGTAGATCAGCGCGCCATCGACCTCGCCCTTGTTGGCGGTGGCCATGGCCGTGCGGTTGCCGCGGACCACCACGGCGTTCTCCTTCATCGCCTTGAGCCAGGCGAGTGTGGCGTCCTCGCCGCGCAGCTGCAGGTAGGCGCCCACGATCGCCTGGAAGTCCGCACCCGACGGCGAGGCGGCCCAGCGGCCCTTCCACTCGGGCTTGGCGAGGTCGTCCATGCTCTTGGGCAGGGTGTCGGCGTTCAGCTTGTCCTTGTTGTAGGCGAACACGGTCGAGCGCGCGGCGATACCGGTCCACTCGCCATCGACGGCACGGAACTCGGGGGGAACCTGATCGAGGATGTCCTGCGGCAGCGGCTCGAACAGCCCGGCGTTGTCGACCAGCACCATGGCGGGCGAGTTCTCCGTCAGGAACACGTCGGCCGGCGAGTTGGCACCCTCCTGCAGAATCTGGTTGCCGACCTCGAGGTCACTGCCCTGCCGGAGGGTGACCGGGATGCCGGTCTCGGCAGTGAAGGCATCGGCCCACTCCTGGGTCAGCGATTCATGCTGCGCGTTGTAGACCGTGATGCCGGTATCCTGCGCAAAGGCGGACACTGACAGCGCAGCGAATGCGACGCCGGCCGCCAGCCCACGGGAAAACGCAGAAAGGGAGAATTTCATGATCAGCCTCGGGTTGAACCGGCCCTGACGCGGGCAGGCGATGCTGAGTAATAATTCTGAGTGGAATAGTCAACTTAATATCGCACCGCGATTTCAGCGGGCGCCGACCGGCAGCCGGCGGCGGATCGCCTGCCAAAGTGGCACGATCACGCGGGTGGCGATGGGGATCAGGACGAGGCCGAGCACCAGCCCAGCGATGCCGTCGGCAACAATGGTCACGATGGCGCCGCCGAGCGGCCCCGTCAGCTCAGCGGCCGAATGGGCGAAGCCCTCGATGACGTGGTCGAGCTGCGGCAGGCCGAACTCCGTGAGCCCATGGATGACGATGCCACCGCCGACCCAGATCATCGCGGCAGTGCCGATGACGCTGAGCGCCTGCATGATCCACGGCATGGCGATCAGGATGCCGCGGCCGGTGGCGCGGCCGGCGGTGGTCTTGGCGTGGCGGGCCATGGCGAGGCCGATGTCGTCACCCTTCACGATCAGCGCGACGGCGCCATAGACCACCAGCGTGATGCCGATGCCGACAATGCCGAGCACCAGCGCCTTCTCCCAGAACGGGAGGTCCCCGGGCAGGCTGCCGAGCGCGATCGTCATGATCTCGGCGGAGAGGATGAAATCGGTCTGCACCGCGCCGTTGATCCGCTGCGCCTCGAGGTTGTGGGGATCGGTGCCGGTGGGCTCGAGCTCGTGCGCCTCGGCATGGGCCTCGTGCGGAAAAACCGCCTCGAACACCTTCTCCGCGCCCTCGAAGCAGAGATAGGCGCCGCCGATGGCGAGCAGCGGCGTGATGATCCAGGGGGCGAAGAGGCTCAGCACCAACGCTGCCGGCAGGAGGATCAGCAGCTTGTTGCGCATCGAGCCCGCCGCGATCTTGCCGACGATCGGCAACTCGCGCTCCGCGGTGAAGCCGGTGACGTAATTGGGTGTAACCGCCGTGTCGTCGATCACTGCGCCGGCGGCCTTCAGGCCGGCCTTGGTTGCCTGGCCGGCGACATCGTCGATCGAGGCGGCGGCCACCTTGGCGAGCGCTGTGACATCGTCGAGAAGGCCGAGTAGTCCGATGCTCACGAGGGAGATCCTTGTTACGGGGTATGTGGTTGCGCGAGAGCGCGGGCTGGCTCAAGCTCACCCGGGGGAGGGCGAGGACGTGGGATATGGCAAACTGATCGGCGCGGGCAAGGTTGCCGAAGTGTTCGAATACGGCGACGGCCAGGCTCTGAAGCTCTATCGCGCCGGTGAGCCCAAGATAAGCGCCTTCCGCGAGGCCGCAGTGCTGTCCGTCGCGGAGGCGGGTGCCATTGCCGCGCCCCGGGCCCAAGGCGTCATCGAGGTCGATGGGCGCTGGGGCGTGGTGATGGACCGCGTGGCGGGTCGCCCCTTCGCCGAGCCGATGCTCAAGGAACCGGAAGCGGCAGGGCGATATCTTGGCGAACTCGCGCGCCTGCAGGCGGCGCTGCATGCGGCGCCCGGCACCGGGCTGACGTCGCTCCGGGCCCGGCTCGCAGCCAGGCTCGACTGCGCTCCAGGCGTCGCGCAACCCGTAAAGCAGCGATTACGCGAACGGCTCGCGGGCCTGCCGGAGGGCGACCGCCTGCTGCATGGCGACTTCCACCCCTACAACGTCATGGGACAGCCCGGATCAGCGACCGTGGTGGACTGGCTGGACGCGACCGCCGGCCCGCCAGCAGCGGACGCCTGCCGCAGCTGGGTGCTGATGTATGCGGCCTCGCCCGCCATCGCCGAGGCCTACCTCGATGCCTACCTCGCGGTGAGCCCGCTCTCGCGCGACGACGTGTTGGCCTGGCTGCCGGTGGTTGCGGCGGCGCGGCTGAGTGAGAACGTCGCGGAGCAGGAGGCCGACCTCCGCCGCTGGGCGGCCGAGGTCATGGACTGAGCTTCGGTTCGCGGGAGGGCTTTCCCAACAGATTGGGTGGCCCGACGAGCTCGGATCGGTTAGCAGCACCGGTCAATACACATGGAGACGCATCGTGCTGCCCTGGATTGAGCTTGGCCGGGCCAAAGTGCCGGGCGGCGGCGAGTTCCGCCTGATGCAGCGCGGCACCGAGTTCACCATCTTCGCCGGAACGATCGGCCTGATGTCGTCCCGGCAGTCCGGCTCAGAGGAGGCGATGGCGAAGATCGCGGCCGAACGGGTCGGTGGCAGGCCGAAGGTGAAGGT
>JBQCFF010000043.1:0-13218 GCA_051959485.1 Devosia sp. | reverse complement strand
ACGAAAGATGACGATGAGCAAGGAAGAAGCCAGACTCAATCGCCAGTTCGACCGCATCGGTCGCGCCGTGCCAGCCTCCTCCGGGTTTCTGGCCTGGATCCGGCGGCCCGGCTCGCGCTGGGTCCGCATTCCGCTCGGCATCCTGCTGATCCTGGGCGGCGTGTTCAGTTTCCTGCCGATCCTCGGCGTCTGGATGCTGCCACTCGGCGTGTTCCTGCTGGCGCTCGACCTGCCGTTCCTGCAGGGGCCGATCAACCGGACAAGCTTCTGGGTGCAGCGCAAGTGGCAGAACTGGCGGCGCGCCCGGCGCGACAGGAAGCAGGGCCCGGGCGACTCGCACGAGTAGGCCGGTTACTCCAGCGTGCCTTCGCTGATGGCGGCTTCGAGCAGGTCGACGGCGTGCGCCAGCTTCTCGTCGACGATGTGGAGATACTGCGTCCAGCCGAGATAGCCGGTGAGTTCGCGGTCGCCATCGGAAATGCCGCGCAGGGCGATCAGGGGGAGGGTGAAGCGCTGGCAGGCGCGCAGGATGGCGTAGGTCTCCATGTCGACCATGTCCGTGCCGATGCGATCGTAGGCAGCGCCCGACACGACGTTCGCACCGGTCGACAGCGTCGCCTTCGGGATGCCGGGTACGAACGGACCCAGGTCCAGGGTCGCCGGCAGGTTCAGCAGCGGCGTGACGCCCGGCTCGAAGCCGAGGGGCGAGGCATCCATGTCGCGATAGGAGACGGAACTCGCCTGGTAGACGCCGGTCTGCTCGAGCACGGCTGAGCCGGCGGAGCCGAGCGACACCACAATTGCAGGCATCCGGTTTGCGGCCTTGAGCGTGGTCAGCGCCTCCGTGACGACAATGGCCGCCTCCACCGGGCCGATGCCGGTCATCAGCGGATTGATCCGTGACTTGAGGTGCGGGCCGTATTCGGCGGGCGCCGCCATGACGTAGAGGATGTCTGCGGCGCCGGGGGTGCGGTGGACGAAGGGCATGGCACCGTTAGGCCATAGCGGTAACGGGCTGGCAAGGTGTGGGGGGGCAGAGGACCGCGCATTGACAGGCCGCACCGCCGGCATAGGCTTCGCCGCCATGACCACAGCGAACCTGACCGCGACGGACCTGAAGCAACAGCTTCTCACGGAGATCGAGGCCCGCCGCGACGGGCTCATCCAGCTGACGCAGGACCTCGTCCGCATCCCGACGGTCAATCCGCCGGGAGATAACTACCTCGAGATCTGCGAGTACCTGGCCCAGCGGCTGCGCAAGGCTGGCTTCACCGCCGAACTGATCCGCGCCGAGGGCGCGCCTGGCGACGTGGATCGGCACCCGCGCTGGAACGTGGTGGCCCGCAAGGCCGGCGGCTCACCCGGTGAAACGGTGCACTTCAACTCGCACCATGACGTGGTGGAGGTGGGACGCGGCTGGACCACCGACCCGTTCGGGGGCGAGCTGCGCGACGGCAGGATCTACGGTCGCGGCACCTGCGACATGAAGGGCGGGCTCGCAGCGTCGATCATCGCGGCGGAGGTCTTCGCGGACCTCTGCCCCGACTTCCGCGGCAACATCGAGATTTCGGGGACGGCGGACGAGGAGACGGGTGGGTTTGGTGGCGTCGCCTACCTCGCGGAGAAGGGCTGCTTCTCGCCCGAGCGGGTGCAGCACGTTATCATTCCCGAGCCGCTCAACAAGGATCGCATCTGCCTCGGCCATCGCGGCGTGTGGTGGGCGGAGATCGAGACATTCGGTCGGATCGCGCATGGCTCGATGCCGTTCCTCGGCGATAGTGCCATCCGCCATATGGCGGCGGTGCTGCGGGAGTTCGATGACGTGCTCTACCCGGCGCTGTCGCAGAAGCGGACGGCGATGCCGGTAGTGCCGCCCGGCGCGCGGCAATCGACGATGAACATCAACTCCATCCATGGCGGACAGGCCGAGCCGGAGGCGGGCTATACCGGCTTCCCGGCGCCGGTGGTAGCACACTCGGCCCGCATCGTCATCGACCGGCGGTACCTGATCGAGGAGAGCCCGGCGGCGGTGCGGCAGGAGGTGGTGGACCTGCTCGAGAAGCTGAAGCAGGAGCGCCAGGGGTTCAGCTACGAAATCCGCGACCTGTGGACGATTTCGCCGACCATGACGGAGAAGGAGGCGCCGGTTGTCCGCTCGGTGGCGAAGGCGATCGGCGAGGTGATGGGCGTGGACCCGCAGTATGTCGTCTCGCCGGGCACCTACGACCAGAAGCATATCGACCGGATCGGGCGGCTCAAGAACTGCATCGCCTACGGCCCGGGCATCCTCGACCTAGCGCACCAGCCGGACGAGTGGGTCGGGGTCGACGACATGCTCGATTCGGCCAAGGTGATGGCGCTGTCGCTGCTCGACCTGCTGGGGCCGCGGCGATGAAGCGTGCGCAGGCCGCGATCGGCACGGCCGGCTTCTTCTTCCTCGCGCCGGGCATCATCGCCGGGGCGATTCCGTGGGGGATGACGGGTTGGCGGTTGCCCGATCCGCTGCCGCTGGCTGGCGTTGCGGCGTTGCTGGGCGTGATCCTGCTGCTACCGGGACTATGGGTCCTGATCGATTCCTTTGCCCGCTTCGCCCGCAACTTCGGCACGCCGGCACCGATCGCCCCGCCGGAGCGGCTGGTGGTCGACGGCTGGTACCGATACGTGCGCAACCCGATGTACGTCAGCGTCCTCGCCATCATCCTGGGGCAGGCGCTGCTGTTCGCGAGCTGGCCGGTGCTGGTCTACGCCGTCGTCGTCTATGAGGAGCCGACACTGCGCGAGCAGTTTCCTGACGACTACGCCAGCTACTTCGACAACGTGCCCCGCTGGGTGCCTCGGCTACGGCCGTGGCATAGGACAGGGGCTTAGGGCGGATGGCTTAGGCGTCAAGGCGGCGCAGCCGATTTACGCCGCCGCCAAATCCGAACTACAGTCTCGCCAGGCCGCCGGGGTGAGCGGCTTCACCAAAGAAGGGACAACCATGCGCAAATCACTGGTCGTGCTGGCACTCGCCGGCGCCCTGGCTATGACCACCGCGTTGACTCCGGCTTTCGCACAGACCCGCACGGACCTGAAGATCGGCATCCAGCTCGAGCCCACAAACCTCGATCCGACGACCGGCGGCGCCGCGGCCGCGATCCGTACGGTCACCAACATGAACATCTTCGAGGGCCTGACCCAGATCGACAAGGATGGCGCGGTGCAGCCGTCGCTGGCCAAGTCCTGGGACATTTCGGCGGACGGCCTGACCTACACCTTCCACCTGCAGGAAGGCGTGAAGTTCCAGGACGGCACGGATTTCGACGCCGAGGATGTGAAGTTCACCCTCGATCGGGACCGCGCGGCGGACTCCGTGAGCGCGCAGAAGCAGCTCTTCGCCGCCATCGCCTCGGTGGACGTGGTCGATCCCGTTACCGTCAAGGTGACCCTGAGCCAGCCGCAGGGCGACTTCCTCTACAACATGGGCTGGGGCGACGCCGTGATCGTGGCCCCCGAAAGTGCCGGCGACAACCAGATCAACCCGATCGGCACAGGGCCCTACAGCCTCAAGGACTGGGCCAAGGGCGACCACATCGATCTCGAGCGCAATCCCAACTACTGGGGCACCGCCCCCAAGATCGACAATGTGACGTTCAAGTTCATCTCCGATCCGACCGCGGCAACGAGTGCGCTGCTCGCCGGCGACATCGACGTGTTCCAGGCTTTCCCGGCGCCGGAACTGCTGGAGCAGTTCAAGTCCAACCCGGACTTCCAGGTGATCGTCGGCACGACGCAGGGCGAGACCATCCTGGCGCTGAACAACGCGCATCCGCCGCTCGACAACGTGAAGGTGCGCGAGGCGATCGCCCACGCCATCGACCGCAAGGCAATCATCGACGGCGCCATGTACGGCTACGGCCAGGAGATCGGCAGCTTCTTTCCGCCCGGCGATCCGGCCTATATCGACCTGACCGCACAGTCGGCCTTCGACCCCGAGAAGTCCAAGGCCCTGCTCGCCGAAGCGGGCGTGAAGGACCTGACGCTGACCTTCAAGGTGCCGCCGGCCGCCTATGCCCGCGCCGCCGCCCCGATCATCCAGCAGCAGCTGGCCAATGTCGGCGTGAAGGTGAACGTGGTGAACGTCGAGTGGGCCGACTGGATCGCCAACGTGTTCCAGGGTGCGTACGACTACGACCTGACGATGGTGAGCCACGTCGAGGCCAACGACTTCGCCGCCTTCGGCAAGCCGGGCTACTACATCAACTACAAGGCCGACGCCCTGAACAAGCTGGTGGAAGAGCTGAACGCGACCACCGACACTGCAAAGCAGACGGAGCTGAAGCAGGCGATTCAGAAGCAACTCGCCGACGACTACGCCTCGGTCTACCTGTTCGAGCTCGCCAACATCACCGTTGCCAAGGCCGGGCTGGAAGGCCTGTGGCCGAATGCGCCGCAGCCCACCACCAAGCTTTCCGACCTGAGCTGGGCCCTGTAAACTTGGACCGAACGGTGGCTTTCCGATCCCTTGCGGGGGGGCCTGACGGCTCCCCCGGCATGTTTGATCAGGCGGGACGATGACGAGCTACCTCGCCGGACGGTTCGCCGGGTTGGTGGGCAGCCTGCTCGTCGCTTCGATCGTGATCTTCCTCGTACTCGAAGTGCTGCCGGGCGATCCCGCGCAATTCATCCTGGGAATGAACGCGCAGCCCGATACGCTCGCCGCCCTGCGCACGCAGCTCGGGCTCGATGAGCCACTGCTGACGCGCTATTTCGGCTGGTTGCTGGGCATGCTGCACGGCGATTTCGGCATCAGCTACACCTATAGGGTGCCGGTGTCGGAGCTGGTGCTCCAGCGCATCGGGGTGTCCGTGCCGCTGGCGCTCTACGCCCTGACACTGACGGTGCTGATCGCGTTTCCGGCCGGCATCGTCGCGGCGGCGCGGTACAATTCAAAAGCCGACGTGGCGGTGATGGGGGCGACGCAGCTGGGCGTGGCGATCCCCAATTTCTGGTTCGCCATGCTGCTGGTGCTGCTGTTCTCGGTGACGCTGCGCTGGTTCTCGGCCGGTGGCTTTCCTGGCTGGGACAAGGGATTCTGGATGGGCATGCGGGCATTGACTCTGCCGGCGATCGCGCTGGCGCTGCCCCAGGCATCGATCCTGGCACGAGTGATGCGCTCCTCGTTGCTCGACACGCTCGGCGAGGACTACGTGCGCTCGGCCCGTGCCAAGGGCTTGTCGCAAAGCCAGGCGCTGTGGCGGCACGCGGTGCGCAATGCACTGATCCCGGTGCTGACGATCGTCGGGCTGCAGTTCGCTTTCCTGCTCGCCGGAGCGATAATCATCGAGAACGTCTTCTTCCTGCCCGGCCTCGGGCGGCTGGTGTTCCAGGGCATAACGCAGCGCGACCTCGTGGTGGTGCGCTCGGTGGTGATGCTGCTGGTCTGCGCCGTGATCCTCGCCAACTTCCTTGTCGATGTGGCCTACGTCATTGTCGATCCGCGGCTGAGGCGGCGCTGATGGCCTCGCTCGACATGGCACGCGGCGATATCTGGCGCGCCGTGCGGCATTCGCCGAGCCTGATGGTCGGGTTGGCGCTGACCGTGATCTTCATCCTCGCGGCGCTGATCTCGTTCGTGTGGACGCCATATCCGTTCGCGGCGCAGGATATTCCCAACAAGCTCAAGGGCCTGTCCGCAGCGCACTGGTTCGGCACCGACCAGTACGGGCGCGACGTGTTCTCGATGATCATCGTGGGGGCGCGGACTTCGATCGCCGTGGCGCTCATTGCTGTGGGAGTCGGCATCGGCATCGGCACGCCGCTGGGGCTGCTGGCGGCGGCGCGGCGCGGCACGCTGCTCGACGAGGTGGTCATGCGGGCCAACGACCTCGTCTTCGCCTTCCCGGCGCTGCTGATCGCGGTGCTGATCACCGCGGTGTTCGGTCCCGGCGAGGTGAACGCCATCATCGCCATCGGCATCTTCAACATTCCGGTGTTCGCACGTTTGTCGCGGGCGGCGGCGCTGACCCTGTGGAACCGCGAGTTCATCATGGCGGCACGTGTCGCGGGGAAGGGGGCGCTGCGGATTTCGGTCGAGCACATCCTCCCCAATATCGCCAACACGCTGATCGTGCAGGCGACGATCCAGTTCGCGCTCGGCATCCTGGCAGAGGCGGCCTTGGCCTATGTGGGGCTGGGCGCGCAGCCGCCGACGCCGAGCTGGGGCAAGATGCTCGCCGACGCGCAGACGCTGATTTCGCTGGCGCCGCACCTCGCGCTCGTTCCGGGGCTGGCCATCGTGCTGATGGTGCTGGGGGTGAACCTGCTGGGCGACGGGCTGCGCGACGTGCTCGACCCGCGGCTGCGGCGGGCCCGCTGATGGCTCTGCTGGAGGTGAAGGACCTGTCGCTGTCGATCGGGACGTTCCCGATCCTCCATGATGTGGACCTGTCGGTGGAGGCCGGCGAAGTGCTGGGGGTGATCGGCGAGTCCGGCTCCGGCAAGTCGATGACGGCGCTGGCGATCATGCAATTACTGCCGACCGGCGCGGTAGCCGACGGCTCGATCAGGCTGGACGGCCGCGAGGTGCTGGGGCTGCCCGATCGGGAGATGCGGAGGCTGCGTGGCCACACCGTCGGCATGGTGTTCCAGGAGCCGATGACGGCGCTGAACCCGGTCAAGACCATCGGCGACCAGGTGGCTGAAACCGCGATGATCCACGGTGCCATGAGCCGAACGGCGGCGCTGAAGGTCGCGCGTGAGACGCTGGATCGGGTGGAATTGCCCGCCGACCGCTTCCCGCTCGACCGCTACCCGCACGAGTTGTCGGGCGGCCAGCGGCAGCGCGTGGTGATTGCCATGGCGATCGCGATGCGGCCGAAACTGCTGATCGCGGACGAGCCGACGACGGCGCTCGATGTGACCACGCAGGCGCAGATCCTCAAGCTGTTGCAACGGCTTGTGGATGAAGACCGGATGGGGCTGATCTTCATCACGCACGATCTCGGGGTGGTAGCGGGCCTGGCCGATCGGGTAACGATCATGCGGCGCGGCGAGGTGGTGGAGGCCGGGCCGACCGTACCGCTGTTCCGCAACCTGCAGCATCCCTACTCGAAGGCGCTGTTCGAGGCTTCTTCGCACGTGCCGCCGCGCATACCGCCGACCGACACCAGTGGCACGCCGGTGCTGGCGGTGGATGAGGTGGTGCGGGAGTATCCGCTGCCGCGTCGCGGCCTCTTCGGGCCGCGACCGGTGCTGCGGGCGGTGGATGGGGTGAGCCTGCGGATCGGGCGGGGCGAGAATGTCGGGCTGGTGGGTGAATCCGGCTGCGGGAAATCGACGCTGGCGCGGGCGATCATGTCGCTGGAGCCGATCCAGGGCGGCCGGATTGCGATTGCCGGAGAAGGACTTGACCCGAAGCATGGGGCCGACTTCGCGACGCGGCGAAAGATGCAGGTGGTGTTCCAGGACCCATACGGCTCGTTCAATCCGCGGCACCGGGTGGACCGGCTGGTGAGCGAGCCGTTTCACCTGCTGGGCTCGGCCGCGCCGCAGGGGGCGGAGCGCGAGCGGCGGGTGGCAAAGGCGCTGGAGGAGGTGGGACTTTCGGCCGCCGACGCACACAAGTACGTGCATGAGTTCTCGGGTGGGCAGCGGCAGCGGATCGCGATTGCGCGGGCCCTGATCATCGAGCCCGAACTGATCATCCTCGACGAGGCGGTGTCGGCGCTCGACGTTTCGGTGCGGGCGCAGGTGCTTGATCTGCTTGCGGATTTGTCGGATCGGCTACAGATCAGTTACCTGTTCATCTCGCATGACCTGGCGGTGGTGCGCTCGATCACCGACCGCGTGCTGGTGATGCGGGCAGGGCGAATCGTAGAGGAGGGGCCGACGGAAGACGTCTTCCTCGCGCCCAAACACCCCTATACGCGGGAGCTTCTGGCGGCCACGCCGAACCTCGAACTGGCGCTCGCCGAGCGCGAACGGACTGGACGATGAGCACGCTCGAACTCTTCTTCGAAACCACGAAATGCTACATCGGCGGGCGCTGGGTTGCGCCCACAGGCCAGGAACTTTTGCCAGTCGAGGACCCGTCGACGGGCGAAGTGATCGCCGAGATCCCCCGCGGGCGGGAAGCGGACATCGACGCCGCCGTTTCGGCTGCCCGCGCTGCCCTGGCGGGGGAGTGGGGAAAGACCCCGGCATTCGAGCGCGGCCGCATCCTGACGCGGATGGGGCAGGCGGTACTGGCGCGGGTGGACGAGCTGGCGCGCATCGAGGCGATGGATGTGGGCAAGCCGCTGAAGCAGGCGCGGGCCGACGCGGTGGCGCTGGCGCGCTACCTCGAGTTCTACGGCGGCGCCTGCGACAAGATCATGGGCGAGACGATCCCGTATCTCGACGGCTACACGGTCTACACGCTGCGCGAGCCGCATGGGGTGACCGGGCACATCATCCCGTGGAACTACCCGATGCAGATCATCGGTCGCTCCGTCACCGCGGCACTGGCCATGGGCAACGCCGCAGTGGTGAAGCCGGCGGAGGAGGCGTGCCTCACCGCGATCGCCTTTGCGAAGATCGCCGAGGAGGCCGGACTGCCCGCCGGAGCGCTGAACATGGTGCCCGGCCTGGGCGAAGAGGCGGGCGCGGCGCTGACGGCGCGCCCCGGCGTCAACCACATCTCGTTCACCGGCTCGGTGGGGGTGGGGGCGCTGGTGCAGCGCGCGGCGGCGCAGAACGTCGTGCCGGTGACGCTGGAGCTCGGCGGGAAGTCGCCGCAGCTGGTGTTCGAGGATGCCGACCTCGACCGGGCGCTGCCGTTCCTCGTCAATGCGGGTATCCAGAACGCCGGGCAGACCTGCTCCGCGAGTTCGCGCATCCTGGTGCAGCGGTCTATCCACGACAGGCTGCTGGAGCGGATGGCCGAGCGATATCGGGCGCTGCGGGTCGGGCCGGCAGTTGACGACCTCGATCTGGGGCCGCTGGTCTCAGGCCGGCAGCAGGAGATCGTCTGCGCGTTCCTCGGCGACCTTGGCGGCGGCGAGGTGGCGGCGCGGGGCGAGATCGCTTCGGGGGCGCCGGGTGGCGGGCATTACCTGGCGCCGACGCTGGTGTCCGGGGTGAAGCCGGACAACCGGCTGGCGCAGGACGAGATCTTCGGGCCGGTGCAGGTGGTGATCCCGTTCGACGACGAGGAAGAAGCGGTCGCCATCGCCAACGGCACCGACTACGGGCTGGTGGCTGGGGTGTGGAGCCGCGACGGCGGC
The DNA here is from genome assembly GCA_051959485.1 of Devosia sp. GTDB lineage: Bacteria > Pseudomonadota > Alphaproteobacteria > Rhizobiales > Devosiaceae > Devosia_A. The sequence goes on along the minus strand of JBQCFF010000043.1, from coordinate 3,973 downwards.
CGGCTGATGCGGGTGGCGAAGGCGATCCGCACCGGGCAGGTGTTCCTCAACAATTACGGTGCGGGTGGCGGGGTCGAGCTGCCGTTCGGGGGCATGGGCAAATCCGGGCATGGGCGCGAGAAGGGTTTCGAGGCGCTGTACGGGTTCTCGGTGCTGAAGACGGTGGCGGCGTGGCATGGGTAACCCGGAGACGCCGTGCCCGGACCTCGTCCTTCGACAAGCTCAGGATGAGGTCTTGGAGGGCAGTGCTGCCAATGGCGTTGGGTTAGTGGTGCCTGAGACCGCTAAGGTCGCCGGAACTGAAGAGCCTGATGGTGAGCTTGTCGAACCACGAGGCGGGGGTGGAGTGAGACTATGAGACTGGCAGGCAAGGTGGCGATCGTCACCGGAGGCGCATCGGGGTTCGGTGCGGGGATCGTGCGGAAGTTCGCGGCCGAGGGCGCGAAGGTGGTGATCGCCGACATCAACGTCGAGGGCGCCGAGGCGCTGGCGCGCGAGCTGGGGCAGAAGGCGGCGCATGTCGACGTCAGCAAGGACGCCAGCGTCAACCAGATGTCGGCCGCGGCGCTGATGGCGTTCGGCAAGGTGGACATCCTGGTCAACAATGCCGGGGTCTCGCACCTGCCGGCGGCGCTGGACGATGTCTCCGAGGCGGATTTCGACCGGGTGTTCAACGTGAACATGAAGTCCGTGTACCTGACGGCCCGGCACCTGGTGCCGCATTTCAGGGCGCGGAAGACCGGCGCGATCCTCAACGTGGCGTCGACCGCCGCGGTGAGCCCGCGGCCGCGGCTCAGCTGGTACAATGCGTCGAAGGGCTGGATGGTGACGGCGACCAAGTCGATGGCGATCGAGCTCGCGCCCTTCGGCGTGCGGGTGAACGCCATCAACCCGGTGGCCGGCGAGACGCCGCTGCTCAAGACCTTCATGGGCGAGGACACGCCGGAAGTGCGCGCGAAGTTCCTCGCGACCATCCCGCTGGGGCGCTTCTCGACGCCGGAGGACATGGGCAACGCGGCGTGCTTCCTCTGTTCGGACGAAGCATCGATGATCACCGGGGTGGCGCTCGAGGTCGACGGCGGCCGGGTGATCTGAGCGGCGGGGCTATCCAGGCGTTCCCACAAAGGTATCGTGACGAAGAGGAGCCCGGATGCGAACCGGACCATTGAACCTGATCACCGACGTCGAGGGGCTGCGCGTCGGCAACGCCGAGGACCACCGGATCAAGACCGGGACGACGGTGCTGGTGGCCGATGCGCCGTTTCGTGCCTCGGTGGACGTGATGGGCGGCTCGCCGGGATCGCGTGAGACCGAGCTGCTGGCGCCCGACAAGCTGGTGGATGCGGTGGATGCCCTGGTGCTGTCCGGCGGCTCGGCCTTCGGGCTCGACGCGGCGTCGGGAGTATCGGACGCGCTGCGGAAGCTCGGCCGTGGCTTTAAGGTGGATACCGCGACGGTGCCGATCGTGCCGGGGGCGATCATCTTCGACCTGCTGAACGGCGGCGACAAGGGCTGGGACGAGAACCCGTACCGGGCGCTCGGCCGGCAGGCATTCGAGAACGCCGGCCGGGAGTTCGGGCTCGGCACGGCGGGAGCCGGCGTCGGGGCGCTGACGGCGAACCTCAAGGGCGGGCTCGGCTCGGCGTCGCTGGTGCTGCCGGGCGGCTACACAGTGGGCGCGCTGGTGGCCGTCAACCCGACGGGCGCGGTGACGGTGGGCGACAGCCGGCATTTCTGGGCGGCGCCATTCGAGGCCGATGGCGAGTTCGGCGGGATGGGGCCTTATCCCGGGCCGGTGTCGTTCGAGGCGACGGCGCGCTCGAAGGGCGACTGGGTCAACCCGGTCGCCAACACCACCATCGCGATCGTCGCCACGGACGCGGACCTTTCCAAGGCACAGCTCAAGCGCATGGCGGTGGCGGCGCAGGACGGCATCGCCCGCGGCGCCAGCCCGTCGCACAGCCCGGTGGACGGAGACCTGGTGTTCTCGGTCGCGACCGGGAAACTGCCGATCGCCACGCCGGTGCGCGACGTGCTGCAGATCGGACACGCGGCGGCGGTCTGCCTGAGCCGGGCGATGGCACGGGCGGTGTATCTGGCGGTGCCGGCGACGGGGGACAAGGTGCCGACGTGGCGGGAGAAATGGGGCGGGTAAGGGGCGCGTTGCTCACCCCACCCTAGCTCCGCTACGGCCGCCACGGCGGCCCAGCTGCGCTACCCTCCCCATCAAGGGGAGGGAGGATGGTTGCCTGACCTGTGCCACCGATGGGGAGGGTACCGGAGCTTGGCCGCGTCAGCGGCTTAGCGGAGGTGGGGTGGGGGTGCCGGCCGCCGCCTTGGCCTTGACCGTGTAGCAGAAGTTGCAGACGCCATCGCCGTTCATGCAGGTCTTGGTGCGCTCGAGCTTGAGGCCGAGCTGGTCGGCCATGGCGAAGTCGGAGTTGCAGATGAGGAGTTCGCCGAGATCGCGGGCGCCGATCTGCTCCATGAACTCGGCGTAGTCACAATGGCTGACGTCGTTGCGGAGCACGGTGTCCGTCTGCTCGAGCGTTTCGAACTCGTAGCGGATGCCCTTGCCGAAGCCGGCAAACTCCTCGGCGAGGGTGGGGATGTCGAGGAGCGAGCCGCGGGCGCCGACGATCTCGCGATTGGCCCGGTCGAGTGCCTCGCGCACCAGCTTGTGCGCGGCCGCCTTGCCGAGCGCCGTTTCCATGGCGCGAACCAGCGGGATCTGGGCTTGTACCTGCGTGGTGATGCGCTCGAAGGGAGTCATGGGGCTGCCTTATATTTGGTGGCAGAATGCCAACAAGCCGGCGTCGAGGGAAGCCCGCGACGGGCGCCCGCTCCGGCGACATGCAGGAGGGTACCATGTTCAAAGACCACGCCGCGATGGCGATGATCCCCGCCCAGGACCTCGAACGCGCCTCCGCCTGGTATCGGGACAAGCTCGGCCTCGAACCCGCCGAGCGCAACGAGGAGGGCCTGATCTACCGGCTCAACGGGACGACAGTGCTCCTGTATGAATCACGCTACGCCGGAACCAACAAGGCGACCATGATGGCCTTCGAGACGCCCAACCTCGATGCCGACATGGCAACGCTGCGCGGCAAGGGCGTGCAGTTCCTCGACTACGACCTGCCCGGCTTCAAGACCGAGAACGGGGTCGCCAGCATGGGCGAGATGCGCGGCGCGTGGTGCAACGATTCCGAAGGCAACATCCTCGCCATCAGCCAGCGGAGCTGACGCCTAGCGGGTGCAGCGCAGGACGGTCTGGCGCTTGCCGTCGCCGACCACGACGTTCACGCCCTCGCCGGTGGGAGCGAATACCGGCGTCAGCGTCATCTGGTTCTTGCCGCAGGTGGTGGAGAAGCTGCCATCCTTGCCGGCCGACAGCGCGATGTCGCAGGAGCCGGCCGGCGAGGTGTAATTCGTTTCGGTGATGGTGGTGACGGCCTGCTGGTCGCCGCAACTGGCGAGCGCCGGGGCCCAGGTGCCGAGCAGCGGCGCCATTTCGGGAGCAACCTTCACGGCGACCGGTTTGGCGGGGGCGGCGGCGGCTGATGTCGCCGGCGTCGATGCCTCGGCGGCCGGCTTGGCCGGGGGCTGGTCGTTGCTGCAGGCCGCCAGCAACGGCAGCGCAAGCGCGAAGACGGCGGCGGTGGCAAGACGCATGACGAATCCCAAGCTGTTGACCCACGGCACGCTTGTAGCGCTATTGCGGCACGATTGGGACAGAGCGCTGGGGAAGGCCGGGCATGCCGCAGATCTACGTCGATGCCGATGCCTCGCCGGTGAAGGACGAGGTGCTGCGCGTGGCCGCGCGGCACGGGCTGGTGGTGACCTTCGTGGCCAATTTCGGCCTCCGGCCGTCGCGCGACCCGATGATCCGCACCGTCATGGTGCCGCAGGGCGCGGACGCGGCGGACGACTGGATCGTCGAACATGTCGAGGCCGGCGACATCGTCTGCACCAA
>JBQCFF010000042.1:0-18560 GCA_051959485.1 Devosia sp. | reverse complement strand
AGCAGTCCACGGCGCGGCGGTGCCGCACATGCGGCGCATGCACCAGCGCCGTGGAGCCCGTTCCGCAGCCCAGCTCCAGCAGGTCCATGTCGGGACGCAGCCGCGCCCGGGTCTCCCGGAGCTTTCTCTGAGAGGCGGATTCCTCGGCGAGCGGGTGGGCGGCATAGCGTGCCGCCATCTTGTCCCAGAACTCGTAGGCTGCTGCCATGACGTCACTCCTTGATCGGCACACCGTTAGCGCGACGGCCGATCAAGAGAAATTGCAGATCAGCGCACAAGCCATATACATGGATGCATGGATAAGCCCACCCCCGACCTCGACTGGAACCACGTGCGCGCGCTGCTCGCGACTGTCGAGGCGGGCTCCTTGTCGGCGGCGGCGCGGCGGCTTGGCCTCACCCAGCCGACACTGGGGCGACAGGTAGCGGCGCTGGAGCAAACGCTCGGCGTGACGCTGTTCGAGCGGGTGGGCAAGACCCTGGTGCTGACCAAGGCCGGGCAGGAGCTGACTGCCCCGCTCAGGACCATGGGAGAGGCGGCGGATCGGCTGGCCCTGATGGCATCCCGGCAATCGCAGGCGATCGAAGGCCTGGTGCGGGTTACCGCCAGCGACGCCTACGCCTACTACGTGTTGCCGGCCTTGGCGGAAAAGCTGCGGGTCTTGGCGCCCGGCATCGTCCTCGACGTGTTGGCGTCCAACGAGGTGGAGGATCTCATCCGCCGCAAGGCCGATATCGCCATCCGCCATGCGCAGCCGCGGCAGGCCGAACTGATCGCGCGACGCTGCGCCGACGCGACGGCGCGCCTCTACGCCACCCCCGACTACCTCGACCGCCTGGGCCGCCCACGTACGGCCGACGGTTTCGCCGCCGCCGATTTTGTCGGCTACAGCGACAGCGTTGCGATGTTGCTGGCCGAACTGCGCGCCCATGGCCTGCCGATCAGCGAGCGGAACTTCCCGTTGCGCTCCAACAGCGGACTCGTCGCCTGGGGCTGGGTGCAGCGCGGGATGGGCATAGGGGTCATGATGGACACTGTGGCGCGCGCCACGCCCGGGATCGAGGAGGCATGGCCGGACTTTGCCGGGGTGAAGATTTCGACCTGGCTGGCCACCCATCGCGAGTTGCGGACCAGCCGACGCATCCGCCTGGTCTTCGACCTGCTGGCGGAACAGCTGTCGTCGCCCCAGCACGGCGCACCCGGCCCCGCCCCGTAAAATTCCTCACCGCCCCGAGCGCCGTTGATTGGCCCCGTCCCGCCTTGCCCGACCGAGCGGCGTCCGCCCCCATCAATGCGGCTCGCGATCTGCCCTGCCCCGCCCACCGGCTTGTCCAGAGGTCGCCTTGCTCCCGCTGGAGCAAGTGTGGTTCTGCTGGGCAACAGGGTATCCAAGGGGGACAAGAGATGCAGCTGAACCACTTTGCCAACCGGGTCGCGACCCGGCACTTCGACACCATTGTCGAGATGCTGAAGGAGAACCTCGGTTTCGTGGAGTTGCGCCGGGGCGTGAAGGCGATCCACATGCGGCAGCCGGGCAGCAACGTCGACCTGCAGTTCACCCGCAGCGAGACCACGGGCCGCGACGCCGACAAGCGATCGTCCCAGGTGTCTTTCCTGTCCGAGACACCTGCCGACGACCTGGAGAAGCTGGCAGCCTGGGCGCGAGCGAGAGGGCTCGTGAGCACCGTGGGCAGCTACTCCAGCAAGGAATTCTACCTCGACGTGCCGGAAGCCTTCGTCGACTTCGTCATCGAGGCCATGACCCCCGATTGCGCCGAATACGACGTGAACGTCTAGACTACGCTCGGAACTCGCCGGGAGCGGCGCAACGGACAGCGCCTCCTCTCCCCGACGGGGCGAGGAGGCGCACTACCCCGGCCGTGGCGCGGCGGCCGGCCCCTGCCCCGCTCGCGCGCCTCCTTACCAGGAAACGCGCATGCCGGCCTGGCCCTGGTAGCCGACCACCCCGGCGCCGTCGCCTTCGGCATAGGCGCCCTTCACCTGGCTCCAGACCGTGGCGCTGTCGGAGAGGTCGGCCTGGAAGCCGGCCCCCAGCTCGACCCGCGGACCGCCCATGCCCGTCGCCTGCTCGAGGCCATCGACCGTCACGGTCTTGCGGTCGTTGACATCGTAGGACACGCCCAGGTCGACATAGGGCGCGAAGATGCCGAGCTTCGCCTCGGCGCGCACGCCGCCGCGGACGTAGAGCGAGCTGTTGTCGGCGAACTCGGCGTCCCCGACCCAGTCGGATGTCAGGCCATCGTAGAAGGTGGTCTGGTACACCAGTTGCCCCCACGGCGTGATGCTGGCCTGGTCATCGCCGAGCCGGAAGCCCGCCTCGAGTGCGGCCAACCCGGTCTTGCTGCTGATGGTGAGCGCACTGGCTGACGTCGGCGAGAAGGTCCAGTCGCCGAAGCCGTACTGCCCGATCGCGTCGATATAGGCGCCGCCATTGTCCCAGGTGGCGTAGGCGCCGCCGGAGAACACGTTGCCCTGCAGCCCGGCTGTGCCCGTCTCGGTTGCGACGCTGCTGGTGGAGGCCGAATAGGAGCCAAGCACGCCGGCCCGCAGGTCGCCCAGTTGCACGATGTCGACACCATACTGGCCGTAGGCGAGGTCCTGGGTGTTGTCGACGGTGTCGTTCACGGCGGTGTGGACGACGCCGGCGCGACCCCAGGTGGTCTCGAGGATGCCCGTGCCGCGCCGCTCGAGGAACGTGCCGAGCGTCTCGATGCCAGCCTGGTGCGCCGTGCCGGTGAGCGCGGCGAGGCCAAAGGTCTCGTCCTGCACGATCGCCTTCAAGCCATAGACGGTGATGGCGTCGTTGGCGAAATAGGTGTCCTCATCGGGATTGCCAATCGCGTCGGTGCCCGCCACGACCGTGTTGTCGACGGGAGCGTTGACGCGCTTGTCGAGCAGCAGCTCGTGACCGTTCTGGGTGAAACGCCTGGCCAGATACACGTTGCTGTCCGGATTCTCGGTGCCACCAATCCGCAGCAACTCCAGGTCGGCGAGATCGCCCAGTGGGGTGGACTGGGTGGAATTCCAGCGCTCCAGAGTAATTCCCAGGACGCCGGGACCAACGCCGCCCAGCCCGGTGAAATCGCCGGCGACGTTGATCTGGGAATAGTCCTCGCCCTCTCCGGGCAGCGGATCGTCCTGACCGAACCGGATCCACAACGTCTCGCTGCCGTTGTTGCTTTCGAACGTCCCGGCGTTGTAGGTGCCGGGCGACGAGCCCGGCGCCACAATGCCATTGGCATCCAACGTGAACCGGCCAAGAATGACGACATTGCCGCTGAGATCGACCTGGGCTCCCGACACTGCGTGAAGGTTGTCGAGCAGACTGCCGGAGTTGAAGTGGGCGGAAGACCCACCCAGCGCCCAGAAGTTCCCCGCAACAGCCCTGCCGGTCCAATTCACACCCGAACCGAGAAAGACCTCCGTGCTGCCCATGCCGGGGGTGCGGACCGCATCCTCGTCGAGGATGTCGCCCACGAGCGTCTGGCTGTTGTCGATAACGAAGGTGACGTTGCCGCCGAAGGCATTGCCCGTCGGGCTGGTGCCGTTGCGGGTGACCTCGAGCAGCGGGCCGCCGTTCTGCACCACGGTGCCGGCTCCGAGCCCGATATAGGCCGGGTTGCCGGTCAGACCATCCAGCGCGTCGACATCCGTATTGTCGAAGCCGTCGTCGAACAGCACCGACGCCGTCAGCTGGTTGGTCCCGGTGATGAGAGTGGTATTCGTCACCGCGACCACGCCGCCGTTGATTACCGAGAGGGCCGGCTGATTGCTGCCGGTGGTGTCGATGATGCCGCCGTCCATGAACACCTTGCCGCCGGTAGCGGCAAAGATGTTGGCGTTCATCATCTGGTCGGCCGGGAAGTCGAGGTTCAGCGCGCCGCCTGAAACGCCGAAGGCGCCGGTGCCGGTGATGTTGCCGGAGAATGTGCCGCCGCTGGCGTTCGAGACAGCAAGCGTCTTGTCCCCCGGGGCGATGGTGCCATCGCCGAACAGGTCGGTGACCGAGGTATCATCGGCGCTGATGGCGGCGATATCGAACGTGCCGGAGAGATCGACCGTCGCGCCGGTAATGCTGCCGAGCCCCGCGAGGAAGAGCGTGGCGTCCTCCTCGATCGTCGCCGTGCCGTCGAAGCCGGGGCTGGCGTTGGTGAGGGTCAGCGTGCCGTCCTCGATCGTCAGGCCACTGGCCGCGTCGCCGGTGATGGCGCCGGCAAAGGCCGAGTCGCCGTTTCCGGTCAGGGTCAGCGTCTTCGAGGCCAGGTGGATCTCGGCAGTGGTGTCGGTTCCGAGCAGTTGGATGATCGCGGCGCCCGCTGTAGTGCCGGTGATGTCGAAGATGCCATCGACGGTGACCGACGCGGAGGCGGCAATGCCGCCGGCACCCACCAGGTGCAGCGCCGCGTCGGGCCCGACGATGGTGGTGCCGGTGTAGTCGTTGGCATTGGTCAGGGTCTGCTTGCCCTTGGTCACGGTGACGCCACCGGTGCCGGAAATCACCCCGGCGAAGCTTGAACCTTCGGGCTCGGTCGGCGGCGGCACGATGGCATCGAAGGCGTTCGCGTCGGTGATGGTCAGCCGCTCGTCGCCGAGAGTCACCTTGGCGGTGCTGGCGCTGCCCTCCAGGCCCTTGATGGAGGCGCCGTTGTTCGTGCCGGAGATGTCGAGTTCGCCCGCGACGACCACCCGGACGGAGTCGGCGATGCTGCCGTCTCCGGCGAGCGCGAGTTCTGCATCGGGCAGCACATAGGTCTCGCCGGTATAGGTGTTGATGCCCGAGAACGTCTGGGTGCCGCGGTTGATGGCAACGTCACCGGCGCCCGAGATGAAGCCGGCGAAATCGGAAGCGGCATTGTCGACGACGAGCAGCTTGTCGCCCAGCAGCACCTTGCCGGTGGCAGCGCCGCTGAGGTCGTTGATGAGAGTGCCCTCCGGCCCGGCGGTACCGACGCTTAGCGCCGTCGTGACGGCGGAGATGTCGAAGGTACCGTCGACCTGTACCGACCCGGACAGCGCGATGCTGCCGTCGCCCTGGAGGGCGAGCGTGCTCGGCGTGTCGATGACGGTGGGGCCGGCATAGGTATTGGTCTGGGTCAGCGTGAGCTTGCTGGCGGGGTCGACCCCTCCACTGGGGGCGGTAAGCGTCAGCCCGCCCTTGCCGGTAATGATCCCGTCGAATGTCGACTCGCCGCGCTGCGCGAGGGTAAGGATGGGCGCGTCATCGAGGATGCCGAGATTCACGATGCCGGTGCCGCGGAACTGGTCGACCGTCAGGGTGTGCGCGGAATCGGCCGGCGCATCGAGGCTGGTGGCGACGGTGAGCGTGCCGCCGTCGTTGAAGAAATCGCCGTTGTAGTTGGCGGGATCGTCGGTCGCGGAGGGGAAGCCGGGGCTGAGATCGATGTCGCCCATCATCAGCACGTCACCGGTATTGTGGATGCCGAGGGCCTTCAGGTCGGCGCCCACGGTCACCGCGCCCGCATTGTCGATGATGCCGAGGCTTAGCCCGTCCGACATGATCTGCAAGGCGGCGTCATCGGCGATGTCGATGTCCACGCCGGTGGCGAGGGTGCCGCCGTTGGCGATCGCCAGCGTGCCCGAAAGCAGGTCGATGTCGCCCGTGAACGTGTTCTTGCCCGCGAGGACCAGCGTGCCATCCCAGAAGGTCGAGTCCGCCTCGCCCACGATGAGTCCACCGGTGCCGGAGAGGGCGCCCTCCATCACCGCGAAATCGGTGCCGCTGCCGCTTTCCGCGACGACGATCTGGCGGCTCAGGTTGCCCAGCTCGATGGGATTGAGCCAGCGCACGACCGAATCCGCATGGTCGGAACCGAAGGCCAGTGCCGCGCTGCCGGATACGCCGCTGAAGAACCCGGAAGTCACGCCCCAGGTCAGCTTCTGCGGGGTCAGCACATTGCCGTTGGACTGGTTGCCGATGTTGACCAGCAGTTCGCCGCCCTTGGCAGCGAAGCCGCCGCTGCCGGTCCACTGCACCTTGGTGCCGTCGGTGCCCAGCTGGCGCGAGAAGTAGCCCGAGCTCAGGAGGACGCCGGCAAACTCGTTGTCGAGCAGCGAGGTCGGGCCGCTGCCGCCGGTGCGCCCGGCGCCATTGAAGTTCAGGTTGCTGTTCTTGTTGAGGCCCTGGCCCTCTTTGGCCTGGAGGACGCCGCCCTCCATGGTCGTCTGGCCGGTATAGGTATTCTTGCCGTTGAAGATGGTCAGGCCCTTGCCGATGGTCAGCCCCGCGCCGAAGCCGCTCCCGTACTGCGCGCCGACATAGCTCTCGCGGCTGTTGTCCCCGATCGTGCCGTTGAGGGTCACGACGTTGTCCACCCCACCGACCGCGCCGGGCCGGATGACGACCGTGGAGCCCTTCATCATGAACAGGTCGGCGCCCGCCGCTGCGCCACCCGAGCCGCCGTCACCCCCCTCGCCGCCCAGCACCCCATTGGAATCGAAGGTGGAGTTGCCGCCGATGAGCAACGAGCCGCCCTCACGCACGAAGATGGCGCCGCCGAAGCCGGCACCACCGTCACCGCCGTAGCCGTCGCCGGTGGCGCCATCGCCACCACCGAAGCCGCCGTGGCCCGCCCAGCCGCCCCAGCCGGTGTTCGTCGGCGCCATGACGCCATCGCCATACATGCCACCGGCGCCGCCCATGCCGCCGCCGCCGCCGAAGCCGCCCGAGCCGCCCCTGCCGCCGTCGCCGCCGTCGCCGCCGTGGCCCTTTTCCCGGTTGCCGGCATCGCCGCCATCGCCGCCGGCGCCGCCGACACCACCGCCGAAGAAGTCGTCGCCGCTGCCACCGTAACCGCCCTCGCCACCATCGCCGCCGGCTGCGTTGTTGCCGGCCGCGAACTTGATGGACCAGATGGTCAGGTTGGCGACCTCCTTGGCGAGATTGATGAAGTCCTTGGCGGCCGCGAGGGTTGCGACGATGGACGGCGCTATGTCAGGCGGGAAGTCCGACAGTTCGCCGGCCGCTGTGGCGGTGTCCAGTGCCGCGTCGGCAGCGGTGTCGATCACCGTCCAGATCTGATCCGGATTCCACGACAGGGCCGAGCTGCCATTGCCGCCAGTGCCACCGGTACCACCCGCGCCGACCGTACCATCGCTGCCGCCACCGCCGCCGAAACCGTCCTCTCCCTCGCCATCTCCCAGGACCGGATTCGAAGGCCACCCGTTATTGCCATTGTTGCCGGTGGCGCCGGTGACGGTTTGCTTGAGGCCGTTCATGCTGCCGCCGACGGAAGTTTCCGTGGCGAAGGTGAGGTCCGTGAGGTCAACGCCGGAATCGGGCGGCGAACTGAGCGTTACGGTCTTCCCATCGGGGGAGATCGAGGAAACGGTCGTGCCCTCCGGGATGCCGGGACCGGAGACGAGCATGCCCACGGCAACGTCGGTAAGCTTGCTCGCGTCGGCAAAGGTTACCGCAGAGCCGTTGATGCCGGTGACGTTGCTGAAAGTCAGCGAGTCGGGCTTGTCGGTGATGTAGACCGGAGTCGTGCCATCGCTGCCGACAAGGGTCACCGTGCCGTCGGAGTTGACGGCGCCGATGAAGACGTCGCCCGTCAGGCCCGGTCCGGTGACCCGCATGCCCGGGACCAGCCGGCTGCTGGCGATCCTCAGCACGTTCGAGCCGATCGTCGCCTGTTCGTAGCTAGCCTCGAACGTCGTCAGATCGGTCGGCAAGGTCCCCTGGACGGTGATACGCGTCTCGTTGGTGGCCTTGTCATAGACGACACCGGTGACTGTGACGCTCTCGCTGTCGCCGAACGTGAGGCCACCGGTGGCAAACTTGTCGTCGGTCTTGGCCAGAACCATGCCGGGCTTGAAGAAGCCGGTGTTGCCGGCAACGGTGATCACCTGCCCGGACACGTTCTTGACGAGGCTGATGTCTGCCTTCGTAAGGTTCAGAAAGCTCACATCGGCCACTTCGTCGGACGGGTCATTGAGGTCGTCGGTGATGGCATCCCAATCGGGCGCGGAGCTCAAGGTGATCGTCTTGTTCTGGACGTCGATACCCGTGACCTTGATGGCGGTCGCATTGCCGTTGAGCGTCAGGAACGACCCGACCCTCACCTGGGCCAGAATATCGGTGCTGCCGAACGTCAGCGTGGTGCCGCTCTGACCGACGGCACGGTTGAGGCCATCGGAAAAACCCACGGTCCTGAACAGGCTGTTGTTGACCGGAACCGGCGAGGCGAAAGTCAAGGTCTTCTTGTCCGCCGAGATGCTGGTGATCTCCACCAGCGTCGAACTGCCGGGCAAGGTGATCCGCATGCCCGGCTGCAGACCCTCGATCCGCTGGTCCAGCGTCAGGGAACTGAAGGTGTAATTGTAGTTGCTCCCGCTGAGGGCCGGGTTGAACGCGTAGGCCGAGATGGGCACGAACGGCAGATTTATCTCGCCCATCGCGATCTCGACTGCGCCCAGGGTCACCGACGCGCCACCGCCGCCCTGCCCGCCGATCGCCGTGTTGCGGGTGAAATCCACGTTGTTGAGGGTGAGGCTGGCACTCGTGTCGACAAACACCACCCCGCCCAGTCCGCCGCCGCCGCCGCTGCCGGTGCCACCCTGGGTGACGAAGTTGGTGAAGATCTTGTCGGAAATGCTGTAGTCGCCGATCCCGGTGCTCTGGATGACCCCACCGGTCCCTTCCATGTCTCCGGAACTTGCGGCGAAGCCACCCGAGGCAAGCACGCCGTCATTGGCGTCGTTGCCCGAGACGTCATCGAACGTGCCGCCGAGCCTGGCCACGCCGTCGGCATCGAGCAGGATCACGCCGCCGCCGCCGTTGCCGTTGACCACGTCGCGGCTGTCTTGCGCGCGGGCGGGACTGGTGGCTACCGCGACCGAGACGCCGAGGGCCAGCGCCAGCAACGAAACGCCCGTCATGGCGTCGTGCGCCAGTCGCGTCAGTGTTGTGGAAAGGTTGTCTGCCGGATGATCCTTCAGGCGGGCGCGAACTCGAATAGCCATCAACAATATGTCCCATTCCGCCCAGCGTCCCAACACGCAGGCTGAATGGGAAAGAAGTAGGCCCGCGCCCCATTCCTAATCAACTATTAACACATTTATGCCGCCAAGTTGCCACCCGGCCGGCGCTCACGCACAAAAGTGCCTTGTTTCAGACATTTAAGCGCTGCCGAGCAGCAGGCATGGCGAGCGAACTCTGTGTCAGTTCTGCCACATCGCGGCAAAACCCGGTATTTCTCGAAGTTGACGCGGCTCGGTACCGCTCAGAGTCGGCCGAAGACAGGTGCGACTACAGCCGCACGACTGGAGATTTGCGCCTAACCGAACGCACGGGAGAAATCAGTGCAACAGCGCCGTGAGTGCATCGCCGAGGCCCGCTGGGCTCAGCGGGAACTTCAGCGGCTGCCGGTTGCTCAGCACTACAGAGGCCGACAGCGTCTTGGCACTCGAAAGGCTGGCGATGAAGTCGGGGGCGAGGTTGGCGACCGCCCGGCAACTGCCCGTGCCACAGCTCTCGAAGGGGATGGCGATCGGCTGCGGTGTACCCGCCTCGAGCGTCAGGCCGGCCGAGAGCAGCACCGTCTCTGGCACCTGCCAGATGCCGACCAGGCCACCGCGCCCGTCCTGCACGATGCGCCAGATGAAAACGGCATTGCCGGTTTCGGCGACCTTGAGCTGCTGGCTGGCCGAGCAGTTCGGCGGCGCGCCTTCCTTGACTTCGACGCAAACGAAACGCCAGTCGCCGAAGGCCTCATCGCGCAACAGGCGGGTCGACTGGCTGGCGGGCGGCGCCGGCGGCGCAGCCGGAGCAGGCGTCGCAGCCGCAACCGGCGGATGCGTCTCGGCGGGCGGCGGCGCCTCCGCCTCGGCGGACGCAGCAGCAGCGCCCTCTCCCGTGGACAAGGTGATGAGCTGCCCCGGCGCCACAACCCCCGTCAGCACCCCGATCACCGTGGCGAGGAGAGCGCCGAGCACGATCAGCAGCGCTCCGGAAAAGAGGCTCGCCGCACGAGCACGAAGACCGCCCCCCTGCTCCGGTTCGGTCAACTGCATCGCATCGCCTTGTAGAACACAGTCTTGCCCTCCGACCGGTCGCGCGCAGCCTATTCAGCCGGAGCTGCTGTGCCTATCCCCAAAATCGAGCCGCCGGTTGCTTGCGACGGCGCGATCAGGACTGCTCAACAGGCGCCTATGCCAAGGCGTCAACTGGACGTCCACGTTCCTGTGCTGCCGTGCAACGGGCCAGGTAGCTGCCGAGCTCCACCAGTCCGAACTCGCGGATCACCTCGTCGAGCGACAGGGAGGGGTCGACTCGCGAGATGACGAACAGGTGCTCTTCACCGCGCGTTTCGACGATCAGCCGATCGCCATAGCGCTGCTGCACGGCGAGCAGCAGTTCTGCCTGGCCGTCGGTGTGGAACCAGCGCTGGTCAAGGTCGATGTTCGCGCTGACCAGCCTGCCCCAGCGACTGGTGGTGGTCAGTATCCTGCCCGACCGGTCGATGATCTTGCCGGCATAGGACTGCACGGCGGAGACGACGACGAAGTCGTGCAGGCACGCATAGGCCTGCAGCGGGAAACCGCCTTCGTAGGCCGATATCCAGGCCACGATGTCGGCGCCCTCGGCCTTCATGCCCGCCCACAGTTCGCGCCAGTTGAGATCGAAGCAGATGGCCAGCCCGATGCGGCCGATATCGGTGTCGAAGACGCCGAGGGCGCTGCCGGGAGTGACGCCGCCGCCGATCTCGCCTTCCGTCGGATGGCGCTTCGAATAGGTGCCGATCAGCTCGCCGTCCCGCCCGAACAGCACGGCAACGTTCTCGATCCGCCCGTGGCGCTTGAGGAAGGCGCCGGCGACGAGGTTGACCCGGTTGGCGCGGGCCCGGTCCGACAGCGCCGCAAAAGATGGACCGTCGATCGGCTCGGCCACCTCGGCGTTGCGTGCGCTCGGCAAGCCCGCCGCGGCGAACGTCTCGGGCAGGCAGATCAGGTCGGCATGCTGCGCCCCGGCGGCGTCGACGAGTTCGAGGCCACGGGCAAACGTCTCGGCCGGATCGGGCTCCGACAAATTGTAGGGCGGCGCGAAGGGCTCCAGCGTTGCGGTTGAAGTGGTGGCGATGCGGACGAGCTTCTTCATCGATGACTACCCCAGTCGGAGACACGCCAACGCTACAAGCCTGCTCACGGGGCGGTTGTCGAGGTCTGCAGGGTCATTTCCGCCAAAATGCCGGCGGGCGGCAAGGCGCCGCCCGCTCGACGTAGCCGGATCATGGTGATCCGGGTTTCAACCGGTTACTTTGCGGCCGGCGCGGCGCCAGCCTCGGTGATCAGCTCGGTCATGCGGTCCTTGGCCTTGGGCGGCATCTTCACCGCGCTGAGGTCCGGCGGAGTGGCGGTGTCGCCGACCTGGATCAGCCCGACCATGCCGAGCCCGAAATGCGGCGTGCACTTGTAGCCGTAAAAGCCTTCCTTATCGAAGGTGACGGTGATGTCCTGGCTGATCTTGCCCTTCCAGGTCTGTGCTCCTTCGGGGATCATGTCGGCCAGAGCTTCGGAATCGTGCCCCTTGTCGGTCGCCACGAAGGTGACGGTGTCGCCCGGCGCAATCTTGAGGAAGGCCGGCTCGAACTGCATCGCCCGGCCCTCGGAATCCTTGTTGACCATCTTCACCTGATGATCTGCCGCCCAGACGGGCGATGCAGCTGCAAGGGTCCCGATCACCGCC
The DNA here is from genome assembly GCA_051959485.1 of Devosia sp. Taxonomy (GTDB): domain Bacteria; phylum Pseudomonadota; class Alphaproteobacteria; order Rhizobiales; family Devosiaceae; genus Devosia_A. The sequence continues at coordinate 6,835 of JBQCFF010000042.1, read as the reverse complement.
GCGATACCGACAATTCTGTAGAGGTTCATGTGCTTCTCCTTGTTTCCCCAGGCCCCGCCCGACTTCGGGCAATCACGTAACGAGTTTGCGGTAAGTTGGTTCAGCGCCGCCGGCATCGGGATTGGTCCCCCCGCTGCCCATCGGAGCCGCGGGAAGCCCCGCATGCGCTGCCGACGCGTGTCTTGAACACTCTTTCCGGCTAACTAAATTCCAGTTCGCCAACCGCTGCGGGGTTGGCACAGTCCGGGGATGGCAGGTCCATCCCCCCCGTACCTATGTTGCTCGAAAAGAGGATGTAGCTATGAGGACAAACCTCGATCTTGCCGAAACCTTCGATCTCGACACCGCGCTGGTATCCGACAGTGACCTGATGGGCTTCAACCGGCCTCAAGACATCGTCCAGGATCCGCTGTTGACGCTAGGCCGGAAGCGGCAGCTGCTCGCCTATTGGGCGTCGGACATTCACGCGGTTGCCGGCGCACCCGCCTTGCGCACCTATGCCTTCGGACCGGCCGTCTCGATCGATGACATTCAGGCGGCCCTGACCGAACTGGACGCGATGGTCGATCTCGCGGCCATTCCCTCCGATCGCGGCCGCGGTGTAACCGCTTGACTGCTCGTGGCCCCAGCGGCGCGCGCAGGGGCCACGAAAATCGCCTTCCTCCACCTCGACCAGCGCCAGGCTGAGCCACCTCCCCCGACGCCGCGACGAGCCGCGCCGAGTTGGCATTCTGTGGCGTGGGCGCTACAGGAGGAGTCTCGCCTCAGGAACCCTGCCTTGACCGAACTGCTGCTTCTGGTTGCCGGCCTGATCGCCGGCGCGCTCAACACGCTTGCCGGTGGCGGTTCGTTCGTCGCGTTCCCGGCGCTGCTCGCAGCGGGCGTGCCGCCGGTGATCGCCAATGCGTCCAACACCTATGCGGCGTTGCCCGGCTATGTCAGCGGCGCGGTGGGCTTCTGGAGCGACATCAAGAAGCATCGCAGCCGGCTGCTCCCGTACACCGTGGTGTCGCTGCTGTTCGGCTACGTCGGGGCGGAGTTGCTGCTGCACATCAGCAACGAAGCGTTCAATCGCATCGTGCCGTGGCTGATGCTGTTCTCGGTGCTGCTCTTCGCCTTCGGCAACCAGATCAACCGCGCGGTCGCTGCGCGGGCGGGGAACGGGCGCGGTGCGAAGCTGACGGGCGCCGTGCTGCTGTTCGTGCTGCTCGCAGCGCTCTGCGTCTATGGCGGCTTCTTCAACGCCGGGCTGGGCATCCTGCTGCTCGCCTTCCTGGCGCTCGCCGGCATGACCGACATCCACGCGATGAACGGGCTGAAGCTCTGGATTTCGTCGATCGTGGCGGCAATTGCGGTGATCCGCTTCGCGATCTCGGGCTCGATCGACTGGTACCACGGCTCGATCACGCTCGCCGGCGTGGTCGTTGGGGCCTATGTCGCGGCGCGGCTCGCCCACCGCGTGCCGACCCCGGTGTTGCGGGCGCTCGTGCTGGTTTACGCCAGCGCGCTGACGCTGTGGTTCTTCTACGCCGCCTACTTCGCCGGCTGAACCGGGGGCCGCAGCCACACCGACGTGTCGTGGAAGGCAGCACCGCCGAACGGCCGGACCGGGTCGGAGCCGATCAGCGTGTTGATGCCGACACCCGTCGCATGCGCGCTGTTGGGGTGGATGCCCTCGGCGATCAGCACTCCCCGGCGGATGCCGTCGAAGTGCACGGCCTTGAGCGGCACCTCGCCGCGGGCGTTGCCCAGCACCACGATGTCGCCGTCGGCAATGCCGAGCGCTGCCGCGTCCTCGGGATGGATGAACACGGTCGGTTCCGGATGGCGCTTGCGGCTGCCCGCCGTCTCGCTGAAGGACGAGTTGAGGAAGGCGCGGGCCGGGCTGGTCGAGAGACGGAACGGGGTCACCGCGTCGATCCGCTCGGTGACGTCCCAGTGGTCGGCGAAGCGCGGCATCTCCGCCGGGTCGCAAACCCAGTTGTAGCCGCCCTTGTCGTGCACGCCCTGCCAGTTGGGAGCGAAACGGTAGCGGCCGTCGGGCCAGCCGAAGCCGTCGGCGAAGTGGGCCTTGCTCGGCGGCTGCGGATTCTCGATGAAGCCCGTCTGCTCGATCTCGTCGAGCTCGCCGAAGCCGGAACGCCGGAACGTCTCCGCCACCATGTCGCGGTCGGTGAGGTGCAGCGAGGCATGGTCCGAACCGAGGCGGCGGAGCAGCTCGTTGACCACCTCGAAGTTGGAGCGGCACTCGCCCGGCGCCTCGACCAGCTTCGGGCCGTAGAGCACGCGCGTGTGGCCGCCGCGCCGGTAGTAGTCGTTGTGCTCGAGGAACATGGTCGCCGGCAGCACGATATCGGCCAGCTTCGCCGTATCGGTCATGAACTGCTCGTGCACCACGGTGAACAGGTCTTCGCGCGCGAAGCCGGCTCGTGTGAGGCCTTGTTCAGGCGCCACGTTGACGGGGTTGGTGTTCTGGATGAACAGCGCCTGCACCGGCCCGCCGCCCCGCAGGGCCTCGGCGTCACCCGTCAGCACCTTGCCGATCTCGCACATGTCGAGCTGGCGCCGGCCGCCCGGGCCCATGTCGGTGCCGTAGATCAGCGACTTGTCCAGCTTCCACGCGCCGGAATTGGAGTGGAACGCCCCGCCACCGGTATGCTGCCACGCCCCGGTCATGGCCGGGATCGAGAGGGCGGCGTGCATCGCGGTGGCGCCGTTGCGCTGCCGGGTGAAGCCGTAGCCGAGGCGGAAATAGCTGCGCGGCGTGGTGCCGACGAGACGGGCGAAGGCCTCGATCTCGGCGACCGTGAGACCAGTGATCGCGGCGGCCCATTCCGGGGTGCGGGTCGCAAGGTGCGCCTCGAACTCCGGCGAGAAATCCGTGGCGGCCGCCATGTAGGCGCGGTCGGCGAGGTTGTCGCGCAGCAGCACGTGCATCACCGCCACGGCCAACGCCCCGTCGGTGCCGGGCCGCAGCAGCAGCGCCAGATCGGCCTGCTCCATTGTGGCGTTGCGGTAGATGTCGACGACCACGATCCTTGCCCCCCGCTCCTTGCGGGCGCGAACGGCGTGGGTCATCACGTTGACCTGGGTGGCGACCGCATTGGTGCCCCAGATCACCACGCAATCGGACTGGGCCATCTCCTCGGGGTCCGGGCCGGTCAGGCGGCCTGCGCCGGCGAGGAAGCCCGGCCAGGCGGTGCCGGTGCAGATGGTCTCGTACTGCATCGAGTAGCCACGGGCGTGGCGCAGCCGTTCGATGCCGTCGCGGTGCACGTGGCCCATGGTGCCGGCATAGAAATAGGGCCAGATCGCTTCCGGCCCATGCGTGCGCTCGATCTCGAGGAACCGCCGGGCGACCTCGTCGAGCGCCTCGTCCCAGCTGATGCGCTGCCACTCGCCGGCGCCCTTCCGGCCGGCACGTCGCAGCGGGTACAGCAACCGCTCCGGGTGATGCACCCGCTCGGCGTAGCGAGCCACCTTCTCGCAGATGACACCGGCGGTGTACGGGTCGTCCTTGGCGCCCCGCACGCGGCCGATGGTGCGCGCGTCGATCACCTCGACGTCGAGCGCACAGGTCGATGGGCAGTCATGCGGGCAAACCGAGCGGGCGGTGCGTGGCGTCGTGAGCGCGTTCATGGCCGCCCTCATAGCATGCCGATGCGGCGCGCGGCAGGGCCCGCCGGCCCCGCCGCTGCGTTGCTCACTCCTCCGCGCGGATGCGGGCGAGCTCGGCGTTGTAGATGCGCAGGCTCAGGAAGATCGCGAACAGGAAGCAGACGATGCCGGTCATCTGCGCCAGCGGCAGATCGCTGAAGAACGGCAGGTGCTTGGCGATGAGCATGGCGATGACGAGCGTCAGCACAGACACCACTTCATAGAAGCGGAACAGCATGGCTGCTTGGTACCTTCCAATGTTGATGCGCTGACGCGACGCGCGGGCTATACGATGGTCGAGCCGGCCACCTGACCGAACCCCCACGCTCACGTTACGGCAAACGCGGGAAGGTTCCATCAACTTTTCTGTTATCCGCAATTTTCTTCAAACCGCCGTATCGCGGGAGCAACAGGTCAGCTGCAGCAGGGCTTTAGCCGCGGCACCGTCCGGCTGGCTGACCCGTGCTCCGGAGCCGGTGGCGGCAGTCGGCGAACACCGGTAAGGGTTGCTGCCGAGGAGGCGCCGCTTTTGGACCAAGCCGAGCCGCGAGGACTGCCCCGCCTGCGTTCGACGCTGCGCCTGCTCTACCATGGGCAGTCGCCGAAGGCGCTGCGCTTCCAGTTCGCGGTGCTGGTGGTCGACCTCATCATCATCGCCTTCTTCATGGCGACGCCGACTTTGCGGGAGCGGCAGTATTTCCTCTGGGTCGATTTCGCCGTGGCGGCGATCCTGCTGCTCGACCTGCTCGCCCGCAGCCTCGCCGCGCGCGAGCCGCTGCGCTGGCTCAGGCAACCGACGACGCTCATCGACATCTTCGTGCTGATAACGCTGCTCTTCCCCACCACGCTGGCCAATTTCGGCTTCCTGCGCATCCTCCGCCTGTGGACGCTGTCGCGCAGCGGCGCCCTGTGGCGGCCGCTCAAGCACCTGCGGCTGACGCAGTACCAGGACTCGGGACAGGCAGTGGTGAACCTCATCACCTTCCTGTTCCTCGTCTCGGGCTTCATCCTCACCTTCTTCGCCGGCCAGCAGGCGGGTATCGACAGCTATATCGACGCGCTCTACTTCACCGTGACGGCGGTGACGACCACCGGCTTCGGCGACATCACGCTGCCGGGCTCGTTCGGCAAGCTGACCTCGATCGCCGTGATGATCGTCGGCATCTCGCTGTTCGTGCGGCTGGCGCAATCGATCTTCCGGCCGCACAAGGTGACGTTCCCCTGCCCGCAGTGCGGCCTGAGCCGGCACGACCCGGATGCGGTGCACTGCAAGGCCTGCGGCCACATCCTCAAGATCCCCGACGAGGGGGCGTAGGCGCCGCCCTCACATCCCGTCGTTCCGCCGTTTCGGCGAAGGATGCGGGGGTGGCGGCGCCGCGTCAATCGAGCGGATCGTAGCTCTTCTTCCGCCGCGGTTTGGCGCCGGCATCGGCCGGGGGCTCGTGCTTCACCCGGTTCTTGTACTTGGGCTTGCCCTTGTCCTTGGGGTTCGGCCGGGGCGGTTTCGCCGGCCGCTCGGCGGCGGTCTCGGCGATGGGCGGGGTGATCTCGCTGGCCGGAACGGAGTCCAGCCGCGCGCCCTTGTCGGTGCGGACCTTGTAGCGCGGACCGGCGTCATACGGCTTGTACTGGCGCTTGCCCGGGGGGAACTCGTCGCGCGGCTTGTACTCGCGGCGCGGCGCGTCCGACCGTTCGCGATAGCGCGGCGGCGTATCGCCCCTTGCCGGCTGGATGTTCACCTCGCCGCCGGGCCTGGCGACCCTGGCGGCGAAGTCTGCCGCCTTGTCGGCCGCGATCTCGAAGCGGGTTTCGGTCTCGCCGATCTTGATCGAGCCGACGTCGCGCTTCAGCACGTCACCGGCCTTGCAGATCATCGGCAGCAGCCACTTGGGGTCGGCCCGGTGCTTGCGGCCGAGCGGCAGCATGAACCACTGCCCGCCCTCCATCGGCGGACGCGGTTCGCGAGCTTCGCGCGGCTCTTCCTCGAAGCGCTGCCTCGCCGGCTTCTCGTTGAGCGGCGGGATGCGCTCCTCCGACACTTCCTCGGCGGCGGGGCGGCTCGCCGCCTCGCGGCGCAGGTAGGCGGCAGCGAGCTGCTCGGGGGTCAGCAGGGCCAGCAGTTCGGCGACGAGCCCCGCTTCGCTCTCCTCCGGCGCCGTGATCTCCTGCGCCCGCGCCAGCAGCTGGTCGTGGTTGTGGCGCTCGATCTCGGCGATGGTCGGCGCGCCACGTTCGGAGGCCCGGATGTTGGCCAACCCCAGGGTGCGGGCGACAGCCTTGCGGCGATGCATCGGCACGATAAGCACGCAGGTGCCCTTGCGCCCTGCCCGCCCGGTGCGGCCGGAGCGGTGCGTCAACGTCTCGGGGTTGGAGGGGATGTCGGCGTGGATGACCAGCCCGAGGTTCGGCAGGTCGATGCCGCGCGCCGCCACGTCGGTCGCGACGCAGATGCGGGCCCGCCCGTCGCGCATCGCCTGCAGAGCGCTCGAGCGTTCCGCCTGGGTCAACTCGCCCGACAGCGACACCACGGCGAAGCCGCGGTTCGCCAGCCGCGCCGTCAGGTGCCTGGTGGCCTCGCGCGTGTGGCAGAACACGATGGTGTTGCTGTCGTCGTAGAGCAGCAGCGTGTTGATGATGGCGTGCTCTTTTTCGTCGGCGCGCACCACCACCTGCACGTAGTCGATATCGGCGTGCCGCTCGTTGGCCGCCGTCGCGGTCAGCCGCAGCGCATCGCGCTGGAAGCTGCGGGCCAGTTCGGCGATGGCCTTTGGCACCGTGGCTGAGAACAGCAGGGTGCGGCGGTCCTCCGGGGCGGCCGCGAGGATGAACTCGAGGTCCTCGCGGAATCCGAGGTCGAGCATCTCGTCGGCCTCGTCGAGCACCACCGCGCGGATGGCGCTGAGGTCGAGCGCGCCCCTGGTGATGTGGTCGCGCAGCCGCCCCGGCGTTCCGACCACGATATGCGCGCCGCGCTCCAGCGCCCGCCGCTCGGTGCGGATGTCCATGCCGCCGACGCCCGCGGCGATCCGCGCGCCCGCATCGGCGTAGAGCCACTGCAGTTCGCGCTGCACCTGCAGGGCCAGTTCGCGGGTCGGCGCGATCAGCAGCGCCAGCGGTGCGCCCGCCTCGCCGAAATTCCCTTCTTCGCCGAGCAGCGTGGGGGCGATCGCCATGCCGA
>JBQCFF010000041.1:0-18540 GCA_051959485.1 Devosia sp. | reverse complement strand
CGCCCCGGTAGACGAAGTTCGAGACAAGGATCGTGAGGATCAGCACGGCGCCGATCAGCACGATAGTTCCGTCGCTTTTCACTCCGGCAAGCGACAGGCCGTTCTTCAGCGCCTGGATCAGGATCAATCCAAGCACGGTGCCGACGATGGTGCCCCGGCCGCCGAAGATCGACGTCCCCCCCAGCACAACCGCGGTAATGGCGTCGAGCTCGATGCCCGTTCCCATGTCAGAGCGTGTCGTGGAAACCCGCGACACGAATATTATCGCCGCCAGCGCCGCCGCGCAGCCCGAGGCGGCATAGATCGCCATCTTCACCCAGTCCACGCGCAACCCCGAGAACCGGGCCGCCGTCTCGTTCGAACCAATGGCGTAGGTGGCGCGTCCCCAAGTGGTCATGCCCAGCACGATCGCCGCGGCAATGGTGACGATCAGGAACAGCCACAACTGCGTCGGCACGCCCAGCACCTGTCCCTGACCCAGCACATAGAACCAATCGGGGTAGCCGCGCACCGAACGCGCCTGCGACACGCCCTCCGCGATGCCCCGATAGAGCGCCAGGGTGCCGAGCGTGGCGATCAGCGGCGGCACCCGGAAGCGCGTGATGATCAGCCCGTTGAGCAAGCCCGCAGCCGCCCCGACAAGCAGCGTCAGCGCGATGGCGAGTTCCAACGGCAGCCCGACATTTTTCCACAGTACCCCCAGCAGGATCGCCGACATGCCGAGGATCGAACCCACCGACAGGTCGATGCCGCCGGTGACGATGACGAAGGTCATGATCACCGCGATCAGGCCCACTTCGGTCATCAGCCGGCCCTGGTTGAGCAGGTTGTCGAGCGTGAAGAACTTGTCCGACTGCGCGGCGAGCACGATCAGCGCCACCACCACGAAGGCGGCAAGCACGGTCTCGTGCCGGAGCAGCCGCGAGAGCGTCATCGTGCCCCCCGCATCTCGCGGTTCCGCCGGATCATGTCGACCAGCACAGTGGCGAGGATCAGCACGCCGATCACCGCCCGCAGCCAGTAGGCCGACACGTTGATGAAGATCAGCGCCGAGCCGATGGCCGAGAACAGGATCGCCGCCAGCGTCGAGCCGATCACCGTGCCGGTCCCGCCCAGGATCGAGACGCCGCCGATCACCGAAGCGGTGATGATGGTCAGCTCGAGGTTCGGCGGCACTGTCGACTGGATGATCTTCAGCTGGGTGGCAAAGAGGATCGTCGCCAGCCCCGCGAAGGCGCCATGGATCACGAAGACCTGCACGATGCGACGCTCGATGGGGATACCGGCAGCCCGCGCCGCCTCGGCGTTGCCACCGATGGCGTAGAGCGAGCGGCCGAAGGCGGCGTAGCGCATCCACAGGAAGGCGCCGATCGTCAGCGCGATCATGAACCAGACCGGCACCGGCACACCGAGGAGCCGCTGCTGGGCCAGGAGGAACTCGGGCGGAAGGTTGTTGATCCACGCGCCGCCGGTCACCGAAACGAGCCCGCCCCGCAGGATCGACAGCATGCCGAGCGTGACGACGATCGACGGGATGCGGCCATAGGCGACGAGCAGGCCGACCACGAAGTTCACGCCCATACCGATGAAGATCGGCACCACCCACGCTACCCAGATCGGCGCGCCGGAGACGGCGATGGTGCCGGAAACCGTGGCGAGCACCCCGATCAGCGCCCCCACCGAAACGTCGATATGGCCGGTGATGATGATCATCGACATGCCGATCGCCGCCACCGCGATGTACGCGTTGCCGGAGATGATGGTGTTGAGATTGTTGGCGCCGAGGAAGCGCGGGTTGATTGATGACACCACCGCGAACAGCACCAGGATGGCGCAGGCGATCACCACCTCCTGGCCATACCCGGAAACGAAGCGGGCCATGGCGCTCCGATGCGGACGAAACGGCGGGGCAGCGGCTTCGATCGTCATGCGGCGGCCTCCGCCAGCGAGGCCTGCGTCATCGCGGCCCCCACGGTCTCCGGCGTCGCCTCTGCCCGGTCGATGGTCGCCGTCAGCCGTCCGCCATGCATCACCAGGATGCGGTCGCTCATGCCCAGGATCTCCGGCAACTCGCTCGAGATCATCAGGATGGCCATGCCATCGGCGGCCAGCCGGCTCATCAGGGCATGAATCTCGGCCTTGGCCCCCACGTCGATGCCGCGCGTCGGCTCGTCCATGATCAGGATCCGCGGCGCCGTCTCGAGCCACTTGCCGAGCACCACCTTCTGCTGGTTGCCGCCCGAGAGTTGCCCGACGACCTGCTCCGGCCCGCGCGCACGCACCCCCAGCTTGGCGATGGCTTCCGCCGCCCGCCTGAGCTCGGCACCGACATCGATGAAGATGCCGCGTGCCACATTGTGCAGCGACGCCATCGAATTGTTCTGCGCAATGCTCATCGGCCGCACCAGCCCCTGCAGGCCGCGATCCTCCGGGACATAGGCGATGCCGAGGTTGCGGGCCTGCTTCGGCGACGCGATGGTGACCGGCGTGCCGTCGATCTCGATCCTGCCGGCGGTGGCTGGGGTGATGCCGAACAGCGTCAGCGCCAGTTCGGTGCGGCCCGAGCCGACGAGGCCGGAAAGGCCCAGGATTTCGCCGCGGCGGAGCTCGAACGAGATGTCGCGCACCCGACTGCCGTAGCTCAGTCCCTCGACCTTGAGGATTACCCCGCCGATCTTCGGTTCGCCGCGCGGGAACATGTGATCGATCTCCCGCCCGACCATCATGGCGACCAGCGATTGCTCTGTGACCTCGCCGATCGCCCGGGTGCCGATCAGCGCCCCGTCGCGCAGTACGGTGACGCGATCGGCGAGCTCGAAGATCTCGGGCAGCTTGTGGCTGACGTAGATGATGCCGACCCCCCGCTCCCGCAGGCGCTTCACCACCGCGATCAGCCGGCGGATGTCGGCGTCGGCCAGCGCCGCGGTCGGCTCGTCCATGATCAGCACGCGCGCGTCCTGGCTGAGCGCCTTGGCGATCTCCACGCGCTGGCGGTTCGCCACCGAGAGCGTGCCCACCTTGGCATCGACGTCGAGGTCGTGGCTATCCAGCGAGTCGAGCAGTTGCCGGGCGCGGCGTCGCATCTGCGTCCAGTCGAGCATGCCGGCGCTGCTCCGCGGCGCGTTGCCGAGGAAGACGTTCTCTGCCACCGTCAGTTCCGGAAACAGCAGCAGTTCCTGGAACACGGTGGCCACGCCGCCGCGCCGGGCCTCCTTCGGGCTCACGGCGGCATGCGCGGTGTCCCCGAGCCGGATGGTGCCGCTGTCGGGCGCGTGCACGCCGGCAATGATCTTGATCAGGGTGGACTTGCCGGCGCCGTTCTCGCCAAGCAGCGCATGCACCTCACCGGCGCGAACGTCGAAATCGACGTTCTTCAGCACGGGAATGCCGGCGAAGGACTTCGTCACGCCCTGCAGGCTGACCGGGATCGACTGCGTCATGGGCGGCTCCGATCCACCATTGACGCCCGGACGCCGCAACGCGCGGCCGCCAGTCGTCCCTCCCTCGCCCGCGCCACGTGTGCGCAGGTGTGCACGGCGGCTCTCCCTGCCCCCGGCGTACTGCTGACATGTTAGTGTAAGCACGCAGTCCCGGCCATCGTCAACGTCGATTGGGTATACATTTCTTGGCCTTGCCAAGTGTTCGCCGGGTGCGCTGCAATGCGCGCCGCGCCACAGCGGCGGAGTGGCAGCAAGATCAGGCGGATGGATTGCGCTGGAGGAAGCGATCAACGTGCGCGAAGAATTCGACCACATCGTTATCGGCGGCGGAGCATCCGGTTGCGTTGTCGCGGCCCGGCTGGTGACTGACGGCAACCGCAAGGTATTGTTGCTGGAAGCCGGATTTTCTCACCATCATCCGCTGCTCGACATGCCGCCGGGCATCTTCAAGCTGATCAATGGGTCAAAGTACATGACCTATCATCACACGGTGCCGCAGGAGCACCTGAAGGGCCGGGTGCATGACATCCCGCAGGGCAACGTGCTTGGCGGGGGCACCTCGGTGAACGCCCAAGTCTACATGCGCGGCCGGCCTTCGGACTACGACGAGTGGGACCAGGTCCTGCGCGGCAACAATGACGGTGCCCGCTGGGACTGGGCCACCGTGCTCGCCCACTTCCGCCGCATCGAGGGCAACAACCGGCTGAGCAACGAGCTGCATGGCAGCGATGGCCCGCTGCTGGTTTCCGATCCCGGCCATATCGACGACGTGTCGCGCTGGTTCGTGCAGAGCGTGCAGGAAAAGGGCGAGCCCTTCACCACCGACTTCAACGGCCCGACGCAGCGCGGCGTCGGCTTCTACCAGTTCATGAACCGCCGTGGTAAGCGCTCGAGCGCCGCCTACGCCTATGTCGAGCCGCTGAAGGACGATCCACGCCTGACGGTGCGGCTCCGCGCCCGCGTCACCCGCATCAACCTCGAGAACGGGCGGGCCGTGAGCGTCACCTATCGTGACGATCGCGACGCCGAGCACACGGTCTACGCGAAGAGCGACATCGTCCTCAGCTCCGGCTCGCTGGTCACTCCCAAGCTGCTGATGCTCTCGGGGCTCGGTCCGGCCGACCAGCTGCGGCAGCATGGCCTCGAGGCACTGGTGGATCTGCCCGGGGTGGGGCAGAACCTCATCGACCACCCCGAGGTCCCGGTCATCTCCGTCGCCAACGGGCCCTATGGCTATTTCCGGCAGGGGGTCGGCTGGCGCATGCTGAAGAACGGCATCAACTTCAAGCTGTTCGGCAATGGCCCGATCCTCTCGGCGGGCTTCGAGGCCGGCGCCTTCATCAACCCGATCGACCGCGACGCGCCGCCCTCCATCCAGGCCTTCTGCGTGCCCATCGTCTATCTGGACCGGGACCTGCTGAAAGTGTTCGAGGATACGTACGGCGTCACCATCACCACCGTGCTCGTCAAGCCGAAGTCGCGTGGCTATGTGCGCCTGCGCTCGGCCGACCCGATGGACATGCCGCTGGTCTCGCCGCACCTGCTGCAGCATCCCGAAGACATGCGAGTGATGATCGCCGGCCAGCGTTTCTTCCGCGACGTGCTGCTGAGCGGCCCGCTCGGCAGGCGGATCGAGAAGGTCATCGCCCCGGCCGGCCCCGACCTCTCCGATGAGGTCATGGCCGAGCACTGCCGCCGGTTCGTCAAGACCAACTACCATCCGGCCAGCACCGCCCGCATGGGCGCCGACGGCGATCCGATGGCCGTGCTCGACGCCCGCCTGCGCGTGCGCGGCGTCGACAACCTGCGGATCTCAGACCTTTCCGCGGTGCCCAACATCAATGCCGGCAACACCACGGCTCCGGCCATGATGCTCGGCGATCGCTGCGCCGATTTCATCCTGGGCGTGGATCGCGCCGCCTGAAACAACCGAGGGAGAGAACGATGATACTGGATCTGTTTCGGCTCGACGGAAAAGTAGCGCTCGTCACCGGCGCCAGCCGGGGCATCGGTCTCGGCATCGCCCGGGCGGTGGCAGAAGCCGGCGCCCATGTCGTGCTGTCGTCGCGCGTCCCCCGTCCCGAGGTGATGGCGGAGTTGCAGGCGGCCGGGCACAAGGTCGACTACCTGCAGGCCGACATGGAGGATCCCGCCGCGCCCGCCAGGCTGGTGACCGATGCCACCGCGATCACGGGGCGGCTCGATATCCTTGTCAACAATGCGGGCGTCGCCCAGCACGGCGAGACCCACAGCTTCACCGAGGCGCACTATCGGCGGCTGATGACCATCAATGTCGACTCAGTGTTCCGCGCCTGCCAGGCAGCGCTCGGGCCGATGCGCCAGCAACAGCACGGGGTGATCCTCAACATCGGCTCCATCTCGGGCTACATCTCGAACATCCCGCAGCCGCAGGCCGCCTACAACGCCTCGAAGGCCGCGGTGCACATGCTGACAAAAAGCCTTGCCAGCGACTATGCCGGGCAAGGCATCCGCGCCAATGCCATCGCCCCAGGCTACATCGAAACCGACATGACCGCCGGCGGCTTCGCCAATCCCGAATGGGCCCCGGTATGGCGCTCGATGACGCCGCTGCCCATGGTCGGCACCCCCGAGGATATCGGCGCGGCAGCGCTCTACCTCTGCTCGGATGCTTCCCGCTACGTCACCGGCGAGGTGCTGGTGATCGATGGCGGCTACACCGTAAGGTGAGTTGCCGGCTGAGGTCTCATTCAACGCGGCACCGACTGCGGTTGCCGTAGCACCGGCCGCGGGCGGCGTATCGCCGGGGAGCACAAGGGCTGATCGCGCGAGCCGGCATCGAGGCACCGGCTGCCACGGACGATCCCGCCGAAGTGGTGCCCGCGAAAATTCCGTCGCCGGAGATAACCTCGCTCGACCTAACATCCAGCGGCATCGTGATCATCATCTGGTGCACCGGCTTCGAGGGTGATTTCAGCTGGCTCAAGGTTGCCGGCGCCATCGACCAGGATCAGCAACCCTGTCACGTGGACGGCATCGGCACGGCGGCCGGCCTCTATTTTCCGGGCCTAGACTTCGCCTCCAACCGCAAGTCCGGCACGATCCTGGCTGCTGCCGAGGAATCCCGCACGATCGTGGCACATCTCCTCGGACGCATCGAACGCGGGTCCGTCACGGGACGGCGCAAGGCTGCAGCCGGGCCCAGTCGAAGGTGACCGGGCGGCCGCCGCCACCACGACGGCAGAGTCCTCGAGCCTTGGGCTAGTGGAGCCCCTGGTGACCGCGCGGAGTCATCGCCGCCGTGCGTCTCCTCAAGTACCGCAATGACTTGCAGCGTTTTCGCCTTGCCGATTGCGACTACCAGAGTCGCCGGCCGCGATCGTCTTGCGTCCCGGTAACACGCTACTTGGCCGGTGCTCGATGTTCAGTGTCGCGCGCCGCGGCGCTCGCCCGACCCTTTGAATGCTGGCGAATTGGGGGCGTGATCTGGCTCGGGTGTACTTCGCACTTGCGGGAGTTTTCGCCCCGGCGGGAAAAATCCTTCTACAGTTTTGCTTGGGCACGACGGCATATTCAGGTCGCATTGCCAATAATAACGTCTAAGTTCTACTACCTGTAAATTCGCTGATATGAGGCTTCAGGTCAAGCACAGGCAATCTTGTTAGAGTATTAACGGCGTTCTTGACGCCTTGCTTCTACCTTATTCGAACGTGCTTATTCCGATCCGCGCCGCGGATTCCCCCACAACGCGAATCATCAAGGTCCGCGTATTTGCCGGGATTTTGCTGAAAATTGGCGGCAGTCACCGAACGCTGCTACGAAGCGGAGAGAAAAGTTTGAGAGCCAGGGTCAAGAAGGCATCCGCGAGGATGACGGCGCCGGACTTTGACGTCGTCATTGCAGGCGACATGACCGCCGGAGGCGAGCGGAGCTTCCGCATCGCCGAGGAGGTCCGGAGCCACACGGCGGCTGGACGGCAGGTCGGGCTGCTGCATGCAGCCGCGTTGGGACCCGCGTCGCGGATCGCGCCCGAGATCCAGACCTGCGTACGACGTGGCCTGGCCTCGGTGCTCGACCCCTCGGAACACCGCACGGTTGACTTGCTTGTGGTGCACGGGCCCTCGGAACTGGACTGGCAGGGCAAGCCGCTGGCGGGCATCCGCGCCGAACGGGCGACGCTCGTCTGCCACCAGGCGGCAGACTATGGCGTGACGCGCATGTCGCAACGCCTCGGCGCCCCGGTGCAGTGGAGCCCGACCAACAACTGGCTGCGCGAGGCGGCCCCGCGCAACCTCAGGCTCAGCGCCGACGACCACCGGCCACTGCTCGACGCGCTGCCGGCGCGACCTGCGCCGCAGACGCAACGTGCCAAGGCACGCGTCGGCTGGATCATGGGTGACGGGCACCCGCTGCCCCCCACGACCGAGCGGGTCGAGATCGTGGCGCTCGACGCCGAGCAGTTGTCGAACCTCTCGCTCGACCGCCTGGCGCTGCTCGATGGACTGGCCTACTTCCCGCCGTCGCCGGATGGACCACTGATCGACACGGTCATCCTCGCGGCAGCGCAGCTGGGCGTGCCGGTGGTTGCGGCGGCGTGGCTGAAGCCGCACTACCAGGGCGCGGCAAGCTACTGCGAGGCCGGAGAGGCCCTGTCGCGGCTGATTTCGAAGTTTTCGCGCAAGCGTGCCGCAGCCGCTGCGCCGCGCGAGCCGAGCCCCCTGCCCGCCGCCGGCCGCCAGCGCCCCGTGATGTTCGTCGCCTCGAATGGCGTGGGCGTCGGACACGTGAGCCGGCTGCTGTCCGTGGCACGCCGTATGGACAGCCGCGTGCCGCTGCTGTTCGCAACACAGGCACAGGCGGTGCCGGCGATCGAGCGGCTCGGCTACCTGGCCGAGTACATGCCGTCCGCGAGCTATGTCGGTGGCGATTTCGCGCACTGGGACGCCTGGTTCCGGCACGACCTCGAAACGTTGGTCGACGCCTATGATCCGGCGCTCGTCGTGTACGACGGTAACAACCCGTCGGGCGGGCTGATGCACGCCGTGGCGGCGCGCCGCGACTGCCGGCTGGCCTGGATCCGCCGCGGGCTATGGGGACCGCTGAACAGCCCCTTCATGGACAATTCGCGCTGGTTCGACCTGATCATCGAGCCGGGCGAGCTCGAAGGGCAGGCTGACGAGGGCATCACCGCGTGCCGGCGCGACGAGGCGGTGCTGGTCCCGCCGATCCGCCTGCTGGACGAGGAGGAACT
Source organism: Devosia sp. (assembly GCA_051959485.1). Classification (GTDB taxonomy): domain Bacteria; phylum Pseudomonadota; class Alphaproteobacteria; order Rhizobiales; family Devosiaceae; genus Devosia_A. Next base: position 9,870 of record JBQCFF010000041.1, on the reverse strand, counting down.
GCTGCCCCGCCCGGAGGCGGCGCGGCGGCTCGGCCTCGAGCCCGATCGGCCCAGCGTCCTGATCCAGCTCGGCGCCGGCTACAATCGCGACGTCGTCACCCTGGTCGACACGCTGGTGACCCAGCTGCAGCGGTTCAAGGACCTGCAGATCTGCGTCGCCGAGTGGCTCAACGGCACGCAGCCGCTCAACTACTGGCAGGGCGTGTCGTACCTGCGCGGCTATCCGCTGAGCCAGTATTTCAAGGCGTTCGATTTCTCGATCTCGGCGGCGGGGTACAACACCTTCCACGAGGTCGTGAACTTCGACCTGCCCACGATCTTCATTCCCAACCGGCATCCCTCGATGGATGACCAGGCGGGGCGTTCCAGCCACGCCCAGGCCCTGCAGGCCGCCTTCGAGCTCGACGAGGCGGACCTCAGCGACCTGCCCGACCTCGTGGGCCTGCTGACGGACCGCAAGGCGCGGGAGTTCCTCGCCAGCAACAGCAAGTCGCTGCACCAGTCCAATGGCGCGGCACAGGCCGCGCACCTGCTGACCCAACTCCACATGGCATCCCAATGACCCGGGCGAAGACGATAAACAGGACGAGAGGCACGATGGCGAAGCTGCGTATGAACGCGCCGGCGGAGCGCCACGAAGCCGTGCCGGCCGCCCTGCCATCCGAGGAGCTGCAGCCGGCCCCGCCTCCCGCGGTGCCTGAGGCCCCGCTAGCGTCCGAGCTCAAGCGCATGCGTGCGCAGGTAGAGCGCTACTCGCGCGCGCACCGGGCGCTCGGGAACCTGATCCGCCGGACAACCGATCCCGAGGGCAAGGTCCGTTACATCGAGATTGTCCCGCACCTGCCCGTTGCGTCCTTCGCCCAGAACCCGCGCCGGCTGCCCAAGGCGGTCCACGCTTCGTGGCCGGCGGGCCCGCTGCGCCCCGATAAGCCGCTGCGCGCCCATGCCGGCGACGAGTGCGCCAGCTCCGCCGATGCCATCGGGGAGACGGTCGGCGTCTCGGTCATGGGGCTGCGCGGGGCCGACCTCGAACAGGTAGTCGCCGAGGTGGCGCGGGAGCAGGCGGCTGGCCGTGACTTCAAGCCGGTGTTCCTGACCGACTCACCGGACTTCTCCTCCTTCGTGTCGCGGGGCTACTCCTTCGAATACCTCTCCAACTTCCGCGGCTACCTGCAGCTCGCCAGCGAAGGCAGCCAGTCCGCTCGCCGCGACGCCATCGCCGCGAAATGGGGCATCTCGCGCTTCATCGATCGCGACGAGGCCCGCAAGGTCCCGCGCAACCATCCGCCGCTGGCGGCGCTGCGCGAGCACAATGCCGGCATGTCGCGCGCCGTGCACAGCAACCGCTTCGCGTGGATCACCGAGACGCTGCGGATCTCCATCGCGCTGGAGCGGTTCGATGTGGCGGAGGGGTTGGCGGATTACCTGCTCGCCTTCTTCAACGACCTGGGCAGGGACAACGTCATTCCGGCGGCCAGGGCGCTGTGCCGGAAGTTCATCGCCTTCGGCGAGCTCAACGAACTGCGGCTGTTCCTGTTCAAGAACATCGCGGCGGTGAAGAAGGACGACAGTCTGTTCACCTGGTTCTCGACCTACTGCACGTCGAACACCGGCTTCCTGTCGGAATTCGCGACGCTCCCCAGCGGCAAGGCCAACGCCTACTACATCAGCAAGCGCATGGCGGTGGCCCGCGACCAGGTGCTGCCGAACCTCCTCACCTTCAGCGATCGGGCCACGGCGGCCACGAACCTGCTGATGGCGAATTTCTTCGCAACGCGCGGCGACTCCGCGCTCTACCGCATGTTCGTCAACCGCGTGCTGGGCAAGTACGGCGCGACCCTGCTGCGCAAGGCCGAGTTGGGCGAGGACAACATCCTCCACCACATCGCCTTCGATCGCCCGCCGCCGGTTACCGATGCGCACGAGCTTGTCTCGATCATCATGTCGACCCACAACTCGGGCGCGACCGTCGCCTACGCGGCGCGCTCGATCCTCGCGCAGAGCTACCGCAATATCGAGCTCCTGATCTGCGACGACGAGAGTTCCGATACGACGAGCGCGGAACTCCACAAGCTGCGCGGCGACCCGCGCGTGCGGCTGTTCCGCTCCTGCGGCAACCAGGGGACCTACGGGGTCCGCAACAGCCTGATCCCCGAGGCGCGCGGCGCCTACATAACCTTCCACGATTCCGACGACTACGCCTTCCCTGACCGCATCGAGCGGCAACTGCGGTACCTCAAGCAGGAGGGCGCGGCCGCGGTGGCGGCGCAGTGGTTCCGCGTGACGCCGGGGGGCGAGTTCGTGTTCTCCTCCGATCACGCCGTGGCGCGCATCGCGGTGGTCAGCCTGCTGGCGCCGCGCGAGGTGTACGAGCGCTTCGGCCCCTACCGGCCGGCCCGCTTCGGCGCCGACACGGAGTTCTACGAGAAGCTCCGCGTCCGGCTCGGCGTGGATGCGGTCAAGCTGATGCAGACGCCCACCATGCTCGGGCTTGCCTCCGGTACTTCGCTGACCCGCTCGCCCGGCATCGAGGCGACCGAGGACGGCTATCGCGCGCCGGCGCGGCGCTCCGACGCCGCGGCCGCCGCCCGCTCGCGGCATATCGGCGAGCATCCGGGCCTGCCCTCCATCGAGGAGGCCCTCGCAACACAGGGCGTGCTGATGCCGCACACCGGCGTCACCAGCTTCGAGGTAGCCAAATGAAACGCGTCGGTCAGATCGCGACCTATCCCGGCCGGCTGGAGAATTTGCCTGTCATGCTCGAGAGCGTGGCGCCGCAGTTCGACGAGATCCACGTCGTGCTCAACCAGTTCACCAGGCGCGAGCAGCAGGCGCTGCCCAGCCTTCCGAATGTCCACTACGAGATCCCTCAGGACGACCTCAAGGATACCGGCAAGTTCTGGCGCAAGCCGGAAAAGGGCGAATACGTCTTCCTGATGGACGACGACCTGACGTTCCCTCCCGATTATGTGGAGCGGATGATCGCCTTCCACCAACGCATGCCCAGTTCGCGGGTGTCGGTCGGGCTGCACGGCGTCATCTATTCCGACCTGTTCGAGGGCGCGCCGAGCTCGCGCTTCGTTGCCAAGTTCGACAAGGCGCTCGACAAGCCCATCCTCGTCAACCAGCTGGGTACCGGCTGCCTGATGCTGCCGGGCGAGTTGATGCCGCCGTTCGAGTTCATGCGCACCTCGCAGCGCTTCGTCGACGTGCGCTTCGCCCGCTATTGCCACGAGAACGGCATCGGGCTGGTCTGCGTATCTCGCCCGGCGGGCTGGGTCGCCGACCAGCAGGCCGAGGAATCCATCTTCGAGACCTACACGCGCGAGCGGCAGGGCGAGCAACTGCCCGAGATCGTCCAGTTCGCCGGCTTCGGCAAGCTCGACGTGCGGCTCGCGATCGGAGTGGAACGGGCATGAACGAGCACCAGCCGAACATCGCCTTCTCCGCCGGAGGCAAGCGCCTGACGCTGCGCTTCGAAAGCGGAGAGGACCATATCGCCCGCACCATCGAGTCGACCGGCGACTTCTATGAGGCCGAACTCCTGGCCGACATCCGCTCGCGCCTGTTCTTTGCCGAATGCGCAGTCGATGTTGGCGCGCATGTGGGTAATCACACGCTGTACTTCTCCCGAATGCTGGGGCTGCGGACTGTCTCCTTCGAGCCGAACGCCAGGACCTTCGCGCTGCTCGAGGCCAACGTGCGCGACAACGGCGTCGAGGCCGTGTGCCGACTGCACAACGCTGCCGTGGGCGCAGTCGCCGGCCGGGCGCATGCGATCGCGGCTGCCGATGGCAATAGCGGCATGTCGAGGGTCGAAAGCGATGCCGCCGGCGAGGTGCCCCTGCTCTGCCTCGACGACGAACTCGAAGGCGAGGCGCGCGTCGACCTGATCAAGATCGACGTGGAGGGCTGGGAGCTCGACGTGCTGCGCGGCGCGGCGCGCATCGTCGAGACACATCGGCCGCTCCTCTACGTCGAGGCCAGCAGCGCCACGTTTCCCGAGGTCAGGGCCTTCCTCGCCGGCTGCCGGTACGTCTGCTGGAAGCGATTCAACGCCACGCCGACCTTCCTGTTCATGCCGGAAGAGCGGTTCAGGACCCCCTGAGCCAAATCGAATAGCCGGTGGCGATCACCGTGATCGGCTTGCCCCGCCCCTCTTGGGCATCTCCCCAACGTCTCAACAAAGGAGAGAGACATGAAACGCAAAGAACTGATGGCCATCGTGGCCGTTGCCGCCGGGCTTTCGTCGGGCGTTGTCCTGACCAGCCATGCCTATGCAGCGCCCAAGCACGGCGTCGAGCAGGCCCAGAACAATGGCAAGCTCGGCGTCGGGCAACTGAAGAACAACGGTAATATTCACCCCGGGCACTTCATCGGCCGCGGCCACTTCCACCATGGCAACGGCAATGGCTGGGGCCATCACCACCACGATCACGACATCTACTGATCGTGAGAGGGATGGCCGGCCGCGCGCCGGCCATTCCGCCTATCGGGTGGCGAACTGCCCGAGCTGCTCGAGGAACCGGGCGTAGACCGCTTCGGTGTAGTGGAAGGGCGCCAGCCCCCACTTGTGAGCCGGCGAGGCGAGGAAACCGATCTCGCCATAGTCGATTGCCGGCACTCCCAGGGCATCCGCCGCCGCATAGAGCCGTTCGAGATAGCGATTGGACGCTGCGACGTAGTCGGACGACTCCCGCAGTGGCGTGCCGTCGGCTGTCGCCGAGGCCCAGCGGACCCGGTTGACGATGGGCGTCATTCCCCGCAGCCGCGCTTCGGTAACGAAGCTGCGGAAACCGTCGCGCCAGAGCTGGAAGTGCTCGTTGGTGCCGGAGTCGATCCGGCCGACGCCCGGCAGCTTGTCTTCGATCCCCACGCGCTGCAACTCGACCGACCCGGTCGCCAGTGCGCCTCGCAGCGTATAGAGGTGAAAGCGCTCGTCGATGAAGTCGACGACCAGCAGCGTTTTGGCGGGATCGGCGACGCCGCGGAGCCGCGCGCGCAAGCCACGGGTCAGGTCGATCTCGACCATCCGCCGCTGCCAGCTGCTCTGGACGGCCCCCTCGTTGTCGAGGGTCGACAGGCCGACCGGAAACGGCTCGCCCGACATCGAACACGCGAATGACGTGCGCGCCACATAGTCCAGGATGGCGTATCCGTGACCCGCCAGTTCAAACGCGTCCCGCGTGACGCAGCTACCGACGATGAAGACGCTGGGGCGCGGCGGAGCATGCTCCGGCGTGTTCGGATTCATGCGCGAAATGTAGCGGCAGCACGCCCCGCGTCAATCGAATACGCGGCCCTAGCCCGCCTGCAGCGTCAGCACGAAGCGGGCGATGAAGCGCTCGGCGCCCCACCACATCGGGAAGTTGGTGCCCCACTTGTTGTTGTGGAGGTTGAAGCGGAGGCCGGCGGAGAAGTCCGGCGGCTCGGGGCGGAACGGCATGAACTGCGTAGCCGCCGGGGCAACCAGCGGAGCGTCGAGCGGACGGATCGAGACAGCGCCGCTGCGTACCGCGGCGACGGCCTGCAGCTGGCCGCCGCCCTTCGGCGCGACGCGACCGGCGTCGAGCCACTGGCCGAGCTTGAGGAACTGCCAGTCGTGCCGGCCGACCGGCGTGAAGGTGACGAAGCTCGCTTCCGGCATGCGGTTGGCGGGCTTGTCGATCAGCTCGACGGTGATCTCGATGTTGTGGTCGTCGAGGGCGCGGAAGCGGTAGGCGACCTGCCGCGGCGCACCGAGGGTCTTGTGTGCCCCGGGGTCGAGGGTGGGGATGCCGTCAACCAGGGCCGGGGTGCAGCGGGCCGAACGGGCGGTGGCGGCACGCTCTAGGCCGGGCTTGGCGTGATCGAGGATGGCCCAGATCTCGCGGTGCGTCAGGTAGCTGTCCATGTGGGCGGCGACGTCTGCAACGTCATAGCTCTCGTAGCGGTAGCCGAGGAGGCTCCCGTCGGCGCCGGCGAGCTCGATGCCGGCGGGCGAGCGGATGAGGGCAAGGTCGCCGGTGGCCGCGTCGGTCTCGACGACCCAGCCGGCGGCGGCGCCACTGGCAGCGTCCGAGGCCTCGGCGCAGGCGCGGTCGGCCGGCTCGAGTTCGGCAACGGCGGCGTCGAGATAGGCGCGCTGCTCTGCCCAGGAGGCTTCCGAATAGCGGAAGCGATAGTCGCCGGCGCGGCGGGCCTCGAAGGCCGGACGGTCCCAGGCCTCCTCGTCGCGCAGGTAGGATTTGATGTCGACGCCCCAGGTGTGCTCGGCGACCATGGCAAGGCCGCGGCCGAATGCGAGGCGCGACGGTGTCAGGCCCTCGCCGACGAAGCCGTCATAGGCGCGCTGCAGGTGGAGGAAGCGCTTGATCTTGTCCGGATCGGTGCCGGCGCCATGGATCCAGCTGTCGGCGAGTTCGATGTCGACGACGGGGAACTCCTCGCGACGCGGCTCGAGCAACGCGGCGTAGTCATCGAGGGTGGCGGCGCGGATGGTGGCGCCGGGGTTGTGGGCCGCGACCTCGCGCCAGGCCTCCATGGTGGCGGGGACTGACTGCGGGCCAAGGTTGTCGCCGGTATGGGCGAAGCCGAGCCCGTCGTCGAAGCCCTCGGGGAAATGCGTCTCGCCGTAGGACTTCTGGTACATGACCAGCACCTCGCTGCCGTCCGGGGCGCGCCAGCGGAACACGTCCGGCACGTCGGGCGGCGGTGAGGCGGTGTTGACGCCGAGGTGCAGGAACTTCACCCCGGCTTCGGCGAGCAGCGGCACGATGCCGATGGTGTGGCCGGGAACGTCGGTCATCTTGGCGGCAATAGTGCGCCTGCCGAAGCGGCTATCGAGCTCGGCGCTGTAGCTGAGTCCGGCGCGAAACACCTCCGGCGACATCAGCTCGGAATGAGTGGTGAAGGGCAACGCGTGCCAGCGGATCAGGCCGCGCTCGATGGCGCGCTCGAGCCGGCTGACGCGGTCGGACGGCTGAGAGTTGAGGTGATCCCAGATCAGCCAGGCGCCGGTGGTCCAGATGAAGCGCGGCTCATCCGGGTTCTCGGCGAAGAAGTGTTCGCCGGTGTCGATTGCCTGCGGGATGAAGCGCTCGTGGTACTGCGTCCGCACCCTGGCGGCGTGATCGGTGAAGCCGATGTCGAGATGGGTCTTGAAGACCAGGTGGATGGTTTTGGTCATTGCGGTTCGCGGTCAGCCCACCGTGCCGCGCACGACGAGGCGGGTGGAGATCGTTTCGACGAGCGATGGAGCCGTCGGGTTCTTCAGTCGGCGCAGGATCAGCCGCAGCAGCGCCTGGGTGCGCTCGGCGATATCGAGCTTTACCGTGGTAAGGCTGTAGCTCTTCCAGTGCGCCTGATGGACGTCATCGAAGCCGACGACCTTGACGTCCTGCGGCACGCGCAGGCCGAGCTCGTTGCGCAGCGCGTCGATGGCGCCAAAGGCGCCGACATCGTTGGCGGCGAAGATGGCGTCGACCGGCTCGCCGATGCGGAACTGGTTCAGCACCTCGCGATAGGCGGTATCGTAGGTGTAGTCGCCCTCGATGCGGACGAAGGGCGGCAGGCCGCGTTCGGCCAGCACCCTGGCGACCATGCGGCCGCGGGAGACGGTGGCGAGCGAGTTCTGCTTGCCGGCCAGGAAGGCGAAGCTCTTCGCGCCATAGCCCTGCATCAGCGCCACCGCCTGCTCGATGCCCTCGCGCTGCAGCACGTCGAGCCGGTCGAACAGCGGCGCCGATGCGGGCGCCGTCTCGGCCGGCTCGTCCTCGTCGGGGTAGCCGATATAGATCGGCACGGCCCGGTCGAGCACGCGCGCCAGGGTCGCCGGGCGGACGTTCTCGGCATAGGCGATGACCGAATCCGGGTTGAAGCCCTTCATGTAGGTGAGCAGCGTCTCGTCGAGCGACAAGTCGGCGCCGGTGCGGAACAGCAGCGTCGCGAAGCCCTCGGCCTGCAGCGCCGTGGTCATGGCGTCGAGTTCCTGGCTTTCCCACGGGCCCGAGATGTCCGGCACGATGATGCCGACGAGGTGCGAGCGGCCGGTGACCATGGACCGCGCCGCCATGTCGGGCGTGTAGTTCAACTCCTGCGCCACCTTGAGGATGCGGTCGCGCTTTTCCGGCTTGATCGAGGCGTGCGGATTGAAGGCACGGCTGACCGCGACGCGCGAAACATTGGCCGCGGTGGCGACCATGTCGGCGGTGGCCCGGCTGCGGTTTCGCGTGCCCCTGTCGCTCAAGAAGGTCTGCCTTGCTGCCCTAAAAATGTAATCGTGTGCAAAGCCGTTGTCGCGCCCTCCGCGCAGCCCTGTCAAGCGCAAGAGCCTGGCAGACCGGCTAGATGCCTCGGTTTGCCGACCAATGATGGTGTCACTGCAAATGGAACAAACATTCCATCGATTGCGTCATCGCTTTGACACGTGAAACGTTCATTCTGTCGCTTGACGGCTAATGCAAGCGTGTTCATTGTCCGTCTGTGAACTACGACGGGTCCGGAGGGGACGTCGAAGTCGCCAATCTGGCATCCGCAAAGCGGTGCCGCCACGGGAGGAAATCGCGATGAGCAATCGCCTGCGTGCCCTTTACCTGGGCCTCGCCACTGCCACGACCATGATCACGCCCGCCTTCGCGGTGGACCTCAGCATCATCTGCCGCTGCGTCGTCGGCGGGGTGAACAGCGAGACCGCGACCTGGATCAAGGAAAGCGTGATCCCCAAGTTTACCGAAAAGATGAAGGCCGAGGGCCAGGACGTCACCGTCTCGCTCAACGAATTCGGCGGCCAGGACGAGCAGATGACCCAGCAGCTGGCGCTGGACTTCTCGACCGGCGCCGGCGCCGACGTGTCGGCCTTCGACGGCTTCCTGATCCCCTCCTTCGTCGAAGGCGGCCTGCTGAAGCCGCTCGACGAGGTGGCCGGCCCGGAAGTCAACGACTGGGAAGGCTGGAGCCATATCTCGGAAGGCGCCAAGTCGCTGATGAGCTACGAGGGCAAGGCCTACGGCCTGGCGCTCGGCACCGACGTGCGCGCCATCTTCGTGCGCAAGTCGCTGCTCAAGGAGGCCGGCATCGATCCGGACAGCTTCCAGCCAAAGTCGTGGGCCGAGTTGCTCGACGCCGCCCGCGCCATCAAGAAGGCCCATCCCGACTCGTTCCCGCTGCAGCTCAATGCCGGCGTGAACATGGGCGAAGCCACGACCATGCAGGGCTACTACATGGCCATCCTCGGGACGGGCGAAAGTGTCGTCGACGAGAACGGCAAGTACATCGTCTCGAGCCAGGGCATCCTCGACACGCTCAACCTCTACAAGACCATCTACGTGGACGAGAAGCTGGGCGACGAACGCGCGCAGCTGCTCGGTGACGGCCGCAACCGCACCTTCACCAACTTCCGCGACGGCAAGACCGCGATGCTGGTCGAGGGCGACTGGTTCTTCAACTCGGTGATGGCGCCGGGGGCCGAGTTCGGCATGGACAACCGCGATGCGGAGGTCGCGTGGGCCTCGATGCCGGCGCAGGAGCCCGGCAAAGGCTACCGCGGGCAGGACTTCGTCACGGTGTCGGGCGGCACGGGGTTCGTGCTCAACCCGGCGACCAAGAACCCGAAGGAAGCCTGGGCGCTGCTCAGCTTCATGAACAGCCAGGAAGAGCTCACCTCGTTCCAGGGCTATCGTGAGGCGCGCCGCATCCGCGACGACGTGGCGACGCCGAACAACCACTACCTGCAGGCAACGCAGGAATCGCTGCTGCCGCTGACCACCGCACGGCCGAACGATCCGAACTACAACAAGGTGTCGGCCGAGATCCAGCGCATGACCGAGAGCGTCGTGTCGGGTGAGGCCAGCCCCGAGGACGCCATGGCCGCCTACAAGGCCGCCGTGATCG
>JBQCFF010000040.1:0-3900 GCA_051959485.1 Devosia sp. | reverse complement strand
TCCCAGCCCACCACGGCGCGGCGCGGCGTGCCGAGCGGCGAGGGGGCGACGAGCGCCTGGATTTCGCACAGCACCGGCCGCGTGCCTTCCATGCCGGCGAACACGGCGGAACCGGCCGCCGCCTTGTCGCGCTGATCGAGGAACAGCGCCGAGGGGTTGGAGACTTCGCGCAGGCCGAGCGTCGACATCTCGAACACGCCGATCTCGTCGGTCGCGCCATAGCGGTTCTTCACGCCGCGCAGGATGCGGAAAGTGTGGCTCGAATCGCCCTCGAAATAGAGCACCGCGTCGACCATGTGCTCGACGACGCGCGGGCCGGCGATCTGCCCGTCCTTGGTGACGTGCCCGACCAGCACGAGGGCCGCGCCCGATTTCTTGGCGAAGCGGGTCAGCGCCTGCGCCGAGGTGCGGACCTGCGTCACGGTGCCGGGGGCGCTCTCCACCCGGTCGGTCCACAGCGTCTGGATCGAGTCGATGATCACGAGGTCGGGCGCGGGACCCTTCTGCAGGGTCGCGAGGATGATCTCGACGTTAGTCTCGCTGGCGAGCAGCACCGGACTGTCGCCGAGCCCGAGCCGCTGCGCCCGGAGCCGCACCTGCGCCACTGCCTCTTCACCCGAGACGTAGATGATGCGGCGGCCCTGCTGGGCCAGCGCCGCAGCGGCCTGCAGCAGCAGCGTCGACTTGCCGATGCCCGGATCGCCGCCGACCAGTACCGCCGAACCCATGACGAAGCCGCCGCCGGTCACCCGGTCGAGTTCGGCGATGCCGGAGGTGACCCGCGCCGCCGTCTCGGTCTCGCCGGCGAGCGGCAGCAGTTCCACCGGCCGGCCGCCGGCCACGGCGGATTTCGGCCCGGCGCCGACGCCTGAATCGACGATCTCCTCGACGATGGAATTCCACTCGCTGCAGGATTCACAGCGACCCTGCCAGCGCGGTGAAACCGCGCCACAGGCCTGGCAGACGTAAGAGGTTTTGGTGCGCGCCATCACTTGCCCCGCGGAGACTCGACAGATAGCCGAAGCTACCCCGTCGGGCAAGAACGAAGAGTGAACAGGATGGCTGGGATAACTTTTTATGTGCCTCAGATCAGCGGCATATGGGTCCAGAGCATGCCCATCGTCACCCCGAGCAGCGCCGCAACCACGAAGCCCATGAACGCGGCAGCGTAGAACCAGATCTGTACCTGTGGCCGGTCGCGCATGCGTACCTCCCCTGATCTGCCGCCACTGGTTAACACAACCTTGCTGTCAAAAAGCTGACAGGCAGGCGGCCGATCCGAGGCAGGGTCGCTGCTGACACGGCCTGTCAGCAGGGTTCTGGCAGGTTGAGGGCATCGGAACACAGGAGCTTCAGATGACCGTGATCGCCACCTGCCACTGCGGCGGAACCCGTATCGAACTGCCCGAGGCACCGACGCACGCCACCAGCTGCACCTGCACCTTCTGCACCAAGTCGGGCGGACTGTGGGCCTATTACCCGCCCGAGGCGCCGCGCATCATCTCGGATGCCCATCGCGGCGAGTACACGCAGTCGGGCTTCAACCTGCACTATTTCTGCTCGAGGTGCGGCTGCACCACCTACGGCATCTCGCCCGACTGGACGCTCGGCGGCGAGGGCATCCCGGAGAAGAAGAAGTTCGCCATCAATGTGCGGCTGCTCGACGACTTCGACCTGAAGTCGCTGGTGGTCGAGCAGATCGACGGGCGGAACCTTTGGTGAGCCGGCGCGTCAGGTCTCGCCCTGCGCCGCGGCTGGCCCGACGCTCTCCACGTATTGCCGGGTGTAGCGGCCCTTGAGGCTGGTCAGGATCTCGTAGCCGATGGTGCCGGCAACCTCGGCGTGGTCGTCCACCGTCACGGTCTTGCCGATGATCTCGGCCATGGCGCCGGGCTCGGGCAGTTCCGGCAGGTCGGTGACGTCGACGCCGATCATGTCCATGGAGACGCGGCCGACGACGGGGCAGGGCTGGCCGGCGATCACCACCTGCGTGCCGCGCTGGTTGTTGGCCGAGCTCAGCGCGCGGAAGAAGCCGTCGGCGTAGCCGATGCCGACAATGGCGAGCCGGCTGTCGCGGGTCATGGTCTGCAGCGCGCCGTAACCGACCGCCTCGCCGGTCTTCACTTCCTTGATCATCAGGATCGGCGCCTCGAGCGTCACCACCGGCGCCATCGGGTTGCGCCGGCCGGCGACGGCGCGGCCGCCATAGAGCGCGATGCCGGGGCGCACCATCTGGAAATGGTTGTCGCGGCTGGTCATCAGTCCGGCCGAGTTGGCGAGCGAACCCGGGATGTTGGGGAACTGGCTCAGCACCGAGGTGAAGAGCGCCAGCTGGGTGCGGTTCTTCTCGTGGCCGGGGATGTCGGCGCAGGCGAGGTGGCTCATGATCATCTGCGGCACGTAACCGACCTGGTCGATCATGCGCTTGACGATCGAAGCCTCGTTGAGCCGGAAGCCGAGCCGGTTGATGCCGGTGTCGAAGTGCAGCGCCGCCGGCAGCGCCTGGCTGCGCTCCAGGCAGGCCGAGAGCCACTCCTCGAGCATGGGGATCGACGACAGGCAGGGCATCAGCCGCTCGCCGACGAACAGCGGCGCGGAACCCGGATAGAGCCCGTTGAGGATGAAGATGTGGCTGTCCTCGGGCAGCGCTGCCCGCACCGCGATGCCTTCGTCGGGGGTGGCGGCGAAGAAGAAGCGGGCGCCCGCCTCGTAGAGCGCCTTCGATGACTGCGAAATCCCGGTGCCGTAGGCGTCGGCCTTCACCACCGCACCGGTGAGCGCCCCGCGGCTCACCTTGTCGAGCGCCTGCCAGTTGCGCTTCAGCGCACCCAGGTCGACGGTCAGGCGGCCGCCATAGCCTGTCGCGACTGCGGAGGCCGACATCACTTACTCCATCCTTTCGGGCAGGTAATCGGCCTGCGCCAGGTTGCCGAAGCGGGTGTACTGCGCCTCGAAGCTCACCTGCACGGTGCCGGTGGGGCCATGGCGCTGCTTGCCGATGATGATTTCGGCGCGGCCATGCACCGTTTCCATCTCGCTCATCCAGGCCATGTGCTCGGGAGTCCCTTCCTTGGGCTCCTTGTTCTTGAGGTAATATTCCTCGCGATAGACGAACAGCACCACGTCGGCGTCCTGCTCGATCGAGCCGGATTCACGCAGGTCGGCGAGCTGCGGATGCTTGTCGTCGCGGTTTTCCACCTGACGGGAGAGCTGGGAGAGCGCGATGATCGGCACCTCGAGCTCCTTGGCCAGCGCCTTGAGCGTGGTGGTGATCTCGGTGAGTTCCTGCACGCGGTTCTCGCTGGCCTTCTTCGACGAGCCCGAGAGCAGCTGCAGGTAGTCGACGACGAGCAGGTCGAGGCCCTTCTGGCGCTTCAGGCGGCGGGCGCGGGCGGCGAGCTGCGCCACCGAGATACCGCCGGTGTCGTCGATATAGAGCGGCACCGACGCCATCAGGTTGCTGGTGTCGACCAGCTTGCCGAACTGGCTCTCGTGGATATTGCCGCGACGGATGTCCGACGACGAGATCTCGGCCTGCTCGGCGAGGATACGGGTGGCGAGCTGCTCGGCGCTCATTTCCAGCGAGAAGAAGCCCACATGCCCGCCATCGACGGTTTTCGTGTGCCCGTCGGCCTGGACCTCGCCGCGGAAACTCTTCGCCACGTGGAAGGCGATGTTGGTGGCGAGCGAGGTCTTGCCCATGGCGGGACGCGCCGCGAGGATGATCAGGTCGCTGCGCTGCAGGCCGCCCATCAGCTTGTCGAGGTCGGTGAGGCCGGTGGCCGTGCCCGACAGCGTGCCGTCGCGCGAATAGGCCTCGCCGGCCATCTTGATGGCTTCGGTCAGCGCCGCGCTGAAGGTCTGGAAGCCGCCGTCGTAGCGGCCCTTCTCGGCGAGGTC